>NZ_JBALBW010000112.1:0-26816 GCF_036919895.1 Nostoc sp.
ATCTGTGAGGCTGCTAGAGTATGGCATAACTGCTGGATACGACTTTTGCCGTCACTTTACTTCAACACAGTAAAAGATGTCAAATGGGTTCTATAGCTATAGGTCTAATTTTTCAGGCAGTAAACATTCGCGTTAACTGGTTTGGCGTAGCGTTTGGCGTGGCATTCGGCGTGGTGGGAGGTGTAGCGTTCGGCGTGGCGTTCGGCGTGGCGTTCGGTGTGGCGTTCGGTGTGGCGGGAGGTGTGGCAGGAGGCGTGGTGGGAGGTGTAGCGTTCGGCGTGGTGGGAAGCGTGGTGGGAGGCATGGCGTTCGGTGTGGCAGGAGGTGTGGCGGGAAGCGTTACGTTCGGCGTGGCGGGAGGCATGGCGTTCGGCGTGGACGGAGGTGTGGTGGGAGGCGTGGTGGGAGGTGTGGCGGTAGGCGTGGCGTTCGGCATAGCGGGAGGTGTGGTGGAAGGCATGGCGTTCGGCGTGGCAGGAGGTGTGGCAGGAGGCGTGGCGGTACTGCGTCCAGAAACCTGGCTGATTGGTTCAACTTTAAACTTGCGAACAATTCAAAACGGTAGCTGGCTACTCCCTCGCATTACTCCGCTTCCTATTCCTAATCTTGTCTGGTACTTGGAAAATTGGCTGCAAAATGATTGGGAAAAAGGTTTGGATAATAGTAATATATTGTTGGCATATACTCTACAATTTATTCCTGTTGTCCAAGCAGTCAATAGGGTACTTGCCAAAATGCCCTCAGAGCAAATTATTTGGCGTATATCTGGGCTATCAAAAAATCCCTTTGATTGGCAATTAGTATATTTAGTCTCAGCCTCCAGTCACTTAGATATTCCTGCCTGTGCTGCTGCCGGTTTCTGGTATCTGCATGAAAAAAAACCAGCACAAGCTGTAGAGGTTTTTACAAAAGTGCGTTCTCTACTTTACGGAGAGGAGATGGTTGTCCTTGCCCAAACTTTAACGCTGTTTTACGAAGCTAAAAAACCAGTCTCTATTGCTGCTATTGAAGTTTCTTCTTTTCCACAAGAACCGCTTTTGCGTCCAGATACCTGGAAATTTCTCACTAATCTGCGTCGAGTTGTTGAGGATGTTCAGTTTGTCGTTCATAGTGTATCACGTTTAGCCAGGTCTCTAGCTTTTAATAGAGCATTAGGCGAACTGACAAATATCATAAATCAAGCTCATACCTTGCCGCAAGCAGAGCAAGGGTTAATCATAGACATCGCTCAAACTTGGCAAAAAAGCCTTTTACAAATCGCTGGTGAAGTGGGAGAAATTTCCATCACCAAGCCTGTGGTTAATCCTTATATTGTAGGCGACCCCGTTCAAGGTCATCTCTTTGTTGGGCGAGAAGATGTCATTAGACAGTTAGAAGAACTCTGGCTGATGGGTAATCAACTCCAGTCTGTAGTTCTCTACGGTCACAGGCGCATGGGCAAAACTTCTATTCTGGTTAACGCTGCTAACTGTCTAGGCTCACAAATCCAGCTAGCTTATGTCAACTTGCTACGTTTGGGAGATAGTCCCCAAGGTGTAGGTGAGGTGTTAATGGCAATTTGTGATGAAATTTCTGAAACTGTGAAACTTTCACCACCATCTGACGCTGATTTACTAAATCTCCCTTACCGGACTTTTGAACGCTATTTAAAACAGGTGGAAGCACAGCTAGAAGGTGGGTTAATTATCGCCTTAGACGAATTCGAGAAAATTGAAGATTTGATTGAAGCGAAAAAAATCCCTATAGATTTCATGGGTTTTCTGCGCGGTTTGGTACAAATGAGTTCTAAAATCGCCTTTGCTTTTGCTGGTTTGCACACCTTGGAGGAGATGACGGCAGATTATTTTCAACCCTTCTTCGCCAGCGTTATTCTTATTCATGTCGGCTTTCAAGAACGTGCAGCTACCCGCAAAATTCTTGCTAACCCAGATAATGAAGACTTCCCACTCGACTACATCCCGGAAGCTTTAGATGAAATTTATGCTTTGACACATGGTCAACCATATTTAGTGCAACTGCTGGGTTTTCAGCTAGTGCGCCGCTACAATGACTTTGTTTTTGAGCAAGGGCGATCGCGTGACCCAGTTTTCACTGTAGAAGATGTGGAAGCAGTTATCAATGACCCTGAGTTTTTCAAGCGGGGACGCTACTACTTTGATGGGGTTTGGGGTCAGGCTGCGCGGGGTGCTGAGGGTCAACAGGCAATTGTACGAGTACTTGCACCTCACCTAGAAGGGCTAAATCTGGATGCCTTAGCTCAGTCTACAGGTATGAACGACGACGATTTACAGGAAGCGCTGAATACTCTGAAGCGTCATGATGTGGTTGAAGAAACTCAGGGAAGTTGGCGGATTATGGTAGAACTGTTTCGCCGTTGGGTTTTGCAGCAGTAGAGTAGAGCGATCGCAAAAGCTCATGCATGAGTAATGGATGGGAATGGTAACATTACCCTAGTAGCCCAAACACTTACAGTAAATCCTGTGCGTTCCTGGTTATCATTTATCTATTGTCATGCTTATGACTAAAACAACTAGGATTGTTGCCGCGAATTCTGTAAAAGTTAAAAGGCAAAAGCAGCCTGGACATTGGAAGAAGAACCCGTCGGCTCACTTTTTACGTTTGCCTTTATACTTCCTGATGGCTCTGCTATGTATCCTTGGTTCACCCGCGCTGGCAAGGGTTCCTAGTTCAATTAATTCCTCATTTCAACTACCAATTAATAGCCTTACGTCGCTAGCTGCGATCGCTGACCCTGACTCACTACTCCAGCAAGGCAAAGTTTTATACGATGCAGGAAACTTTGCCAAGGCAATAGAAATCTTACAACAGGCTGTCCAAGTATACAAGCAGCAAGGGGAAAGCATCAAGCTGGGAGTGACACTGAGTAATCTTTCCCTAGCTTACCAGCAACTTGGTGAATGGAGTCAGGCACAACAGGCAATTGCAGAGAGCTTGAATTTGCTCAAAGGACAGGATGAAAACCAAAATCTGCAAATATTTGCCCAAGCACTAGATATTCAAGGTCGTCTTCAACTGAGAATGGGACAGGCTGAGGAAGCTTTAGCAACTTGGCAGCGTACAGAAGAAATTTATCGGCAAGCAGATAATCAAAGCGGTGTGGTGCGATCGCTAATCAATCAAGCACAGGCGTGGCGAACCCAAGGATTTTACCCCCGCGCAATCAAAACACTCGATCGCGTCAGTCAGGTATTAAAATCTCAACCAGACTCTAGAGAAAAGACAGTGAGTTTGCGATCGCTCGGTGATACCCTTTTGGTAGCGGGCGATTTGAAAAAATCACGTCAGGCGTTAGAAGAAAGTCTGATGATTGCTCAACATCTGCACTCAAGCGCTGATATTGCCGCCAGTCTGTTCAGTCTGGGGAATCATGCCCGTCAACAACAGAATAAGCTACAGGCGATCGCTTATTATCAACAAACCGTTGCAGCATCTCCCCCACCCTTAATAAAAGTTCAAGCACAACTCAATCACCTCAGTCTACTCATTGAAGATAAACAATGGGCACAACTGCAAAGTCTCTTGCCGTTGATTGAATCACAACTCAAGCAACTCCCCCCTAGCCGCGCTAGTATTTATGCTCTCGTCAACTTTTCACAAAGTATGGCGAAAGTCAAGAGTGGAGTACTGCAAGCATCGAGCCAAAACTATTACTTGGGACTCAGCACTCACGAGTCAGCAGTATTACTTGCCACCGCCATCCAGAAATCTCGCAGTTTAGGTGACAAGCGGGCAGAAGCCTACGCACTGAAGAGTTTAGGCAGCTTGTACGAAGAAACTGGACAATGGTCAGAAGCGCAAGACCTTACCCGGCAAGGGTTAGCTTTGGCACAGAGCAGCAATGCACCAGAAGTTACCTATACATTGGAGTGGCAGTTAGGTAGATTGCTGCGGGTACAAAAAGATATTAAGGGTGCGATCGCAGCGTATGATGCTGCTGTGGAAACTCTCCAGTCTCTCCGCAAAGATTTAGTAGTCAATAAAGATGTAGTAAACCAGGATCTGCAATTCAACTTCCGGGACAGTGTAGAACCCGTCTACCGAGAGTCAGTAGAGTTACTGCTGAAATCTCAAGAAGGAAAATCAGATCAAAAAATATTGGAGAAAGCCCGCCAACGGATTGAAGCACTCCAACTAGCAGAATTGGATGACTTCTTCCGGGAAGCTTGCCTACAAGATAAGAAAGTAGCCCTCGATCGGGTAGTAGACAAAGATAATCCCACGGCTGTCATCCTTTATCCGATTATTCTTGAAAACGAACTCCAGGTAATTGTCAAAATTCCCAAACAACCCCTCCAAAGCTACACTACTCCCATTTCTCGCACAGCAGTAGAGGAACTGTTATTAGACCTGCGAAAAAATCTTGTCAATCCCACCGCTACCAAACTCGTCCAAACCCAGGCACATCAAGTTTACAACTGGCTGCTTCAACCCATTGAATCACAATTGCAAAAAAGTAAAGTAGATACCCTAGTGTTTGTCCTAGATGGCCCCTTACGCAATTTACCAATGGCAGCCCTCTATGATGGTGAGAAATATTTAGTAGAGAAATACGCAATTGCTCTGAGTGTGGGGCTGCAACTCCTCGACCCGAAACCATTAGTAAAACAGCAGCTAAGAGCGCTAACCGCAGGATTAACTCAGCCGCCACCAGGTTTTTCAAAGTTTGCACCGTTGCTTGCAATCAAATCTGAATTTAACGGCATTACCAAAGCAGGAGTCTCAACAACTAGCCTAATAGATGGAGATTTTAAGAAGAAGAATTTAGAAAGTCAAATTAGTGGCGCTTCATTCAACATAGTGCATTTAGCAACCCACGGTCAGTTTAGTTCCCGCCTTGAAGACACTTTTATTTTGGATTTTGATGGTCAGATTAATGTTAAAGATTTTGATACTCTCTTTCGCAGTCACGGAAAAACCATAGTAGAGCTATTAGTTTTGAGTGCTTGCCAAACAGCAGCAGGAGACACCCGTGCAGCACTCGGTCTAGCAGGAGCAGCTGTACGAGCCGGCGCACGCAGTACCATAGCTTCCCTGTGGCAGATTGATGATGAATCGACGGCAATGTTTGTTGGTGCTTTCTATCAAGAACTCAAGACTGGCAAAATCTCCAAAGCCGAAGCTGTCCACCGGGCCCAACTAAAACTGCTAAAACATCCTAACTACAAAGCACCAAGCTTTTGGTCTGCCTATGTATTAATTGGCAACTGGTTGTAATTTCAAACAACCTCTAATTCTTATTTTGTGGCATAAATTTATTGAATGCAGATGATATGTACACAGCAGCATCGATCACTAGAAACTGACTTATGAGTAACTACACCTATCAGCTAGACGATTTCGCTTTAAAATTGCCGATTTCCCAATTAGCTCGCAGAACTGCCCAGGAATTTGCTAACCAACAGCCAAATTCTGAAAAAGCAGAGCAAGTTCGGCTGAATACGCTAGCTGTATGGGTGGTGAATGACTACTTGGAAATGATGGATATTCCTACAGAACTCCAAGCTGGTGACATTTGGAACCCCATTATGCGCCTCTGTGCAAATGTAGCTGACTTAGAAGTGCCCTCAGTTGGTCGTCTGGAATGTCGCCCCGTCCATCTGCATCAGCAGATGTGTTCCATTCCTCCAGAAACTTGGGAAGAACGGGTGGGTTATTTAGTAGTTCAATTTGATGAATCGCTCCAAGAAGCCAAGCTACTTGGTTTTATTCCTAGTGTCGCAACTGAAACATTGCCTTTAGAACAACTGCAACCATTAGAAGCCTTTATCGACCACCTGGATCAGCTGCGCCAATTCCCAGTTAGTTCACTCGTCAATTTAAGCCAGTGGTTTGCTGGTATATTTGAAGCAGGTTGGCAGACTATTGAATCCCTGTGGAATGTGCCGGAACTCAGACCAACTTATACCTTTCGCAGTACTGAAACTGTCGAACTCAATGCCCTCAATAGACCAGAACCAATTACTAAACGCGCAAAACTGATTGATTTGGGTATCCAAATTCTGAACCAACCTGTAATGTTGATTGTGGAAATCAGCCCCGAAAAGGATCAACAAACCAGTATTCATCTCCAATTGCACGCCACTGGGAATCAAATCTACCTACCGCCCGGAGTTCATCTTACTGTTCTAGATAGTTCGGGAGAAGTATTTCTAGACGCTCAATCGAGAAAATTAGACAACTACATTCAGTTGCAATTTCGTGGTGAACCTACAGAGCAATTTAGCGTTAGGGTAGCAATCAATGATACTAGCATTACCGAACATTTTAGAATTTGAAATATCTAGCTATCTTCCCTGTTTGTCGGTAATTTATTAAGTGGTTATTGGTTAATTAAAAATTACAAATTCAAGGCGGCTTTTGGAGATTTAAAAAAAAGTCTGTGAAGTCTTGTTTAGTTTGCGATCGGGTATTAGATAAAGGGCATGGTTTTGCACAGGGAGATAGCGACAGTCATGGGTAAGTTAGTAGTTCTGAAATTCGGAGAGGGTAGTTTTGAGCAAGGGTTTGCTGTCACCCTCCAAATTGGTGAAGAACACGAGCGGGCTACAACAGAAATTACGGGGAAGCTCCCTTCATTTCCCGAAATGCCGCTCTATTACAGTCATTGGCAATCTAGTTATCGGCAGATAGGCAATCGTTATCGCCTCCATGCAGACAAAATGCAGGTGACGAATGTATCGATGATTCAAGACTGCGAAAACACTTCCCATATCTTGCGGGCCCGCTTTAATACCTGGTTGCGAGCAGAAGAGTTTCGCCCCTTGAGAGAAAAATGGTTAGAAAGATTGTTGTCCACCGAAGAAGTGCGAGTGATTTTGCAAACAGAAAATAGCCAATTGCAGCTATTACCCTGGCATTTGTGGGACTTATTAGAACGCTACCCCAAGGCTGAAATCGCCCTTTCCTCACCATCTTACGATCGCATTCATAAGCCACGTACTTTAAATCCATTAGTCAATATTTTGGCAATTGTAGGCAATAGTCAGGGGATTGACACCCAGGCAGATCAAGCTCTACTGCAACAGTGTAGTAACGCAGATGTCAGTTTTTTGGTAGAACCACAACGTAAAGAGTTAACTGAGCAGCTTTGGGGAAAAAACTGGGATATTCTCTTTTTTGCAGGACACAGTTCTAGTAACAAAAATGGAGAAAGCGGACGAATTTACCTGAATAAAACTGATAGTCTGACCATTGGCGAATTAAAGTACGCTCTCAGGAAAGCCATTGAAAACGGTTTGCAACTAGCTATATTCAACTCCTGTGATGGATTGGGATTGGCACGAGAATTGGCTGATTTGCAAATCCCTCAGATGATTGTCATGCGCGAACCGGTTCCAGACCAGGTTGCGAAGGAATTCTTAAAGTATTTTCTCCAAGGCTTTGCTGGTGGCGAGTCTTTATATCAAGCGGTACGCCAAGCACGAGAACGATTGCAAGGACTTGAAGATCGATTTCCCTGTGCAACTTGGCTACCAATGATTTGCCAAAATCCAGCCCAGACACCACCCACTTGGGATAAATTATGGTCTACAACAAAACCTGAAGAGAAACCGAATTTAGCTTTGTCTACCAGTTTGTCTACCAGACGCAGATTAACGACAACCCTGTTATCCAGTTTGGCGATTACAGGCTTGGTTTTTGGGGTGAGATGGTTGGGTTGGCTAGAAAGTCTAGAAATTCCCATTTTTGACCAGATGATGCGATCGCGCCCAACAGAGGCCCTAGATTCGCGTCTGCTGGTAATCACAATTGACGATGGCGATCTGGCAATTCAAAGACAAAATAATGAGTCGTTAATTGGAGCTTCCATTTCCGAAAAATCTCTCAATAAAGTCTTGGCAAAACTGAATCAATACCATCCCCATGCGATCGGCTTGGATATTTACCGTGATTTTCCAGCCAAACAACCAGATTTAATTACTCGTCTTCAACAAACTCCGAACTTAGTTGGCGTATGTAAAGGAAGTGATAGCAGAGCAAATATCACAGGTATTAAGCCGCCACCAGAAATCCCCGAAATAAATCTGGGATTCAGTGACTTTATTCACGATCCTGATGGAGTTATCCGTCGCCATCTCCTGTTCATGAACCAGGAGCCGACATCGTTGTGTCCTGCTACCTTTGCATTCAGTCTACAACTAGCCTCCTTGTATCTCCGCCCTTCAGGAATTCAACCAAAGTTCACCCCTGAAGGGAATTTGCAACTCGGTAAAACTATTTTTCCGAGTCTGAAGTCTCGTTCTGGGGGCTATCACGAAATTGATGCTAATGGCGGTCAAATCTTACTTAACTACCGTTCTCCAAAACAGATAGCCCAACAGGTGAAGCTAACCCAATTTTTAGCTAGTCCAATTAACCCCAGTGCGATTAAAGACAAAATTATTTTGATTGGTGTGACAGCAAAAGGGGATTCTCAAGACACCTGGGCTACACCTTATGGCGCTCCTTTAGACGAGCAAATGCCAGGAGTGTTAGTACAAGCCCAGATGATTAGCCAGATCCTCAGTGCTGTGCAGGATGGGCGGCCGTTACTGCGGGTTTGGTCGCTGTGGTCTGAGGTGGTCTGGATTTGGGGTTGGTCTTTGCTAGGAGGAGTTTGGGCTTGGCAAAAGCTTTCCTTGCCTTGGTTGGCATTGGGAGTCAGTATTACCTCTGGTGTTCTTTATATAATCTGTTTTGGTCTGTTAATTTCGGGTGCTTGGGTACCATTTATCCCATCGATTTTATCGCTGGTAGCCACAGTTAGCCTGATGTCAGTTTATAATTCAGCAAAAAAAGTGCGGGTGGAAGTCCCTAAATAGGGAATGGGAAATAGATAAAGATTTTTTTGATTAAATTTTTGGATAACTAGCAGATAAATCTACAAGGCTTACATAGTTAAGGAAGGGTTTTTATGAAGTCAAATTCACAGCCGATAAAACTGTTTATATTAGTAGTTTTTAGCTGCACCAGTTTACTAGTTAGCCTGACTCCAGTAGTGGCGAAACCAACTCTTGTTTCTTCACCTAGCGCTCGCTCTGATGCTAAAACGATCCTTGCTCAAGCCACAACTTATAATCAACCCGTACTTCCACCCGGCCCCCCTCCTGGAGGTCGCATTCGTGGTGGAGCGAAGCGCAGCATTGGTGGATGTCCAATTACTAAACATGACCTGACTGCTTTAGTGTCCTTTACTAAGGAAGCTGACTCAGTAATCAATGTCTGGGGAAAGACAACGGTAGAACACCCAAGTTGGTTTTTCTATGTGCCATATACCAAAGACTTACCCTATGCAGTTGAATTTGTGCTGCAAGATCGGGACTCTAACGAGATTTATAAAAAAGCGATCGCTCTACCAGAAAAACCAGGAGTCATCGGTGTTTCTCTGCCTACCACTGCTCCTGCTTTGGAACTAAACAAACAATATCGCTGGTTTTTCACCATTAACTGTGACCAAGAAAAGAATTCTCCCCCGACTTATGTCGAAGGGGTAATAACAAGAGTCGAACTCAATCCCGCCATAGTCAAAGAGCTACAAACAACAGAACTTCAAAAGCGCTATGCTATTTATGCCCAAAACGGGATATGGTATGACGCACTGACCACACTGGCTCAACTGCGCCAGAAAAATCCTAAAGATGCAGCACTGCAAACAGAGTGGCACAATTTGCTCGGCAGCACGCATTTAGATGATATTGCAGCAGAACCAATTTTCTCTGATTGACACTCTCAGCCCTAAAGGAACTGACGCTCTACGCTTACCGGGTATTCCTGTAACCTTAGCTCAACTTTATCTATTTTTTAACAACAGGGTAAAATATATAACTCTTCAGAAGTATTGACATCTTCACCGTTTAAAGAGTCTATCTTGCATATTCTGAAAAAAAGTTATAAATTATTATGATATAGGGGAATAATCTGACCTCTTAGTGTCAAAAACTAATCCTGCTCAAGCAAATATACTGTAACCAGTTTTAACTTCACACAAACCCTAAACAGCACTGAAGATATATTTTTGTTTGGTAAAGCAAAGATTCTGGGCATGAAACAGAACAAGAAATAATCTAAAAATATATCTTGTGTGACTGTTTTGATAATCATATTACTACTTGCGGTGGAGAACAACTATAAATTCACCAAAAGAGGAATCGATTATAAACAAATTAACTAGCAATAAAACTGCATAAATGTCAGCAGTTTTATTACTTGTTAGTTGATTAATTTTCTCCAAATTATATTTGCTATTCAAAGAATCGTTTTTGTTATGCTGAGAATAGCAAAAATAAGAAATGAATCCGCATCTACCACAAATTCACAACCCGAATGGAGTTATTCTGGCGATGCACCCAAACGAATTGGAAACTACTGAAAATTTAAAAGAAGTGGAAGAAGCATGGCAAACGCTAGAAAAATCAGTTCTCTACTATCAAGGTCGCCCCGTTGGTACGGTAGCCGCTTATGATTCATCTGTAGAGGCACTCAATTATGACCAGTGCTTTGTTCGAGATTTTGTTTCTTCCGGTCTAATTTTTCTGATCAAAGGTAGAACAGATATTGTTCGTAATTTCTTAGAAGAAACCTTAAAGTTACAGCCTAAAGAAAAGGCATTAGATGCCTACAAGCCGGGACGAGGATTAATACCAGCTAGCTTCAAAGTTGTATTGGACAATGGACAAGAATATCTAGAAGCAGACTTTGGCGAACATGCGATCGCTAGAGTTACACCAGTAGATTCTTGTTTATGGTGGATTATTTTATTGCGTGCTTATGTAGTCGCTACAGAAGATTTTTCTTTGGCTTATCAACCTGAATTCCAAAATGGAATCAGGTTAATCATGGAAATCTGCTTGGCGAATCGTTTTGATATGTACCCAACGCTGTTGGTTCCAGATGGTGCTTGTATGATTGACCGTCGGATGGGCATTTATGGGCATCCTTTAGAACTGCAAGTTCTTTTTTACACGGCATTGCGTGCATCTCGTGAACTGCTAATTTGCCAAGGGAATTCTGATATTGTTGCAGCCATTGATAACCGATTGCCTCTTTTATGCGCTCATATTCGCCAGCATTATTGGATAGATATTAATCGCCTAAATGAAATTTATCGCTTCAAAGGTGAAGAATATGGCAAGGCTGCTGTTAATTTGTTCAACATATATGTAGATTCTGTTCCCTATTATGAATTAGATAAGTGGCTGCCCAAAAAAGGTGGTTATCTAGCCGGTAATGTTGGGCCGTCGCAGCTAGATACTCGCTTCTTTTCACTCGGAAACTTAATGGCAATCATTTCAGACTTAGCCACCGAAGAACAGTCACAAGCGATTATGACTCTCATTGAGGAACGATGGGATGATTTGGTGGGAGATATGCCGATGAAAATTTGTTTTCCAGCTTTAGAACATGAAGAATACAGAATTGTAACTGGATGTGACCCCAAAAATATCCCCTGGTCGTATCATAATGCTGGTAGCTGGCCAGTTTTAATGTGGATGTTGGCAGCTGCGGCTGTGAAAACTAACAAAATAAGTCTTGCACAAAAGGCTATTGAAACTGCCCAAGGACGACTCAGTACAGATGAATGGCCAGAATATTACGACGGTAAGAAAGGGCGATTGATTGGCAAACAAGCCAGAAAATATCAAACTTGGACAATTACTGGATTCTTATTGGCAAAAGAACTGATGGCAAACCCCACTTATTTACCATTAATCAGCTTTGGTAAATTACCAGCAGAACAGGTTTCGAGAGCATGTGAGCTTGAAATCGCTAGTTTAGACCCCTATATAACTCGATAGGGAAGTTAAAATAATTCGTAATTAAAGACACTTCCAGTTGCAATCCTGTTAAGTTAAGCCCAAAATCTTTGGTAGAGACGCGAAATTTCGCGTCTCTACAGGTCAAAAATCAGTACTAAAAATCCTTAACCCAAATTTTTTGGAACACTCTAAAGAGTTGGGAGTTAAAATACAAAAGCCTCTTGACTCCTGAATCTTGTTTCCATGACAAACCCCCGTCAACTAGCTTTTATCGCCCTGCGAGATGTTCATAAGGGGGCTTATGCTGATGTTGCTCTAGATAGAGTACTGCAAAAAGTTAATTTGCCTGATAACGATCGCCGCTTGGTGACAGAATTAATTTATGGCAGTGTTAGAAGGCAGCGCACTCTTGATACTCTCATCGATCAATTCGCCAAAAAGAAATCTCATCAACAACCACCAGACCTCCGCACCATCTTACATCTGGGCTTTTACCAACTCCGTTATCAAGAGCGTATTCCCGCCTCAGCTGCTGTTAATACCACAGTCCAACTAGCTAAAGAAAACGGTTTTTCTGGACTCACGGGTTTTGTTAACGGTCTATTACGCCAGTATCTTAGAAAAGCAGGGGGGGTAGGGGAGGCAGGGGAAGAAAACACTGTCTCATCTCTCCATACTGATCCGTTACAACTTCCAGAAAACCCAGTGGAACGCTTGGGTATTTTACACAGCTTTCCTGACTGGATTATTCAAGTTTGGTTAGAACAACTGGATTTTGAAGAGACAGAACAACTGTGTGAATGGATGAACCAATCACCAACAATTGACTTGCGTATCAACCCTCTTCGCACTTCCATCGATGAAGTTGAGGCGGCTTTGCAATCTGTTGGTATTTTGGTAAACCGGATTCCTCATTTACCCCAAGCTTTACGATTTATTGGTAATACTGGGTCAATTCAAAAACTACCTGGTTTTAAAGAAGGTTGGTGGACTATACAAGATAGTAGCGCCCAATTAGTAAGTCATTTGCTTGACCCCCAACCAGATGAGGTGATAATTGATGTCTGTGCTGCACCTGGGGGTAAAACAACCCACATCGCTGAGTTGATGGCAGATAAGGGAAAAATTTGGGCTTGCGATCGCACTTCCTCTCGTCTTCGCAAACTTCAAGAAAATTCTCAACGCCTAAATTTGCGATCTATTCAAATTTACACTGGCGACAGCCGCCACTTCAACCAATTTCAAAACACCGCAGATCGGGTATTACTTGATGCTCCATGTTCCGGTTTGGGAACCATGCACCGTCATGCTGATGCTCGTTGGCGACAGACACCAGAATCTGTCCTGGAACTTTCGGGGCTGCAAAAAGAATTATTAACACATACATCAACTTTTGTCAAACCTGGTGGTGTATTAGTGTATGCCACCTGTACATTGCATCCAGCAGAAAACGAAGAAGTGATTTCGGCATTTTTAGCTGAGTCACCTGATTGGCAAATTGAGTCTCCGGGGGGCTTTGAGTTACCTGAGTTTGTCCATAGCACGCCTCAAGGTTGGTTTAAAGTCTGGCCCCATCAACAAGACATGGATGGCTTTTTTATAGTTCGCTTAAGAAAAACCAATAATTCCGAATGAATACTGTTTAGGATTGTACGATTTGGTGGAGGTCTTAATCTACCAGAGGAGGCAGCAATGGTTAGCCCTTCCAATGTCAAAAACTTAGTTAAAATCCTGATTGGAGCCGCCTGGATTGATGGCAGAATCCAGCCGGAAGAACGGCAATATCTCCGCGAAATAGCCCAAGCAAAAGGTTTGGCTAACGATCCAGAAATTAAGCCTTGGCTGTACGAATTAGTTCCTGTACAGCCAAAAGAGTGCTATGAGTGGGTGCAGGAGTATTTAGGCGATCGCCCCAGTCTTGAAGATTGTGAAAATCTGATTGAAGCCATCAGTGGCTTAATTTATAGCGATGGGGAAGTTGCCGTCGAAGAAGCCAGACTCTTGACGGAATTGCAGGATATAGTGAAGCCGAATGATTCAACTCAACCGGCTCACACTAAACTTCTCAAACAAATTCAAAAGCTTTACCGCCGTTGGGTTGAAGTGCAAAACTAATCACAGTCAAAAGTCTCTAGTCTAATAACTAATGACAAATGACTAATAACTAAATTATGACTTCGGTTTACCCACACCCGGAGTTTCTTCTTTATCAACTTTCGGCACAAAATCAGGACGCTCTTTGCTTTCCCAACCTGCGGGGCGTTTTGAGTTGTACCAAGCTATTGAACCAATAGTTACAGCAGCAATAAAACCAACGACATATACCAAGGTAAAAGCTAAGGGAAAATGAGGAGCAGCATCTATGGCTGGTGCTGATGTTTGCATAAATACATGCATGAGTATTCTCTCCAAGGTTAGGTAACAGTATTTAACACACTATAAAATGAGCGTATCACCTAACATCCCTCTGGAGTTTAGTTTTGAGTCCTGAGTTCTGAGTCCTGAGTGAGGATTCAGCACTCAGCATGGGCTAAATGCCCCGCTACCGCTAACGGAACTCAGCCCTCAGAACTGTTTTGCCCAATACCCACTCTTCATTGCTGAGGTGGTCTAAGCCGATCCCGCCAGGATGGTTGTGGCGATGAAGAACCTGAAGAACCTGAACTATTGTCGGGAGAGGAAGATCGCCGAGTTCTTCCAGACGGGGAAGAATCAGATTCTACTCTTCTAGAGCGCCGCCGTTGAGTAGATGATTCTGAAGAAGAGTTACTGGAAGTTGATTCTTCGCTGCGATCGCGCCTTCTCCGTCTTGGGGTATAGTCGCTAGATTGCTCGTCTTTTTGAGAATAGCTTCTCCTGCTTCTACGTCTCCTCGATGAATCACTATCCTCAGAATTAGAATTTCTAGAACTTTCCTCTTCTGAGTCCTCATCAGCAGAAATAGAACGATTCAGCAATTGTTTCGGCTTGACTGCCTGGGCTTTAATAGTACCTTTACGACCTTCTAACTTGGGTCGTTTGGGAAATTTTTCTACAGGCATCCCCTCTACCGCTTTTTCCATAAATTCGTGCCAGGTGTAAGCGGCGCTACTACTGCTACCGTCTGTGGGGCGGTTATTATCGTTACCTAACCACACCCCTGTCACCATCTGGGGAATGTAGCCAATAAACCACAAATCGCGGGCTTCGTCGGAGGTGCCGGTCTTGCCGGCAACTTGTCTATTATCTAACTGAGCAGCACCACCAGTCCCGGCTTCTACGACATTGCGTAGCATCCAAGTCATGATGGCGGCACTATCAGCGTCAACGGCCCGTTGAGACTTGAAATTAGCTGACCAAATCACCTTGCCTTGGCGGTTGAGGATGCGAGTAATACCATGAGGCTCTGTGTGCAATCCAAGAGTAGCAAAACTACCATAAGCGCTGGTCAATTCTAGCAGATTCACTTCGTTGGAGCCGAGAGCTAAGGAATAGGTGGGCTTGAGTTCAGATTTTATCCCCATATCATGGGCAAGTTTAATCGTTGGGGCAAATCCCACATCAATCAATACCTTCACCGCAATAATATTAATAGAGCGGGTGAGGGCATCTCGCATGTTCATTGAACCGTGGAAGTTTTTACCATAGTTTTTTGGTTCATAACCATCTACTACAAGGGGTGCATCCTCATAGGTATCGTAGGGGCTTTTACCGCTAGCGATCGCAGTAGCATATACAAACCCTTTAAATGTCGATCCTGGCTGCCGTTGTGCCTGGGTTACACGATTAAACTGGTTTTTACCAAAGTCTTTTCCCCCAACCATTGCCTTAATTTCGCCATTCCGAGGGTCAATGGCCACCATTGCTGCTTGCTTAAAGTTCTCCCAGCGTCCTTGATTTCGCAGTGTTTTGGCGACTGCTTCTTCTCCTACCTTCTGCCAAGTCGGATTCAACGTAGTTTCCACTACTAGACCCCCACTTTTTAGCACATTAGAAGAAACGTATTTCGGCAATTCTTTTTGGATGTAGCTGGTAAAGTAGGGTGATTCTACTTGCACTCGCTTGGGGACACTGCTTTTGAGGGTTAGTGGCTCTTGGGCTGCTGCTTGTCTTTGCTCTGGTGTAATAACTCCATCCTCTTGCATCCGTTGCAATACCAGATTTCTTCGCCGGATTGCCGCTTCGGGATTCTTGTCTGGGGCGTATAAGCTAGGAGCAGGAGCTAATCCTGCAATCGTTGCCATTTCCGCAAGAGAAAGCTGATCTGGCGATTTACTAAAGTATACCCAGGCTGCATCTGCCACACCATAAGCTCCCGATCCCAAATAAACCAGATTCAGGTAACGCTCTAGAATTTGGTCTTTGGTTAGCTCATGCTCCATTTTTTGGGCGAGGCGGACTTCCTTGAGTTTGCGCCAGATTGTCTGTTCTTGTTTCAAAAAGAGAATCCGCGTTAACTGTTGGGTGATGGTGCTACCACCTTCTACCACACCTTGCGATCGCAAATTATTCAAACTCGCTCTGATAATCCCCTGCGGATCGACTCCATTGTGTTGTTTAAATCTTCTATCTTCTGAGGCGATGAAAGCTTTTTTTAAATTATCTGGTATTTGTTCTAGCTTTAACTGTTCTCTGGTCGCTTCACCTTGTTGTTGTAATATAGTTCCATCAGCAGCTTTGATTGTCAGTGTTTGCTCTCTCAAGACAGCATTCAACTCGGACTGATTTGGCAAAGTGCGGTCTATTAGACTGATGCCATAGATGAAGGCAACTATCCCACCACTTACACCTAAACCTGCCCAAAACCATAAGCGACGATAGAGTGGTTTACTGCCTGTTGCCTGATTGGTCTTCATCCTAGATGGTAAAATTTTCATTTTGCTCAGTAACTGCCTCGTCTGCGCCAGATGTGCTGGTGGTAAGCTCTCATTTGTTCCTCCTTGTCCAGAGTCACTCATATTAGTTGGTCTTCGCTTGAACCAGGAGGTAAGCTTCCCCACGTCAGTTCCTCGCTCAAAGTAGTAAATATCTAACCACCATCAATCAGCTTTGGGGTTATAGCACCACCATTGTGTTAGTATAATATCCTATAAATAATTAACTAAATTCACCATAAAATAATGTTTTTTAGATTTGGTTAATTTAATTTTGTAACAAATACTGCAATTTACCTAACTATTCGGAATACAAGTACATAGAAGTATCCACAAAGACATTCCGAAAATAGCTTACATCAGGAGAGGGCAATGCCTGGGTTGGACTACGCCTACACTCAGCCGAAAAGAAGCGCCGTCGCCCTTGGTAGTAATATCGGCGATTCCCAGACGCTTTTAGAAGCAGCTATCAAAACTTTAGCCCAAACCCCAGGAATTATTTTAGAAGCTAGATCGAATTGGTATCAAACCAAAGCTGTGGGGCCACCACAGCCAGATTATCTAAATGGCTGCATCATATTGCAGGTAGAGATGCTACCCCAGCAATTATTAGAAATTTTGTTAGGAATTGAACAACAATTTGGGCGTGTGCGTCAAGAACACTGGGGGCCGCGTACCCTGGATTTGGATTTGTTATTATATGATGACTTTATCCTGGATACACCAAATCTCCAAATTCCCCATCCACGAATGCGGGATCGGGCCTTTGTGTTAGTACCACTGGCAGAAATTGCCCCAGATTGGATAGAACCAGTTTCTGGGTGTGTTATTAAAGGACTGCTGAAAGAGGTAGACTGTTCTGATGTATATTTAATTGATGGGCAATTAAAATTACCATCCTTAAACACAGAAGAAGACTGATATCACCTCTGTACTTAACAGATAATCAGATTTTACTATGCCATTAGGTAGAGAATTACCACAACTACTAAGACAACGCTTGTTTCATAAAGGACGCAAGTTTGATTTTGAAGTCAATCGCTTGCGTTTGCCGAATAAATCGGAAGGGGAATGGGAATGTATTCGTCACCCTGGTGGCGCTCTAGCTGTACCAGTGACACCAGAAGGTAAACTTGTACTGGTGCGCCAGTATCGTTTTGCAATTCAGGGACGGATATTAGAATTTCCGGCAGGAACTTTGGAAGCAAAGGAAGAACCTTTGGAGACAATACAGCGCGAAATCGAAGAAGAAACTGGCTATACTGCCAAAAAATGGGACAAATTGGGCGAATTTTTCCTAGCGCCTGGTTATTCTGATGAAATTATCTATGCTTTTCTGGCGCGAGATTTAGAAAAGCTGGAGACACCACCAGCACAAGATGCAGACGAGGATATCGAAACCGTGTTTTTGACTCCCGAAGAATTAGAGAAAGCGATTCTGGAAGGAGAACCGGTAGATGCTAAATCAATTTCTAGCTTTTTTCTGGCGCGTCCATTTTTAGCTTAATACCCTTATGCTGCTAGAATTAGCAATTGCAGATGCTTACGGCGCAGGTTTTGAATATGCTGATGAGGCAATCGTTAACAACGATTTGAGTCGATACGTTCAACATCCCCGTTTTCGACTCATTCCTGGCTGCTACACCGATGACACCCAGATGAGCATTGCCATTGCCGAAGTGATTGTTGCTCAAGCAGCGTGGACACCAGAAGTTTTAGCCGATAGCTTTGTTAGAGCTTTTAAACGCGACGAGAGAGAAGGTTATTCTCGAAACTTCTACCATTTTCTGGGAGAAATTCAGGATGGGGATGAGTTTTTAACCAAAATTAACCCTGAGAGTGATAAAAGCGGGGGTGCAATGCGTGCAGCCCCCATTGGCATCTATTCGACACCAGAAAAAGTAATTGAGGCGGCAACAATTCAAGCGGCAATTACCCACAATACACCCGATGGAATCAATGCTGCCGTTGCCGCCGCCCTAATGTCGCATTACTTTATCTATCGACTGGGAGCAAAACAAAAATTAGGACAGTTTCTTAAAGGTTATGTATCTGGAGAGTGGAATAAACCTTGGGAAGGAAAAGTAAAATCCAAAGGCTGGATGAGTGTTAGGGCAGCAATTACTGCGGTGATGCGAAATGACAGTATGAGCCAACTTTTACAAGATTGTATCGCTTTTACTGGAGATGTAGATACAGTAGCTGCGATCGCACTGGCTGCTGGTTCTTGTAGCGAGGAAATCACACAAGACATTCCTCATCATCTAGTCACAGGGTTAGAAAATGGAACTTACGGTAGAGATTACCTTATCGAGTTGGATAAGCAGCTAATGCAGCTTAAATCAGTTCTCTAACTTTCTGTTGCTTGCATAACTTTACTATCAATCGGTAGTGATAAATCACGCGACCATTCATTCCATGAGCCAAAATAATTTCTGGCAGAAATTCCCGCCTCTTCAAGGGCTATCAATGTATTAGCAGCCCTTGAACCCTTAAAGCAGTAAACGTATACAATAGACTCTGAAGTAATACCTACAGACTGACAAATTTCGATAATTTCACTTGGCGAACGGAACGTGGGGATTTCCGATTCCGAATTCATCAGCCGATGCCATTCTAACCAGACTGAGTTAGGTATTCTACCTTTGCGAGGACAAAAATCAGGATGGTAGGGAGAAGAACTCAGTCCCAGCCATTCATTGCGATCGCGCACATCTAATTTTATAATTGCTGGATTGGTTACTGCTTGCAACATCTCGGCAGTAGTCACCATCATGTCAGCATTGGGATGCAATCTAAATATACTGCTTTCACGTAATAGTACTTCATCGGTAGTAGACAATCCTTCTGTCAGCCACGCTCTATATCCTCCCTGTAAAAAGATACCTGAGTACAACCCAAATACTTCAGTAAGAAAGCTGCTCGACAAGATTGACCATAACCTTTATTTAAAGCATCTTCATACACAATTAATCGTTCTACACCCGATATTCCCAGCTTGCTCATAATTTCTGCAAAATACTCTTGTAATTCCTTTAATCCTGTTGGGTTGGAATTCTCTAAAAGATAGGTGAAAAAATCTCTAATATTTATGGATGTAGGGATATGAGAAATAGCATAGTCTTCAGGAGTTCGCGTATCGATAATGACAGCCTGTGATGACTTTTCTGCTAACAGCGACGTGAGTTCTTGAGGAGAAATGAGGAGTTTTGTATTCACGCTTTCATGCTTCTGTTATCGTACCATTAGGCATTATCGCGCTCGGTAGATTTGCATTTTGGAATGAAAATCACAGAAGAATGAATATTGAATGTTACGAGAGAACTTTTGTGCATCCCTACAGATACTTATATTTTTTCAAAAATCAAATATGATTCATGTATAAATAATCGCTAGAAAAATTAAAACATAATTATTAGTTCTTAGTACTTGTATAATTACATAACTAATTGATGTTATCTAAGCATCTTTTGTATATTCCACTTTGTGTTTTTTAGTATAATTATTTTTTTCAATAGGTCAATGAATCTGTTACGAATCTCTGTTGATATGGGATATCTTAGTGATTACTATGTCAATCAATCCGGATCTCATTAACTTCTTCGGAAAATCTCTGTAAATAAATCCAACACTATCCTTACAGCACTACATGAAACTACGCTGGTTGTTACTGAGTTTTACAAGTATTCTTTTACTATCGTCCCCTGCAAAAGCGAATCCTAACACAAATCAAGTTGGCAATGTAAATGACTGGAGTGCAAATCAACCGGCTATTTCTGATTTACAACTCCCAAAACTGAAATTTATTCCTCCGGTTCCTCTGGGCGATTCTGTCAACCCTATAAATAATTCTAAATTCACTGGTGTAGTTCCTCTGGGACGCGAGATATCAGAACTAAAAACTCCTATTAAAGCATTAATGGCTCGCTATAGATTCCTTACTCCCGGAATCTTTTTTATGGACTTACAAACAGGGGATTATTTTAATTTTAACGGTGATAAAGCTTTTTCTGCTGCAAGCACAATTAAGTATCCAATTTTGATTGCTTTGTTTCAGGAAGTAGATGCAGGAAGAATCAAACTAGGTGAAACTTTGGTAATGCGACGGAAACATGTCACTGGTGGTTCTGGCGATATGCAATATCAACGAGTGGGAACTAAGCTGAGTCTCTTGCAAACTGCAACCAAGATGATGACGATTAGTGATAACACTGCTACAAATATGATTATCGATCGATTAGGTGGTGCATCTAAATTAAATCAAAAGTTTCGCACTTGGGGATTACGAAGTACTGTGATTCACAATATGCTTGGAGACTTTAAAGGAACTAATAAAACTAGTGCAAAAGACTTGGTACGACTGTCAGCCTTAGTTACAAATAATCAGTTAATTTCTGATACAAGTCAATCCCAAGTTTTGGGGATTATGATTCGTTGTCACAATAAAAGTTTGCTCCCATCTGGCTTAGGTTCTGGTGCAAATATTGCTCATAAAACAGGTACTCTCCGATTTGTATTAGGTGATGCGGGTATCATTGAAACGCCATCCGGTAAGCGTTATTTAGCAGGAATTTTCGTGCGTAGACCAAATAATGACATTAGGGCTAAGGATTTTATTCGTCAAGTTTCACGGGTAATGTATGGCTACTTCGATCAGCCAAAAATCAGTAATCTACCCTAATTATTTGTTAGACATGAAGCATAAATTCTAAATTTTGGCTTTTATAGAGAGGACTTACGGATCTGTCACAAGCAATGGCGCGGTTACGCCGCGCCGCACGCTAAAAAACTACGCGATAAACATGGAAATAGCAGGACGTTTTAGTTGCTGAACTAAATAATTTGATAACAATGCATGCTTAATTTTGATATATTATTTGACCAGTTCTGCGATCGCTTTTAAAATCTAAAATTAATTAATCTCCTTTTTGCACGATATCATCATCAATTGGTCGCTCCCGATTCACAGGGGGACTATTTGCTGTCCAATTATCATTAACTCTCGCAGATTCAGAAGTTATCACCAACTCAGTCTCTTTATTATGATTATTTCCCCATTCATCTAAAACATCTTTAATTAACACTTCTTGCAACCAAATCTTAGCGACAACAGTCAGAGGTAGCGCTAGAAATAATCCTAAAAAGCCAAAGAAAGTGACGAAAAATAGCTGGGCAATTAAGGTTATGGCGGGTAGCAATGAAACTTGATGCGCCATCACAACGGGCGTAATGAAATTGCTCTCAATCTGTTGAATGATAAAGTAGAGAATCAAAACAGCGATCGCTTTCCAAGGTTCATCTAAGAAGGCGATCGCCATTGCTGGGATTACACTCATCGTTGGGCCCAGGTTGGGAATTAAGTTAAAAAATCCCGCTAAAACCGCTAAAGCTAGTGCTGCCTTGACATGCAAAATTAATAAGCCAATAAAACTCATCACCCCCACCACACAGATGGCAATGAAAGCACCTGTAATCCATCCCTCCAAGGAGACTTCACATTGATCTAAAATCCCATCTACCCGTCGTCGATAAAATGAGGGGAAAAGCCGCACAAATACTTTCCGGTAAGCTAGGGGATCGGCTAACATCATTCCTGTTAAAACCAACACTAGCAAAATCTTGAGGACGACTTCCAAAGAGCCAGATACAAAGGCAAAAGAGTTTCCCAGCAAGCGATTGACGAAGGGTTGTACTTGTTGGATGAGGCTGTTGATATCTGGGATGTATGCAACTAACTGGTCAGGAATACGAGTTCTCAGGGCATCAAGCCAACTATTAAAGCGTCCAAACCCTTTAGGAACCTGATAGGTTAGTTCTTGAAACTGCTGGGCAAATGGCGGCACAATGAGCCAGAAAAAACCCACAACGCCTGCGAAAAAGATAGCTACTGCTAGGAGTACAGCGAATCCACGCTTCATTCCAAAGCGTTGAAAGCGTTTCGCTAGCCTATTTAAAGTCGTGGCTAGCACAACTGCGGCAAACATGAGCAAAAGCACTTCCCGAATTTGCCACAGGATGTATAAAGAAAGAAGTATGGCGATTAAGCCGATCCATTGACCGAGGTTCACAGGCTGACTCCCAACGGTTGGCGAGATGCAATTTTTTGGTAATTCAGCTAGATTAACTGATTTTAGTCACTTGTGCGTAGATGCTCCCAAGTTAATTTTGTTTCTGTGCTTGAAATCGCCACAGGAGCGCGATCGCAATAATCGCAATCGGCAACAATATTATAATCAGCGCGTTGGTTGCTGTCGCCGGAATTGATAGATTTGGCCCTGCATACTTAATTAATACCGATAACAAAGCCGAGAGTAAAAGCAGTTTCAGAACCAATCCTAGTTGATTTTCCATAAAAATATTTGTGCAGATATACGAATTTGGGCTGTATCGCCCAGTTTCTACAATAAACCTACACATACAATCTTTTGCAACTTTCTTGAGGAAATGCAATCGCTTTATTTACGTCAAACTCAGCCAACCAAAAATTTGTTCTACAGTCAATTCCAACTCAATACCCTCTAGGATGGGTAATTGATCGGTAGCTTCGTATAATTCCACTCGCTGTCCAGGAAAAATCCCCAGCACACTTTCGTCTTCAGGGTTGATTAACCAGCCGAGTTCAGTACCATTGCGCGAACAATGCAATAATTTACTTAACACTTTTTTTAACCTTTGGTCTGCGGAAAGAATCTCAATTGCCCAGTCGGGATGAATTTCAAAGCGATTTACAATTCTGCCAGATGGAGTTTTAGGAATTCTGTCCCAGCCAAATACAGACACATCAGGAACGATCGCAGCACCGCCAAAAATACACCGCAGTTCTGGGAAAGCGTAAGCAATTTTTTGACTTCTAGCTATGCCATTAATTGTTTCGCAAAGAGTAGTTTGGAGTAAACTATGTTCACCTTGAGGCATGGGTTTTTGAATGATTTCGCCGTTGATAAAGTCTGATGCTGGCTCAGTTTCTGGCAGTTTGAGGAACTCGTCTAAAGTTAGTTGGGGTTGAGTTGCGATCGCCATAAGCAAATAATATAGAGGAGATGGTTTTATTATGGGCGATCGCCAAGTGACAGATATTTTGGTACTAAGTGCGATCGCAAATTTTATCTTTCGTCTTTTATTTGGGCATAGCGATGCAACTCTAGCAGCACAATCACCACATTCACCCGCATTTCTCACAAGCTTTAAGCGAAGAAGTGGCAGAGGGGCACAGGAGCGGAGGAGCAGAGGGGAAAGAAATTGTACAATATCTCACCTCTGCTCCCTTGCTCCCCTGCTCCCCTGCTCCCCTGCTCCCCTGCACAAGCGCAGGCTTTGAGAGATGTGGTGAGAAATCCGGGATTCAGCCCTGTATAAACATCCACCTGTCGCAATCCCAAGTGGAGCATCTGGCGTGTGGGGTGCAATGACGGTGGGAATTATAACTAAATTATGCGAACTTGATATTATTTCAACTGCGTTGCCAAATTTTAATCGTCTTATCCAAACTCCCGCTAACCAACATCTCGCCGGAAGCTGTGAAAGCTAATGCTGTGACTATATTCCCATGACCTGTAAACGTACCTAGCAATTCCCCGGTTTGTAAATGCCATAATTTGATGGTTTTATCGGCACTACCACTGGCGATAATTTGTCCATCGGGACTTAGTGCGATCGCATATACTCTATCTCTATGTCCTTTCAGAGTATGCAATAATTCCCCAGTCTCCAATTGCCAAATTTTAATCGTTTGATCCCAGCTACCACTGACGAGTATTCTACCATCTGCACTAATCGCTAAGGAACGAACGATGTGAGAATGACCCATAAGGGTATGCAGTGGTTCTGCGTCCTTTAAACTTTTTATCCCCGTCTGGGGTAAAGTTCGCCAAACTTTGATTTTGCGATAGCTACCTGTAACTAAAGTTTCCCCGTCTCGACTCAAAACTAGGGAATGAGCAGCTGTATCATCTAGAGAAAGTGCGATCGCAACTTGACGCTGCATCAAATCCCAAAACAGAATTTTTCTGTCATCTCCACCAGTAGCCAACATTCTCCCATCTGGGGTAAAGGCAGCACACCGCACTACCCCATTATGTTTGTGTAAAATATCTATCAAGTCTAAAGCACCTACGTGCCAAAGCTTAATTGTGGAATCTGCACCACAACTCACTAAAGTCTGTCCATCTGAACTAAAAGCTAGGGAATTCACTTCATCCACCAGCCCAGATATCACCCAAGGATACTCTGATAATGTATCTATTAATTCACCCTTGCTTAAATCCCAGAGTTTCGTTTCTCCCCGACTACCACTTGCCAATATGGGTAAGGCTTTACCATTCTTACACCCAGAACTGAAAGCTAGGCAATTAATTCCTCTGTTGTGTCCTTGCAAAGTTTGCCAGCATTCCCAGTCACCAACTACCTCCTTAAGGCAATGCTCTGATGGTAAAGTCTGTATTGTATCTGCGATCGCTATCTCATTAATTACTGGCGACGTGTCTTTTTTACCAACAAGTGATTCTAAATACCAACTCAGCCCCCCGGCATATAACAAGTTACTCGGATTAATGTAGAGTTTTGTTTCAGTAATTTCAATTTGATTAGCAGGTAAAAAGCCTGTGATTATACTCTGTCTTTCGTATCCTAACTGACCTGTAGATGGATAAAACAAACAGAGAAAAATTAATACTTGGTGATTTTTTAAATCTTCTTGAGTAACCGACCACTTAATTTTGTCTTTCTTAATACCATTAAAACTTTCTCCATCAGCAACATAAACTTGAACACTTAGCTGAGGATTATCTTTTAATACATAAGAAAATTTGCTTTCGCCACACAAATTTCCTTCATCATCTAAAACCATATTTTGCAAAGTATCTTGTGATACCTTTTTTACCAATTTTCCCAAACGTTCAGTTATCACCCCATCAACGATTAATTCCCGCAAAAGATAATCTTGGGCTTGTTGCTGGAAGTATTTGGGAAAAGGTATCGTCCAGTCGGGAGGCTCAGGATATTCAGGCGGTATCGGCGGCGGATTTTTGGCGAGAACTTCTGCTTGTTGGCGAGAAAGTTCTTGGAGTCTAGCCAATGGCTCGCCCCAAAAAGCCATAATTTCAGTGTGACAACCTTTGACTTGACTTTCCAATAAAGATAAGTCGTAAGTTTTAGGTTTCTTCACACGTTGAAGGAAGTCAGTTTGTTGAGCTTTAAGCAAGCTAATCCAATCCATCTGCATTCCTGCGGCAAACTATTGCATACCTACGGTAAGCTATACCAATGCAATTACTCAAGTTTATAACCTTAGTTAATTAAAAATTCAGTAATGTTAGTAGTCTAATAAAACACAACCATCGGGAGATGTTTTCGGGAAAGATAAAGATGGATAGCACTTAGACGTTTCATAAACTGATGCAGTTGAAGTATATAGAATTAAATGATGTCAGTCAATTCTAACGGAGATGGATAACAAGATACTGTTTCTAAGGAAACACTTCTAGCTGCAAAGTAAAGTTTAATATGAGAGGCATTTTAAAGGTTGCGGCAACGTTAAGTCAACAAATACCTCCACTAGACTGACTTAGTAACGGTGTTTTTCGGGGAGATTATCTTAAATTGGCGTAAATGGTAAAGTTCGGCTAATTTTAACCTTTGCGTTTTGGTTGTCTGGGGATAGTACTTACATCAGAAGAGTCGCCAAAAGTATCTCTTGCCTCAATCTGTTTAATTTTCATTTGCAAGTTCAAGTCATCACTGCTAACAATTGTTTCTAAATTCGCTAATCTCCGCTCTAACAGTTCTATTTGCTGCTGTTGCAAATAGTTAGTTTTTGATTCTTGCTCATCAGAACGCCAAACAGCAACTGTACCAACAGCTGCGCCACCAATAGCAACTAATGGGAGAATCGCACCGCTTCTAGTAACGGCTGACAGTGGGACGCAAACTCCGAGAATGGCGACTGTAATGACCCAGATTCTGGTGGTGGCAGATAATCTGACATCTTGGTATTGTTCTAGATTTGTTTGAGATTTCTTAGCCATAAGTCTATCCAAAGAAAAGTTATTTGCTAGATTCGCACAATTGCTTACCAAAATACTTCCTACAATGGGGTTAAGTATAATTGCTCTACGAAAGTTCAGCAATTCTCATTATGAGGATAATTATCGTTATCATTAAAAACTATGCAAAATTTCCAGTTTTAGATATGGTTTTTGTATCTCTTTAA
>NZ_JBALBW010000113.1:0-2548 GCF_036919895.1 Nostoc sp.
CCGTCCGCCACTGTGCCCGAAAGCACCGT
Source organism: Nostoc sp. (assembly GCF_036919895.1). Taxonomy (GTDB): domain Bacteria; phylum Cyanobacteriota; class Cyanobacteriia; order Cyanobacteriales; family Nostocaceae; genus Nostoc. The sequence continues at coordinate 30 of NZ_JBALBW010000113.1, forward strand.
TCGACTTGCATGTGTTAAGCATACCGCCAGCGTTCATCCTGAGCCAGGATCAAACTCTCCGTTTTGTTGTGTTTCGAGTTTGTGGCTCCGAAAAAAAATATTTCCCGGAATCCCAGTTACTAAATTTTGATCATCTTATTGGGAAATCCCAATAGTAAAATCTTTGTTGACGAGGATTGGTTTTTTCTTTAAGCTTTCAAAGTATTATGTTTTTCAGGTTCAGTCGTGGTTTAGCGCTTTTCGCTTGCCCACTTAACTAGAGTAACTAGTCATCCCCTAGTTTGTCAAGGGGTAAATTTATATTTTTTCTAAAAGGGCAAATCGCTTGACTGGTATTACTTTCAACTGAACGAATTAAGCAATATTTGTCTCTTGACTAATGACCCCTAACTCTTGACCATTAACTAATGACTCAAGTAGATATTCTCATTTTATCAAATGGCCCAGGTGAGGTTACAACCTGGGTGCACCCAGTAGTAAGGGCGTTGCGACAAAAATTCGGCGATGACCGAAATCAAGTTAGGATCAGTGTAGTCTTATCGCCTTGCTCAAATGCTAGTGGTAAAGAAGCTGCGATCGCACTTTCCTACCCAGAAGTAGATAGAGTACAAGGAGCAGAGTATTTTTGGCAATTTTTGCTTTGGGGTAAAACTTTTGATAATTGGGATTGGAGAAGTAGCGGTGTAGTAGTTTTCCTCGGTGGCGATCAAATTTTCCCCGTAGTCATAGGCAAAAAGCTCGGATATCGGACAGTAGTTTACGCCGAGTGGTCAGCCCGTTGGCATAAGTGGATCGATCGCTTTGGTGTGATGAAACCCAAAGTTGCTGCTGTTGTCTCCCAGAAATATGCTCACAAATTCACCGTTGTGGGTGATTTGATGCTAGAAGCAGGGGAAAGCCTAGATTCAAATTCACCTTCAGCTATCACTCCATCACTCAAAACTGAATTAATTGGTTTACTCCCTGGATCAAAAGCGGCAAAGTTAGCCCAAGGAGTGCCATTATGTTTAGCGATCGCTGAATACGTTCACGCAAAAAGACCACAAACTAAATTTGTGATTCCTGTAGCCCCAACTTTGGATTTACAAACTTTAGCTAGTTTTGCCGATCCTCAAAGAAACTCTATTGCTGAAATTTTTGGCTTCAGTGGTGCTGACTTAATTCTTCCACAGGACTCTAGAGACAAAGCATCACTCAAAACAGCAACAGGTTTAACTGTGGAATTGTGCCAAGAAAACCCTGCATATCATTTATTATCCCAGTGCTGTATATGTTTGACTACAGTGGGCGCAAACACTGCTGAACTCGGTGCTTTAGCAGTACCAATGATTGTTTTACTACCAACTCAGCAACTTGATGCCATGCGTTCTTGGGATGGTTTACCTGGGTTGTTGGCAAATCTGCCAGGAGTAGGTACAGCATTTGCCAACACAATCAATTGGGTATTTCTAACATTTGTGAGACGCAAAGGTTTATTAGCATGGCCAAACATCTGGGCACAAGAAGAGATAGTGCCAGAAATTATGGGTGAAGTTCAACCGCCAGCAATTGGGGAAATGGTTTTAGACTTTTTGGCGCATCCAGAAAAATTGGACGATATCGGCGCTAAACTCCGAAATACTCGCGGTGAAAGCGGTGCAGCCCAAAAGATAGCACAGATTGTTGGTGAGGAGATTAGGGAGATTAGGAAGTAGGAACAGATCGGCAGAATTTAATTTGAATTTTGAATAGTGGGACTCAGACAAAAATTAAGCCAAAATATAGCCCAAACTGCTTTTATAAGTAACAAACACGTCACGATGGATGATGAAGAGTGCTGAGTTCAAAAACCGTCCACAAGGGGCGGGGCATTTACCGAGTGCAAAAGTACTGAGTATTCTTGTTACTCATTACTCATTACTCAGCACTCATTACTCAGCACTGAGTCTGGTAAACCAATCAAAAAATCAAAAAGGTTTAGCCGTGTTGTTTTACGCTTTAGGTTGGGAATTATAGAAAGTAATAAAGTATCCGCTCAATAAGTGGGGGTAGGGGAGAAAAATAAGGTAAGCAAGGGAGACAGAATATAATAAAATGTGACACATGACGCAAAAGCAGGATTCGAGCAAAAAATCAGGAGAAGAGATACTGCAAACCATAGAGCCAAAAGGGATTGCAGACGAATCAATGCGTCGGACAGTAGAAATATTACTGAACTTAATAGAGCAATTGCAAGCAGAAGTCAAAGAATTACGAGCAGAAAATCAACAATTAAAAGATGAAAACAACCGCATGAAGGGAGAACTTGGTCAGCCAGACATCAAAGCCAACAAGAAAGGGTTGAGCAGCAATCACTCATCAGAAAAAGAGCGAAAAAACCCAAAAAAGCACAGCAAAGGCAGTAAGAACGAGACTATTAAAATAGATAGAAAACAAATACTGGAATAAGTAGGTAGGCGGGAAAAAATCCAACTATGTTAAGATAAGTAAATACGGAGAATGTACCTACCGAGGTGATAAATAATATGGGCGCTCGTTTA
>NZ_JBALBW010000114.1:0-28680 GCF_036919895.1 Nostoc sp.
ACTGCTAAATAAAGGAGGTCTTATTATTAAATGGGAGCGTAAAATTAAAAATAAAGGTAATGCAGTTTATTAAATTTAGCTGCGTAACAGCTTACGCGTAGGCGTAGCCCGCGGTAGGCATCGCTTTTTTCAATAAGCCTCTATCAAGTTTGAGTTGAGAAAGCTTCTACATATTTAGGTTTTAGTAGTTATACTAAAAGTTTGCTAGATTTATGGTGGGTTGAAATGTAAGGCAGAGGTCTGCCTTTGTGATAGGTATCCGTTTGTAGTTGTGACAAAAAATCTGTTAACAGTGACATCATTTTGTTAAACATGACATCAATCTGTTAACAGTGACAAATAATTAGTTAATGTACAACATAAAAAGGCGGCACCCGGATTTGAACCGGGGGTGGAGGTTTTGCAGACCTCTGCCTTACCACTTGGCTATGCCGCCATACCCACACTAGAAAGCCTTTTTGCTTACCGTTTGATAGCTTAAGGAGTCAACAGCGTCAGTTTAACAATAGTAGCACAAGATTGTGAGGTGCAGATAAGTTAGCATTGGTAAAGCATCCTCAATTTCCACTCCCGAAAATGCGATCGCTAGGGCAGTCAATCTTAGTAAAGTATTTCTAGTTTAGAAATGCTGTCATTAAACAATCCGGTTGACAATCGTCCATACTTCCCCATCAGAGCGGACATAAGGAACGGAGATTGTCTTGAACCCAGTAATGAACGGCTTGTAATAAATCCGCCAATACATTGGACTCAGTTCATTAGCACAATGTTTCAGGAGACGGACTTCTGTTGCTAATTCCCCAGCAAGTTCATTAATGCGTTGAGCATGAACCTGTGCTACTTCTTTCGCTTCTTCTAGCTCTTGCTGTAGGATAAGTTCTTTTGATACAACTTGCGATCGCACTAACTTACCTTGTTTTTGTTTTATCTTGCCTTCCAAGGCGGCGATCGCGGCATCGATGCCCTGGAGTTCAACTGATAATTGGGCATTTTCTCTGGCTTGACGGCGATATGCTTCCACCATTGCCTGGGGTGAATCATTCTCGGCAGAGATTACATTATTAATAGTGAGTACAGCGCGTTCTTCTAAAAGAGCCTGAATTTGAGAGTTAAGCGCCGCTATTTCAGCCTGAGTTTGCTCCATAAATCGAGTTTTAAGTGCTGAGTAAAATATTAAAAGCTTTTTGCCCCTTGGGTATCGAGAGAAAGTGATCGCACTTCGGCTGTAATTCCTTCTTCTTGCCAAGCAGCTAACATCGCCGCCTCCACAGCTTTCGAGTTTAGTTTATCTGCCAAAGCTAACAGTGTCGGCCCCGCGCCACTAATCACCATACCATAAGCACCAGCACTAACGGCTGCGATGTTCACAGCATCATAACCAGGAATCAAAGCTTTACGATAGGGTTGATGCAACTTATCTTGCAAAGCTGTCTTTAACCATTGTCCGTTCCCAGTTTCTAAGCCGCGTAATAGTAACCCCAAATGTGCCGTATTGAAAATCGCATCGGCGCGACTTACCTCAGTCGGGAGAACGCCCCGCGCCTCTGAAGTAGAAAGTTCAAAATTAGGAATAGCCACAACTGGTACAACATCTTTATGCCAGGGAACATCACAAATTTCCCAAGCTGTGCCAGTGGTAGCAGCGAGACGACATCCTCCCAACAAAGCTGGAACTACATTATCAGGATGTCCTTCCATTGCGATCGCTAACTCCATCACCTGCGCCTGAGAAAGAGTTGCACCCTCAAGTTCATTAGCAGCAACCAAGCCACCAACAATTGCTGTCGCCGAACTACCCAAACCTCTCGCCAAAGAAACGCCTAACTTAATCTCTATTTTCACAGTCGGCGGTGTCTGCTCTATATGTTGATAGAACTTGACAAACGCTTGGTAGAGAAGATTACTTTCATCCCTTTGGACTCGTTCAGCTTCTGTACCAGTGACATGAATAATTAGCCCACCCTCTTCTAGGCGAGTGAACTTAAACTCGTTGTACAGCTTTAATGCTGCACCGATGCAATCAAACCCAGGCCCCAAATTCGCAGTTGTGGCGGGAACAGTAACAGTGATGGCAGAAACAACAGACATTGGTAAAACTCAGTAATCATCAACTAGCATCCCATGTATTGGTAGCACTTTAGGGCTAGTTTTTGATCGCTGTTGGCGCTACTTTGATTTACTGTTCCTTAATCCATCCTCCGAGTCTTGATTTTCAGTGGTTGTGGCTCTGGCAAAATTTTACTAACTTTAAATAGTTGGATTGTGCGATCGCTCCACTCAATCTACAAATGTCATTTTCAAAAGTAATTTAGGATACACAACTTTTAAGTTAATTACCTGAGATACAACGTTTAGTGGAGTTTAATATTGAGTAAGTTTTGGAAAGCACGAATGCGACTTTCCTATAAAATCAATTATAAATATTGGACTGTTAAATTTACTTTTTTAGCAACTTTTCTTCGTAACTCTAATTAGAAAACGTAGAGCTTCATTTACTGCTTGAGCATTGGGAAATATTTCTGCAACATCTTCTTCTAAATGAACTGTCAACCCTTCAGAAATTTTGCCATCATGTTCAAATTTTCCCATACCGTTACTTTCATAAAATTGATACGGCTGAGTTTTAGTTTCAGTTACAAGCTTTTGAGAAGATGAATCATTTAATTTTTTAGCGAGGGATTCCCAACTAGCCGCTTTCAGCTTAAAGTAATCTTTTGCTTCACGTAATGTTTTAAACTGTTGCTTTAAAATATCAACCGTATGAATATCTTTTTGATACGTCTGAGTTTGTTTATTAAGGTCTTCCTCAACCATATCAACTACCTCATTAATTAGTCGGTCATGATTTTCGGAAATTTGAGCCGCAGCCCCCAAAATACGAGAAGTGGCTTTGATCTGCACCTCATTTTCTTGTTTAAGTCTATCGGCAATATTACGAATTTGCTCCCCTAACTTACTTTTACTTTGATTTCCTATGTTTGATGCTGATTGTTTGCTCATAAAGATGCTTGTTTATTCCGAAAGTATCTCTTTAATAGCAAACCAGATGCGTTTAAACTTTTGTACCAGACCGACAGGATTACCTGTTGTTTCCTCTTCCACCGAATCTACTAGAGATTGAATACGATCCATGCGTTTTGCTACAACGTAGAGGTTATTTATAGCATCATCCTTACTTGCGAGGGATTCATGCAGCAGAACGACCATCTCCCCAATTTCCCGTTTTAGCCTTTCGTTCTCGGCTTTACGGCGAGTTTCCCATCCCTTAATACCAGCCTTGGAACGTCGCTCAAATTTAAGTTGTGTTTGTGCTTCATTATCAGCAATTCTCATTTTAAGATTTCATTACATAAAAACCCTTGTTATGCAAGGGTTTAATAATTCTTAATAATTTCATTGATCGCTCAAATGACGCAAACCGGTTTCAAAATGAGAATTGCTGCTTCATTATATAGAGTTAAATAGTTGTCTCGCTCAGACTTCATTTCTTCATATTGGGCAAGTAATTCAGTTGCTCTTGCTTTTTCTTCATTGTAACGATGTAGAGCTTGCTGATAATTTTTTTGCTCATCAAGATATATCTGGTAATTGTGTGCTACACGTTCTTTTAATTCGTTAACCTCAACTTGATAAGTTTGGATATCTTGCTGAACTTGGGTTAGTTGGGATGCAGCTTCCTGATTTTCTTTCGCACGTTGTTGCCATTCATCACGTTGGGCAATTAATTCAACCGCTTTCGTTTTTGCTTTATTGTAACGATTTAAAGCCTGCTGATAATTTTCTTGTTCATCAATATAAATTAAATAATTGTTTGCTATGCGTTCTTTTAATTCGTTAATCTCAACTTCATAAGTGTGGATATTTTGCTGAACTTGAGTTAGTTGTGATGCAGCTTGCTGATTTTCTTTCGCACGTTGTTGCCATTCATCACGTTGGGCAATTAATTCAATTGCTCTAGTTTTTTCTCCGTTGTAAAGGCATAAAGCCTGCTGATAATTTTTTTGTTCATTCAGATATATCTGTTTTAACTCGTTAACTTCAACTTGGTAAGTTTGGATATCTTGCTGAACTTGAGTAAATTGAGACGCAGCTTCTTGATTTTCTTTCGCAAGTCGTTCCCATCGAATTGCATCAGCACGAGCATTCCTCAAAAAATGGTTAAGCTCATGATAAGAAAGTGCTTCTTTTCCACCTGGGTTAGGATTGTTGACAGGGAGATTTTTGCGACGATCCTTGTCTGCGTCTCGCATAGCCATAATAAATGTTATAAATATTACTTTAATCCCTATGTTAATACATTCTTTTTTAATTGAAAATCTACTCTGTAAAAGTTTTATTTTGTCAAGACCAGTTTTCTAAGTTCATTTACGCCACCAAACTGATCTTTTATTATCTCGTGCGATCGCGTAATCCTAGTGTAAGAGCGATCGCCTCAACATTAAAAGCGATCGCTCTTTTTGACAAGTATATTGGTCAAAAAGCTTACTTCAAAGTTCCCAAAATGGGCGCTACCTCAACCTCGGAAATTTGCGGAACCAATAATCGATTAGCAAAAATCTGGGGATTTGTTTGCGAGACTATGGCATAAGATTGGCGAAGATTAGCATTCACTGCAACAGTCTTCACGTCATACATCTGCATCGCCATCTTAGGATAAAAACCAATACCAATAATCATCAGCAGAAAACAGGCAGCAATAAACACCTCACGCGGTCTAGCATCGTCGTACACTGCATCCTCTGGGACGAAGCAGTCTGTACCAAAACAAACTGTTCCGTCATCTTCTTGATTTTCTGAGCCTGCATTATTAATGTCGCAGATGAGCGCTGCACCGTCACCATAAAATACCTCTCGCAGCATGGAAAGTAAATAAATAGGTGTGAGGATAACTCCAACTGCGGCGAGAAAAACAGTTACGGTGCAGAAAGTTGAACTGTAAACATCACTGCTTGTTAAACCAACGAATACCGATAGTTCGCCAGGAAAGCCGCTCATACCGGGAAGTGCCAGGGATGCCATCGCGGAGATTGTAAATAGGGCAAAGACTTTGGGCATGGCTTGACCAATACCGCCCATATCTTTCATTACCATTGTGTGGGTGCGATCGTAAGTAACGCCGGCTAAGAAGAACAGCACCGATGCTATCAAACCATGTGAGAGCATTTGCAACATCGCGCCGTTGATTCCTAAATCAGTAAAAGAGGCAATCCCAAGCAGCACAAACCCCATGTGGGATATCGACGAATAAGCCAAACGCCGCTTCATATTCGTCTGAGCAAAGGAGTTTAATGCACCATAGATAATGTTGACAACACCCAGAATGGCTAGAACCGGCGCAAAGTAAATGTGTGCATCAGGAAGTAACTCAAGATTTAGGCGAATTAGTCCATATCCGCCCATCTTCAGCAATACACCAGCCAAAATCATCGATACAGGAGAGGATGCTTCGCCGTGGGCATCAGGCAACCAAGTATGCATCGGGAAAACAGCGAGTTTGACACCAAATGCAATCAGCAACCCGGCATAAAGTAACAGTTGGAGAGCAAGCGGATATTCCTTGCTGGCGAGGGCGGTTATGTCAAATGTCATATCACCGCCACCGTATAGCCCCATTGCCAGGGCTGCCACTAAAATAAATATAGAAGCTGCTGCGGTATACAACAAAAATTTTGTAGCTGCATAACGCCGTCTTTGCCCACCCCAAATGCAGACTAGTAGGTAGACGGGTATCAGTTCTACTTCCCACATAATGAAAAATAACAGCAAGTCTTGGGCAACGAACACCCCAACCTGTGCAGAATACAGCACCAGCATCAAAACATAGAAGAGGCGCGGACGGTGATTAACTTGCCAAGCTGAAAAAATCGATAGTGTGGTGACAAATCCCGCTAGAAGCACAAGTGGCGCTGAAAGTCCATCAACTGATACCGCCCAGTTTAAACCTAACTGAGGCATCCAGGCATAATTTTCCACCATTTGAAAACTAGCACTGCTGGCATCGTAATGCTTCCAAAAGGCGTAACACATTAAGGCAAAGTCTGCGATACCTACACCCAGTGCATACCACCGCACGCGCTTGCCATCTTTATCAGGCAGCACAGGAATGAGCAGGGCGGCAACGAGTGGCAGCAAGACAATCGCGGTAAGCCAGGGAAATTGATCCGCTATCATGTATATGATGAAAAATACTTATTTGTTCGTCAATTATGTCATTTTACTAAACTGTGTAACAATTTCTTCATAAATCTTTTTACAAGTGATCCTTTTGACCGGAAATAACTGATAGCAAGTATATTTACGGTACTAAGCCAGCCCGCAAAGCGCGGACGGCAGCTTGTGTACGGTCAGCAACACAGAGTTTATTGAGAATACCTCGAACATGAGTTTTTACAGTACCGACTGTTAGATAGAGCCTTTTAGCAATTTCTGCATTGTCACACCCAGCGACAATCAACTCTAAAACATCCATCTCTCGGTGAGTTAAAGGATAGCTGACTATACTTTTCTCAACATCTGGGTCAATACCTTCAATCAAGACTCTTTTTCCAGATGCTCCTCTGCTCCCATCGGGGAAATCTTGACGTATTTGTTGTAGTACAAGGTCTGCGATCGCTGGATCGATCCATGAGCTACCTGCATAAGTTGTTTGCACAGCCTCTACTAGTTTCTCAGTTTCAATATCCTTCATACAATAGGAATCTGCACCTGCTGCAAATGCTGCTAAAACTGCCTGTTCGCTATTCTGCATCGTTAAGATTAACAGCTTTGTTGTGTAATCTTCGTTCTCCGATTGATACTGCCTAAACGTGCGTGTTAGCTCAATCCCATCCATGTCAGGCAAACCGATGTCAATAGTAGCAACATCTGGCTTGAGACTTTTCAGAAGCTTGATGCCGTCGGCTGCATTGGCTGCTTCACCAACAATGTTAAACTCTGGCTGGGTTTGTAAGGCAGACCGTAAACCGATTCTCGTCAGGTTGTGATCTTCAATCACGAGGATTTTGATTTCACTCATAGTTGCTTAATTTTACTGTTATCTATCTCAAGTACAGATTAAAATAATCTCATTCTTCTATTCGGTATCTTATACAAAAAGCAATGCTCTTGGTATTATTTACTGAATTTCATCTACCATTAGACATAAATAACCTTATCTTGTAAGCCTTTCTAAGGCAAGAGTGTTGGTATAACAATATAATTCAGCAAACTTGAAAGGAAAATCTGAATCCTCAATCATCTTAGCGCTGGTGATGTAAGCTATGACTAGATTTGCTAGGGATAGCCAAGCACTTCTTTTTTTATTTAGCCATGTCTTTAAGTAAAACTGTCAAAAAAGATAAAATTCTCGTTGTCGATGATATTTTTGATAATCTACTAGTCTTAGAAGCTGTCCTAGAAGATGAGGACTATGAAATTAGCTTGGTAGAAGATAGTAAAATTGCTCTGGCTATGGTTGAAGAATCACCGCCAGACATAATTCTCTTAGATGTGATGATGCCGGAACTCGATGGCTATGAATTTACTCGACGCATCCGACAGAACCAGGCGTTGCCATTTATCCCTATTCTGCTGCTGACGGCTCACTATGAGTCTAGCGTTGTGGAAGGACTTGATGCTGGTGCAGATGACTTTATTCGTAAACCATTCGATCCTGATGAACTACATGCACGAGTGCGATCGCTCCTGCGCCTCAAGCATAGTATTGACGAACGAGATCAGATGGCTAACCTACGGGCTGATTTTGTCTCGCGTTTTACTCACGATCTACGTATACCGCTAGTAGCCTCCAACCGCGTCTTAAAATTATTGCTGGAAGGCAGATTTTGCGAAGTTTCGCCACAATTGCAAGAAATAATTGATACCATGATTGGCAGTAATCAAGACCTGCTAGAAATGGTAAATACTTTGCTAGAAGTATATCGTCATGAAGCAGGCTGTAAAACTTTAAAAATTTCTCCCTGCAATATTCAGGAATTAGTTAGTGAAGTTTTCCAAGAATTAACTCCCTTAGCTGAGGAAAAAGGATTAACTGCAAGTATTGATAGAGGTGAAACTACAATCACTGTCATGGGCGATCGCGTAGAACTGCGGCGAGTTTTAACAAATATTATCGGCAATGCTATCAAATTTACAGACAAAGGTTCTGTAGATATTCACTGTCATCTCACTCCGGCAGATGTGATTATTGATATCAAAGATACAGGGTCAGGAATTTCTAAACAAGACCAAGCAATATTATTTGAGCGATTTCGCCAAGGAAAACACCAGCGTTCTGGTAGTGGTTTGGGATTATATCTATCTCGTTGCATTATCGAAGCACATCAGGGCACAATTGATGTGACATCTGAACCCGGGCAGGGTAGTAAATTCACTATCCGTCTACCTGTAGCAAGCGAAAACTAAAAGTGGGGACATTTTAGAACCAGAAATAGTGTTCATATACAAAATCTGTGAACACTATTTCAATAGATAGGTCTTCTTGACAATTAGTGACCTATCTTTTTTTACAATAATTAGGTTAAACCTTTGCACCAGTTGAAATATTAAAAAAGAATTGTTTAAGCTGAGGAGTCAGAATTCAGTGTGAATTCTGTACGACTGGGTTATAAACCAATACGGATCAGTTAAGACTATAAAACCTTATTAGTGATGTTAAATCGTGGTGGTTTTACTTTACCTAATGGTGCGGTGCGTTCTCCTGATGCAGCGTGGATAAAACGCGATCGCTGGGAGGCTATACCAGTGGAACTACGAAAAACATTTGCACCGATTTGTCCTGAGTTTGTGATTGAATTGCGTTCTGAGAGCGATCGCTTGCAAGTTTTGCAAGACTATTATATAAATAATGGGACGCAACTTGGTTGGTTAATTGATAGAAAACAACGCCAAGTTTTTATTTATCATCCTAATACTATGATTGAGGTATTAGATAATTCTAAAACCCTTTGCGTTGAACCGTTGCTACCTAGTTTTGTTTTAGATTTAAGTCAGGTTTGGTAGCTCACATCTTGCACCAGACGATTAAAAATAGTGCAAGAGATATTTCATATCCACGAACAAAATTAAATATATGAATACAACACCCTCTAAAAGTGAAATAGATGAAATACTCAAGTGGTTGAATCGTAACCGCCAGATGTTATTAGATTTATATAAAAATCAATATATCGCTTACAATGCAAATGGAATAATTGCTCACAGCGAAAACTTACGCGAAATTTTAGAATTAGCTAATGCTGCAAAACAGCCTTTTTTAATTTATCTAGTTCCACGTCGCACTGCTTCTATAGAAATTTTACCGATTCGCTTCCGCACCGTCGCTCGCCATGATTGGCAACCAAATTATAGCGTTATTTTAAAACACAGAGATATAGAATCTAATACAACAATGTTAGTAGATTCTGGTGCTGAATTAAGTTTAATTTCATTGAAAGTTGGTCAAGATTTAGGCTATGCTTTAGCTGATTCAGAATCAACTTTGTTGGCAGAAACTATAGGTGGCAGAGTTGAGTATGTTTTACGTAATGTTGAAATGACAATTGACGGACATAGTTTAATTACTCCTGTAGCATGGTTGCAAACCAATACAGGCGGAGAACAATTGCTTTTAGGGCGAGAAGTTGTATTTGATAAATTTAATATTGAATTTAGGCAAGCTGAGGAGCAAATTATTTTTACATGGCGTGAAGATTTGAAGTTAGAAAAATTAGTGGATTAGGGTCAAGCTTAACCCACTTTACAAACTTACTGCTATTTAGACTTAAGAACTCCTATTTTTTCTGCCCATTTGTAATACACTTGCTTTAAGCTCCCAGTATGAACACTCCAATACCGTTCACCTTTAGTCTGATTAAATATAACTAGCAACCACTCCTGTTCTTTTACATCTGGAGGTTTAGTTGCAAAAATTAGACATAATTCATCGTTCTCCGTAGCATAATACTCTAGTTTGTAAAGACAACCTTGCCACCCTCTATCATCCATTGTAGTGATTTGAATAGCTGCTGTTTCTAGCTCATTTTGAGGAGTAAAAATAAAAACCTCAGAGTAACTCTCAGGTTTTTCTAACAGAATTTCTTTTACAACTCCTCCAATGTCAAAGAAAGTAGTTAATAAATATTTCAACAATTCATCTTTTGTTTTTACCTCTAATTCCTTACAGGCTTCTCCGTGGGTAAAGTTTTTGACATCTCGTAAAGTCCAATATCCCATGTGAATCAAAGCATGATGATCCCAACCTTCGCTACTACTGCGCCATTTATCTTGCGTTTTTGCAATGACCTTATGCCCAATTTTAGAAGTAAATAACTCGAATAATTCTCTGATATTTATTTCCATTACTTATGCCTCGAACTAGGTTGTTTCTGAATAAAGCTACATTTATATAGTTCCCTAAACCGTTGCTAAAGTTACATTCTGAGACTAAGTAAATTCAAAAAGATGCTAATAAAACCGCTACAAATACCAATATCAATCAAAGTACAAAAATAAAATAGGGACTGAGAAATACATCTCAGTCCCGATAAAAAAGCGGGCTAACCGCTATTTATATGGTTAACCCGTGCAGCTTTGGGAACGCGCAGAGAAATTGTTATTGCAATACCAACTTCACATTGGCGTTTTGCAGACCGCGTTGTTTTACTTCAGCCAAAGTTTTGTTAACAGCATACTTTTGGTTGATTGAGTTGATCAACTCGGTTTGGTTGTGCTTCTTAGCAACTCCCCACAAGTCAGCAATTAGGTCAAAGGAACCATCGCTGTTGCGAGACCATCCGAGGTCATATTCGCCATCCAACATAGCAACGATGTCAGAACGGACGCGCTGACCGTTATAACCACGGACATCAGCTTCAGTCTTTACGCTGATACCGAGGTCGCGCAAAGAAGCTTTGAGGATTTCGGCATCGGTGATCTTGGTACGCAGGGTGCTAAAGTGAGACATTTGGGTTTCCTCCAATGAGAAGATTGAGAAAAACGACAACGGTTTGTTTTGAGCGAAGCCGCGCTTAGTAGGATGCGGCTTTTTCTTATAACTGCTAGCAATTTTCAGCTAGCCTTTCCCCCTGGGATGGCAGAGGAAAGCTTTTAAAACTCCATTCGCTGATATTCAGCTACGGAGGATGCTGCGGGGCGGGCGCGCTGTCTGGCCCAATCTCTCAGAGCCGTTACTTGTTCTTGCATCGTTCGAGACAGCGGCAATGTTGCCTTCAGTGCAGCAATAATATCTAGTTGGGTGAACTCCCGATCTTGGGCAAAAGCTTCATACATTGCCGCAACGATCGCTTGCTCAACTTCTGCTCCAGAAAATCCGTCAGACATCTTGGCTAGTTGCTCAAGATCGAATCGAGAGATGTCTTCACGGCGTTTGGTCAGATGAATATTAAAAATGTGTTGCCGTTCTTCCGGTGTTGGCAGATCGACAAAGAAAATTTCATCAAAGCGTCCTTTCCTTAAGAACTCGCCAGGTAAGCGTTCTACTCTGTTGGCGGTTGCCATCACGAACACTGGTGATTTCTTATCTTGCATCCATGTGAGGAAAGAGCCGAAGATTCTGCTTGAAGTCCCCCCATCAGAATCAGAAGAACCTCCACTACCAGCAAAGGATTTATCCAATTCATCGATAAACAAAATCGCTGGGGAAATAGATTCTGCTGTTTTCAAGGCGTTTCGCAGATTTGCTTCACTTCGTCCCACCATTGAGCCGTCGTAAACTCGCCCCATATCTAACCGCAGCAGGGGTAAACCCCACAGTCGGGAAGTAGTTTTGGCAATTAATGACTTACCGCAACCGGGAACTCCGAGAATTAACATCCCCTTTGGTTGAGGCAAACCATACTCTCTCGCTCTTTCTGTGAAAGCATTAGAGCGTTGCTTGAGCCATCTTTTTAACTCTTCTAAGCCACCTACTGCATCAATGGTTTCATCTTCTTCCATGTATTCTAAGATGCCATTGCGCCGAATTAGTTGCTTTTTCTCAGATAAAACGATATCTACTTCATCTTCCGTCAAACGCCCTGTAGTTACCTGCGCCTTTCGGTAGACTTTCTCAGCTTCATCTTTAGTTAGACCTAAAGCTGCTCTGAGAAGCTTTTCTCTAGCCTCTGTTGTCAACCGCCGACCACGATTTTGGTCTACATGCTGAGTCAGTACTTTATTCAACTCTGCCATGTCTGGCAGTGTAAAATCGATAACAACAACTTCTTTTTCCAACTCTATAGGTACTTGTTGCATTGGGGACATCAAGATGATGTTCTTTTGCGTACCTTTAAAGCTAGCGATCGCATCTCGTAACGATCTGTTTGTTGCTGGCGCATCAATAAAGGGGTGTAAATCTTTAAGAATAAATATACTTGGCTCTTTCTGCCGGATGATCCACTCAATGGCCGCCTCTGGAGATACGGTATTATGTTGGGTAACATTCCGGGGTTGACCATACTCCACAATCCCGTGTGTTACTGTCCAAATAAATACTCGGCGCTGGGGCTTTAACAACTGGGCGATTGTGGAAACGGCTTGCTCGGCCCGCTCTTCCTCGGAGGTCACAAGGTAGATTAAAGGGTATTGAGCTTGAATTAGGATATTGAGCTCTTCTTTCATACTTCGACCTACTTGAGACCTTATAGAGACAGTAGAGACATTGCTGCTGGTAAAGACAACCGAATCAGGAATAATCCATAATTCCTATCTATTTAGCAAGGAACTAACTCTTCCTCGCCCTTGGGATTGGTTTCATCTTCATCCATTTCATTAATGGAAAGATGGTCTTGACCAACTACTCCTGGTTGATTGCCCAAAGTAACCAGTTCCCCATCACGTAAGACTAGCGAGCTATCACAAGTTGGGCATGAATAAACTCTATGAGTCCGCCCATAACTAGAATCTTCTAACTCGTCAACTAATTCTGAATGAGACAGGTAAAAACCAAGGGCGCGTTCGGCAAGTTCTGACATTGGTTCAGAATCTACTGCTGAACGAATCTTCAGTTTTCTGTGCAACTCTGGCGATAAATACAAAGTGACCTTTTGCTTAGTTTGCGTTTGCATATAACTCTTTAACGGTCTTACCCGGGTATGTATATCAAGGTATCGGTTCTTTTATTGGTTGTCAAGACAGCAAAACGTTTTAACGCCATTTTTGTTACATTTGTTTATAACTAAGGCTGAAATGCTGTTTATTGAGTGATAAATCCCTCACGACAAACCTCTGAGAATTAATTAGGGTTTAGGATTCAAATCCTGAAACCTCAATTAGGATTAGCGATCGCTAATTCTAATTAATGATCGCCTAACTTGGCTTACTTTTTAACTATTTGGAGCGTAAGCGGATTGAAGTTGAACACCTTTCCGGTTGTAAACAACTGATATCCACAAGAGATGCCAGCGAATGATACCAGCAGAGAAAAAAGAGACATCGAGCCGATTACAACACCACTGGCAATGAATAGAGCAATTCCGATGCCAATCAACACCCATCCGAGTTTGCGATTATCGCGCCCACCCCAATTTAGAGCTACTACACCTCCCATACACAGCAAAATTCCCGGTGTGCTGCGTAAGTAGACGCTTACATAAATACTTGTACTTAAAAATGTAATACCTGCGAGGATTAGTCCTAAACCAATAAGCTTACTGGCAAGGATTACTTGCTCTTCCTCTTCTTTACTGGTGGTAGGTGCTGTAATTTTTGTTGGTGCGGAGTTTGGTGTAGGATTTTTTGTGGTATATGCAGAGTGCTGTTGCACCCGAAACATAAAAGTTATTTTGTCTCCCTGTCCAAAGGAAACTCTGTCTCCTGGATGCAGTGGAAAAAAAACTTGAGGTTGAAGTTTCGCACCGTTAATGTATGTACCATTAGAACTACCTAAATCGGTGATATGGTATTCATCCCCATTTACCCAAATTTGGGCGTGAACGCGAGATGCCACATCTGAATTTGGTAAGCCAGAAATATCAATATCTGGTGGTTTTTGGTCGTTTGGCTTACCGATGCAAATTACAGAAAGATTTGGCGGAAATTGCAAAGATGTGTTGCTTTGGAAGTGAAAAAGCTCCAAAGTTGGTTCGCCTGTTTGAGATGCACTGTACATAAATTGTGTGATAAAGCACTCTTTATAAGCTTCTCTACTGAGGGGGCAAAAGAGAATGGTAAATATCCTGAAAGAATATTTAATTTTTAATGAGCGCTCTTTCAGTGCAAGGTATCGATCTGAGTTTCTGGTATTTCTATAAAATCAGTAACTTTGGCAAAATGTGTAATGTAAATGGCTACTGCTAATAAAATCTGTAGTTTGCGGCGAAGAATTTATCAGTTTGTCGCCAGCGTTAGCGGGGTTATTGCCCTGTTAGTAATTCTTTGGGGTTGTACTGCAAATGATTTTAACGCTGGAGCGATCGCATGGAAAACTTATAGCAACTCCCGTTATGGCTTTGAATTTCCATATCCTAGTAACTGGACTTCTTCAGCAGCCCCAGCAAACGGTGATGGGATTGCATTTATTTCATCACAGGATAACTCAGTGGAAATTCGGGGGTGGGCAAGTCATGAGTTACCAAATTCGATTGTTATAGAGCAAGAGCCAGTAAAAAAGATAAAATCCAACTTTCAAACCGCCCAAGGAGTATCTGGGGTAATGGTTGTAGAGGTTGATCGAGATATAGGCTCAATGAGACTCACACTAACTCAGAGTCAAGTGAAATACTATTGGCAGGGACGAAGTAAGAGCCAAAAGTTTCCAGATTATTATCGTTTGTTTTATTACATTGCCCAGCAGTATCGGATTTCAAAGTCCTGAGAGACGCGATTCATCGCGTCTGTACAATAATTCCTCTAATTTTCCCTTATTTATTGCTGCTCCCTGCGCTCAAAATCCACATTTTCCTCATAATGATGATTGATAGGGTACAGAAACCTGATAGATTTAGCTATCAGCGAGTAAAAACTGGTGAAGATGAAAGTCCTGGTTATTGGCGGTGATGGATATTGCGGTTGGGCAACTGCTCTTTACCTTTCCAATCGAGGTTATGAAGTTGGAATTTTAGATAGTTTGGTGCGGCGGCACTGGGATAATGAACTTGGTGTTGAAACTCTCACTCCGATCGCACCAATTCAACAACGTCTCCAGCGCTGGCAAGATTTGACGGGTAAATCTATCGATTTGTTCATCGGCGATATTACAAATTACGAGTTTCTCAGCAAAACATTACATGAGTTTCAGCCAAATGCCCTGGTGCATTTTGGCGAACAGCGTTCGGCACCATTTTCTATGATTGATCGAGAACATGCAGTTCTCACCCAGGTCAATAATGTTGTTGGGACGTTGAACTTGTTGTACGCCATGCGGGAAGATTTCCCGGACTGTCATTTGGTGAAGCTGGGAACTATGGGTGAATATGGTACACCCAACATTGACATTGAAGAAGGGTATATCACCATTGAACACAATGGCCGCAAGGACACCTTACCTTATCCCAAGCAGCCTGGTTCGATGTACCATTTAAGCAAAGTCCATGATAGTCATAACATTCACTTTGCTTGCCGGATTTGGGGATTGCGGGCAACTGATTTAAATCAGGGTGTAGTTTATGGTGTCTTAACCGAAGAAACGGGGATGGACGAACTATTGATTAATCGCCTTGATTACGATGGTGTGTTTGGGACTGCACTGAACCGCTTTTGTATTCAAGCAGCGATCGCACACCCCTTAACTGTCTATGGTAAAGGTGGACAAACTCGCGGATTTTTGGATATTCGGGATACAGTACGATGTGTGGAATTAGCGATCGCTAATCCTGCCCAAGCTGGCGAATTCCGCGTATTTAATCAATTTACTGAACAATTCAGCGTCGGTGAATTGGCATTAATGGTAAAAAATGCTGGTAACGCTATGGGATTGAAGGTAGAAATCAATCACTTAGATAATCCCAGAGTTGAGAAAGAAGAACATTACTTCAACGCTAAAAACACTAAATTGCTCGATTTAGGTTTACAGCCTCACTTGCTCTCTGATTCTCTACTCGATTCTCTGTTAAATTTTGCCATTAAGTATCAGAAACGAGTTGATAATAAGCAAATTCTGCCCAAAGTGTCTTGGCACAGAAATTAGGGTAAACCCCAGTAAATCGTGGGTTTAAAACTGGTCGTCATGTATTAGCACAATATGACGGCCAATTAGTTGTTTTTTCTCAGGCGTATCATCCAGGTATTACTAAATTTGATTATCTGCCTGTACTGAATAGTTTTATATGAGAATTGCTCTATTTACCGAAACCTTTTTACCCAAGGTTGATGGCATTGTAACTCGTCTGCGCCATACTGTTGACCATTTACAGCGTAGTGGCAATCAAGTATTGGTAATTGCCCCTGATGGAGGCATCACTGAACATAAGGGCGCTAAAGTTTACGGCATTACTGGCTTTCCTTTGCCATTATATCCAGAATTAACAATGGCACTTCCCCGCCCAGCCATTGGTTATGTTTTAGAAGAGTTTAACCCAGATGTGATTCATGTCGTGAATCCAGCCGTTTTAGGTTTAGCTGGCATATTTTACAGCAAAATCCTCAAAATCCCCTTAGTAGCGTCTTATCATACCCATTTACCCCAATATCTTCAACATTACGGCTTGGGGATGCTGGAAGGCTTTCTTTGGGAACTGCTCAAAGGCGCTCATAATCAAGCAGCTTTGAATCTGTGTACCTCCACAGTAATGGTAGAGGAACTGACAGCACATGGTATTGAACGTGTAGATTTATGGCAGCGTGGGGTGGATACAGAATTATTTCACCCTGATTTAGCTAATGTAGAGATGCGATCGCGTTTATCACAAAATCATCCAGAAAGCCCATTGCTACTTTACGTTGGGCGGCTTTCGGCTGAAAAAGAAATTGAGCGCATCAAACCAATTTTAGAAGCAATTCCCGAAGCGCGGTTAGCATTGGTTGGAGATGGGCCACACCGTCAAGCACTGGAAAAACATTTTGCTGGTACAAATACTTATTTTGTTGGATATCTTATGGGGCAAGAATTAGGTTCTGCCTTTGCCAGTGCTGATGCCTTTATCTTCCCTTCCCGTACAGAAACACTAGGCTTAGTCCTACTAGAAGCGATGGCTGCTGGCTGTCCGGTAGTAGCAGCCCGTTCAGGGGGAATTCCTGATATTGTGACAGATGGCGTAAATGGATATCTTTTTGAGCCGACAGCAAATGTTCAAGGAGCCTTAGCTGCTACTGTTCGCCTGTTAGAACAAAAAGAACAACGAGACATCATGCGTCAAAATGCTCGTCAGGAAGCAGAAAGTTGGGGTTGGGCAGCTGCCACCAGGCAGCTACAAGATTACTATCAAAAGGTCATACTTTCTGAACAATTAACAAAATAGGGGAGTAGGGAGTGGAAATAGAAGGGGGACAAGGCAGACAATGGGGACAAGGAGGACAAAAAAATAGCCATACCCAATACCCAATCCCTAATCCCTAATCCCCAATCCCCAATCCCCAATTCCCATGACACTCCCCAACCCTGGTAGCGTCTTGGCTACATTAACTGAACTGACTCAAGTTAATCGTACTCATGCTCTATTACGTCGTGTTAAAGACTTATCTGTTAATGAATTTGTTTGCTTACTTGACTTCATAACTGCTGAGTTCCAGCAATTTCTTAGAGCTATTGAACTAATCAATAATGAAGCTCTAGAAACTATGTTAGAGAAGGTACTAGAAGCTATTACACTCAAAATTGGCCAAATCCTACAAGCAGAACACACAGCTATTTTTTTAGTTGATTATGACAAAGGTCAATTATGGTCAAAAGTTCCTCAAGATAATAGCCAAAAGTTCTTAGAAATTCGCACCCCCATTACGGTAGGTATCCCTGGTCATGTTGCTAGTACAGGTCAATATTTAAATATATCTGAAACTTATACTCATCCCTTATTTAGCCCAGAACTTGAAAAACAAATGGGCTATAAAATTCATAATATTTTATGTATGCCTGTTATCAGTAGCAAAAATCAGACTGTAGCAGTAGTGCAACTAGCTAATAAAACCGGAAATGTTCCATTTAATCATGATGATGAAGAACGTTTTCGAGACTTTGCTGCTTCTATTGGGATTATTCTAGAAACCTGCCAATCTTTTTATGTAGCCGCTCGTAATCAACGAGGTGCAACGGCTTTGTTGCGGGCAACTCAGACATTAGGGCAAAGTTTAGATTTAGAAGCAACTTTGCAGATAGTCATGGAACAAGCTCGAATTTTAATGCAAGCAGACCGCAGTACGCTGTTTTTATATCGTAAAGATATGAACGAACTTTGGACAAAAGTTGCGGCGGCGGCAGATGGTACAAACTTGTTAGAAATCCGTATTCCTGCTAACCGTGGCATTGCTGGCTATGTGGCTTCCACTGGTCAAGCTTTAAATATTTCTGATGTCTATAAAGACCCCCGCTTTGATGCAAGCGTAGATAGAAAAACTGGTTATGTGACTCGCAATATTCTATGTTTACCAGTATTTAATTCTGCAAATGAATTAATTGGCGTAACACAATTAATTAATAAGCAACAAAGCAGTTTTACTGCCTCTGATGAAGAGTTTATGCGGGCTTTTAATACCCAGGCAGGAATTGCTTTGGAAAATGCTCGTTTGTTTGAAAATGTGTTGTTAGAGAAACAGTATCAAAAAGACATTTTGCAAAGTCTGTCAGATGCGGTTATTTCTACAGATATGGCAGGTCAAATTGTCACGATTAATGATGCAGCACTGGAGCTATTAGGTTGTCCTGTAAAAAACACTAATACCAAAACAAACAAGCTTTTGTGGGAACAAAATTTGATTGGTCGCTTTGTTTGGGAAGTTGTACCGATTGAAAACCTTCAAATGCGACTAGAAGATAGTTTAAAAACTGGAGCTAAACATTATGTGCCAGAGCAAAGTTTGATAGTAGGAATTTCTCAAGTTAATAATGCTACTCAACACTCGATTTTAGCAGTACGCGATCGCACTAATCCCGATGTGTTCATTCCCTGGAATCTATCCCTCACTCCCCAATCTGAGTTTCTCACCCCTGATGAGGTGCAAATATTAGAACGCAGTACGAATCTAACTGTCAATCCCCTAACTAACCCAGAAGGAAGTGTCAGGGGTGGTTTGGTGGTATTGGAAGACATCAGTCAGGAAAAACGGATGAAAACTACCATGTCCCGCTACTTAACGCCCCATGTAGCCGAACAAGTTATGGCACTAGGGGAAGATGCTTTAATGGTGGGTGAGCGCAAGGAAGTAACCGTCTTGTTTTCTGATATCCGGGGCTACACAACACTTACGGAAAATCTCGGTGCAGCTGAGGTGGTATCGCTGCTCAATCAGTATTTTGAAACAATGGTGGAGGCTGTTTTTAACTACGAAGGCACTCTTGATAAATTTATTGGTGATGCTTTAATGGCAGTATTTGGTGCGCCGCTACCACTGACAGAAAATCATGCTTGGAGAGCCGTACAGTCAGCGTTAGATATGCGACAACGCTTAGAAGAATTTAACCAGCGACGAATTATCGAAGCGCAGCCACAAATTCATATCGGCATCGGGATTAGTTCTGGGGAAGTCGTTTCGGGTAATATTGGTTCGCGCAAACGGATGGATTACACCGTGATTGGAGACGGTGTAAATTTAAGTTCGCGCTTAGAGGCGGTAACTAAGGAATACGGTTGTGATATTATCTTAAGCGAATTTACTTATCAGCTTTGCAGCGATCGCATTTGGGTACGCCAGTTAGACAAAATCCGGGTTAAAGGCAAATATCAAGCGGTAAACATCTACGAGTTAATTGGCGATCGCAATACTCCTTTAGACGCTAACACTCAAGAGTTTTTACATCACTATCATACTGGACGCGCTGCCTATTTATCACGCAACTTCTTAGAAGCGATCGCTTGTTTTGAAGCCGCCAAATGCATCCAACCCGAAGACCAAGCTGTTGATATTCATCTAGAACGCGCATCTAATTACTTACAAAAGCCCCCTACTGAGTCATGGGATGGTATTTGGACAATGCTTACCAAGTAATTTAGTTATTGGTCATTGGTTATCCTTGAGCCTCACCCTGGTCATCTTGAAACGGGTCTTCGCCAATTCGCAGTTCTTTTTTAGAGTGTTTCAACTGTTTCCATAGCTGCTTGATTTGTTCATAAGCTGCACCTGGAGGCAATTTTCCACCTGTTTCTAAGTTGCAAATATAGCTTACACGTTGGGCAAATTCTTGTAGATTCGCATTAAAAACCAAGTTTTCTGGCTTTACCTGACCGTAGTAGCGACCACGAGGGTAGAGAAAATCATCTTTATCCACTATTTCTTTCTCCATTTCTTCAATTCACTTTTTATAGAAACAGAACTCAGGAGTCAGAATTCAGAATAAATTCTGACTCCTGAATTTTTCTTGATCAATCTTGAAATACTGTTGTCGTTAATGTTACAAAAAAAAGTTTCTACTAAAGTCACTAGAGAGAATATTTGATTTTCCTCCCAGTTGGTAATTGATCTCATCTTAATTTATGAAGTTCCAATTGTAATTAACTTCAGTCGAAACCCTGAGTTATAAACTATTAAAACATACCCGTATATATTATCTAAATTGTCTTTGTAAAAATAATTACAACTTAGACAATAAAACTATTTAAGTAAGTTTACTAAGTAGCAAAGTTAATTACCCTCTGCTAAAAGTTAGAGATTTAGTTCTCAATCTTTGTCAACTGGCTAATTTGGGCATTGGGAATGGGGCATTGGGTATTAGTTCTTTATTCTTTCTCCCCCTGCTCCCTTGTCTCCCTTATCCCAATTCCTAAAGTCCTTGCTTTTTCTTTAAAAAATCACCAATGGTTAATAGTTAAGAACTAAAGATAAAATGGTGAAGCCCGAAACGACAAAAATCGTTCATCGCCTAGAACTTTACCTGCCACCATGTCTGTTAATTCCAAGTTATACGAAGGCAAAGCAAAAATTCTCTATACAACGGACGATCCAGATGTCTTGTTGGCTGATTTTAAGGACGATGCCACAGCGTTTAACGCCCAAAAACGTGGCAGTATCCAAGAAAAAGGAAAAATTAATTGTAGCATTTCCAGCCAGCTTTTTAAACAGTTGGAAGCTTATGGTATAAAGACTCACTTTATTGACAGCCCTAGCCCGAATCAGATGCGGGTGAGGGCAGTAAAGATTTTGCCCTTAGAAGTAGTGATCAGAAATATTGCAGCTGGCAGTTTGTCTCAACAAACAGGCTTGCCAGTGGGTACAATTCTGAAACAGCCTTTGGTTGAATTTTATTACAAAAACGATCAGTTAGGAGATCCTTTGTTGACACGCGATCGCCTTTACCTTCTAAAACTAGCTACTGCGGAACAAGTAGATGCCATTACACATCTAGCATTGGAAATCAATGAATTTCTCAATAAATTTTGGCAACGATGCGGTATTACCCTAGTAGACTTCAAACTAGAGTTTGGTTTGGACTCACAACAGCAGTTGCTCTTAGCAGACGAAATTAGCCCTGACACCTGCCGTTTGTGGGATACCGCAGAAGAGGACTCAAACCGCCGGGTAATGGACAAAGACCGCTTTCGCCGGGACTTAGGAAATGTAGAGGATGCCTACCAGGAGGTTTTACAAAGAGTGCTAAAAGCAGTAGAAGCTACAAATTAAACAGGTAAAAGCCAAAAGATCAGAAGGAATTATATTTTACTTTTGCCTTTTGCCTTTTGCCTTGTAAAGTAAAAAAGCAAAAGAAAAAAATTATATTTTGAATTTTACCTTTGGCATCAGGGCATTATTGCCTTGTGATGGTGTGTGTGTGGTCGTGAAGAGGAATCATAAGTAAAATGCGTTTATCTCCCGTATTGCTGGCAGCAGTAGCAATTACAGTCCCTTTGGGCGGCTCATTGAGTGCAAATGCAGAAACCGCCAACAGTTCAAAACAGACAACAGAAGTTTTGACACTAGGAACAAATCAGCAGCCAGAAAAAAACACTAGTCAACAAGACTCTAGTAAGAGTCTTGAGCCTCTAACTAATCCCAAAGTAGTTATAGAGCAACCAAAATCCCGCATTGTCGCAGTTTACCCTGCTAATCCAGCAGCAATCGCAAAACCAGGGGTAATAGTGCCAACCTCCACAACGCCAAAAACTGCACAACAAACCCCTCAAATCAATCCCAGCCAAACTCAACAGCCCTCTCCCGCCCCAGATATCCCACCGCCAGAAATTCAACAACCAACGCCTTCCCAAACTCCTGAGACTACTCCAGTCCCAGAGAATGTCAATCCACCGACAACGGAACCTTTATTACCCACAACTCCAGAACCATCTACCGCTCCAGACGTTCCATTCCCAGGTGGTCAACAACGAACACCGGCCCCAAGACCAGGTGCTACTCCCAGTCCGCAGAATGTTAACCCACAGACAACGGAACCATCTACCGCTCCAGACGTTCCATTCCCAGGTGGTCAACAACGAACACCGGCCCCAAGCCCAGGTGCTACTCCCAGTCCGCAGAATGCTAACCCACAGACAACTCCGGGAAATACTCAACCCAACACAGTCCCGGAAGCCAATGATCCCCGCGTACTGGTGTCAGAAGTAGTAATTAAATCGCAGGCTGGGCAACTATCGCCAGAACTGGAAGAACAAGTTTACAGAGTAATTCGTACCCAAGCAGGACGAACGACAACTCGCAGCCAACTGCAAGAAGATATTAACGCCATCTTTGGAACTGGCTTCTTCTCCAACGTCCAAGCATCCCCAGAAGATACCCCCTTGGGAGTGCGGGTGAGCTTTGTTGTACAGCCTAACCCCATCCTGAGCAAGGTAGAAGTGCAAGCTAATCCTGGTACTGGTGTTGCCTCCGTATTACCAGCTAATACTGTCGATGAAGTATTTCGGGAGCAATATGGCAAAATCCTTAACTTGCGTGACTTGCAAGAAGGTATTAAGCAGCTAAACAAGCGATACCAAGACCAAGGTTACGTGCTAGCCAACGTGATTGGAGCGCCACAAGTCTCTGAAAACGGAATTGTTACCTTGCAAGTAGCAGAAGGTGTAGTAGAAAACATTAGAGTCCGATTCCGCAATAAAGATGGTCAGGAGACAGACGAGAAGGGACAGCCAATTCGGGGACGGACACAAGATTACATCATTACCCGAGAACTAGAGTTGAAGCCAGGACAAATATTCAACCGCAACACGGTGCAAAAAGACCTACAGCGCGTGTATGGGCTAGGACTGTTTGAAGATGTGAATGTCTCCCTCGACCCTGGTAGTGACCCCAGCAAGGTCGATGTAGTAGTGAATGTAGCTGAACGTAGTAGCGGTTCTATTGCGGCTGGGGCAGGGATTAGTTCTGCTAGCGGACTTTTTGGCACAGTTAGCTATCAACAGCAAAACCTAAACGGCAGAAACCAAAAACTGGGGGCAGAAGTACAGGTTGGAGAACGGGAACTGCTGTTTGATCTGCGGTTTACAGACCCCTGGATTGCAGGAGATCCTTACCGGACTTCCTACACAACCAATATTTTTCGCCGCAGTTCCATTTCGTTGATTTTTGATGGCAAAGATGAAGATATTAGAACATTTGACCCAAATAATCCCACTAATACCGATTCTCAGGATCGCCCCCGCATTCTCCGTGTAGGTGGTGGTGTCACCTTTACTCGTCCCCTGTCTACCAATCCTTACAAAACTTCCGTCTGGACTGCCTCAGCCGGTTTACAGTATCAAAGAGTTTCTGCCCGTGATGCTGACGGCAATCTCAAAACAACAGGAGCGGTATTCAATAATGATGGAGTTCCTCTTGACCAGAATGGAAATCCCACTCCCAATGGTCAACCACTCGAAATTCCACTTACCTTGTCTCCCGGAGGTCAAGACGATTTACTACTACTGCAACTAGGGGCACAACGCGATCTCCGTAATAACCCCCTGCAACCCACTAGTGGTTCTTATCTCCGCTTTGGGGTTGACCAGTCGGTTCCCATAGGACTAGGCAATATTTTCCTCACCAGATTCCGGGGTAGCTACAGCCAATATTTACCCATCAAGCTGATTAGCCTCAGCAAAGGAGCGCAAACCTTAGCATTTAACCTGCAAGCAGGAACCATCCTTGGCGACTTGCCTCCCTACGAAGCTTTTACTCTTGGGGGTAGCAATTCCGTCCGGGGTTATGAAGAAGGAGCATTGGGTAGTGGACGCTCTTACGTGCAAGCATCAGTTGAGTACAGGTTTCCAGTTTTTTCAGTAGTCAGTGGCGCACTATTTTTTGATCTTGGCAGTGACCTGGGAACTAGTACTAGGGCGGCTGAGGTGTTAAACAAAAATGGTAGTGGCTTCGGCTATGGTCTTGGCGTTCGCGTTCAATCTCCACTGGGGCCAATTCGTATTGACTACGGTATCAATGATGATGGGGATAGTCGGATTAATTTCGGGATTGGGGAAAGGTTTTAACTTGTCATTGGTCATTAGTGAATCACAAAGGACAAATGACAATTATCTTTTTTGGATTAGCTTGCTAATTTTTACATTTACCTCAATACTGTTCCGATAAAGGCATTAATGACATTTTTAGGGGAATATCAGGGATTTTACCAAAACAGACGATGAACAATACTAAACGAAATATATTGATATTGACTTTTCGGCTATGCAACAGCACACTGTAGCAGGTGAAATCACCCAAATAGGGGTGGGATTGCATAGCGGTGTGAATACCCAAGTGCGGATACTACCAGCTGAGGCAGGAAGTGGACGCTACTTTGTGCGGGTGGATTTACCGGATTTGCCGATTATTCCAGCCCAAGTTGCGGCAGTTAATCACACTGTTCTCTCAACTCAGTTAGGCAAGGGTGAAATATCTGTTCGCACGGTAGAACATTTGTTGGCAGCGCTTTCGGGTATGGGTGTGGATAACGCCCGAATTGAAATTGACGGGCCAGAAATCCCGCTTCTAGATGGTTCAGCAAGTGTGTGGACAGCCAACATTGTCCAAGTAGGCTTAGTATCACAACCTGCTAAAAACCAAGTTCCCTTGGCTGTTACAGAACCCTTATGGGTCTATCAAGGAGATGCCTTTGTATGTGCCCTCCCAGCACCAGAAACTCGCTTTAGTTACGGTATTGATTTTGACCTACCTGCCATTGGTAATCAATGGTATAGTTGGTCACTAACCAGTGAACCAGAAAAAGCTTCTGCTAGCTTTGCTGCGGAAATTGCTCCTGCCCGTACTTTTGGGTTACTGCATCAAATTGAACACTTACAAAAAACAGGGTTAATTAAAGGTGGTAGTTTGGATAATGCACTCGTTTGCGGGCCAGATGGTTGGCTAAATCCACCATTGAGATTTGCAAATGAGCCAGTCCGTCATAAAATCTTGGATTTAGTAGGAGATTTAAGCTTACTAGGAACTTTTCCTATTGCTCATTTCTTAGCGTATAAAGCCAGTCACAATTTACACATTCAACTGGCTCAGAAAATTTTAGATTTTGGATTTTAGATTTTGGATTTACTCTAAAGCTTAAAATCTAGGATTATTAAGGCTTTCGATATACGCCTACCTGCTCAACTTTCAGAGGAAAAATTAACCACAGGGCCAATGTCAATACTGACTGAAGTGAATACAATCGATCCGACTACATCTACTGAACTACAAACTATAAATGAGACTAAGATCGTTTCTGACATTAAAACAACTTTCACCTCTGAAGAAATTCAGGAATTGCTACCCCACCGCTACCCATTTTTGCTTGTAGACAAAATAATTGACTACGTTCCAGGTAAAAAAGCAGTTGGCGTTAAAAATGTCACTATTAATGAACCCCAGTTTCAAGGACATTTCCCCGGTCGTCCACTGATGCCAGGGGTACTAATTGTGGAAGCAATGGCACAAGTTGGAGGCATTGTTCTCACTCAAATGTCTTCGGTAGAAGGCGGGCTATTTGTCTTTGCTGGTATCGATAAAGTTCGCTTTCGCCGCCAAGTTGTACCGGGGGATCAACTAGTAATGACGGTGGAACTGTTATGGGTAAAACAACGTCGTTTCGGTAAGATGCAAGGTCGTGCCGAAGTTGACGGTCAACTTGCTTGTGAAGGGGAATTAATGTTTTCTCTAGTCAACTAAAAGTTTGCTTTCGTGGTGTGGGCATAGCCGTGAAATGCCCTTACTGAATCCTAAAAAAGGATAACAGTTAAAAAAATCCACAACAGCATCTGATTAACTTCTTGATTTTCTACGCCCTCCCTACGAGATGCTACTCGAACACACTTAACTTGCTTTGTCCGACACTTTCATTCACTGAAATACTTCACGCTCTACCAGTCGCCTCGATGGGAAGGCAGTGTAACTCTCTCAACCAGAGTAATATGCTGCCTCATAACCCTTACCTGGCGCTGACTTATTAAGACAGTTCTGGAGATTCACCCTTGAAAACGCTAATTCATCCAACTGCTGTAATTCATCCGAAATCGGAACTCCACCATACAGTGCAAGTCGGTGCCTATGCTGTGATTGGAGCGCATGTAAAAGTGGGCCCTGAAACAATAATCGGCGCTCATGCTGTGTTAGAGGGGCCTTGTGAAATTGGGGCGCAAAATCAGATTTTTACAGGTGCAGCCATCGGCATGGAACCCCAGGATCTCAAGTTTGTGGGAGAACCAACTTGGGTCAAAATTGGTGATAACAACTTAATTCGTGAGTACGTTACCATTAACCGCGCTACCGGTGCTGGTGAAGCAACGGTAATTGGCGATGGTAACTTGCTGATGGCTTATGTCCATGTAGCTCATAATTGCGTAATTGAAGACCAGGTAGTGATTGCCAATTCTGTAGCATTGGCAGGTCATGTCCATATAGAGTCACGCGCTAGACTAAGTGGGGTTTTAGGTGTCCACCAATTTGTGCATATTGGTAGACAAGCAATGGTGGGAGGTATGGCACGGATTGACCGGGATGTGGCCCCATATATGCTAGTGGAGGGAAATCCGGCGCGAGTGCGAACCCTCAACCTTGTTGGACTTAAACGGTCTGGTATGGATTCAGCAGATTTGCTTGTGCTGAAAAAAGCCTTCCGCATTCTCTACCGTTCTGATTTGTCCTTTAAGGATGCCTTGGAACAACTGGAACTGTTAGGGGATAGCGAACAATTGCAGCATCTGCGCCGTTTCTTGCTACTTTCTCAGATGCCAGGGAGGCGTGGCTTGATTCCTGGTAAGGGGAAAAAAGGCGTGAGTGATGAATCGTGAATTAAGGAGTTAGGAGTTATGAATTATGAATTAGGAGTTAGGAGTTATGAATTAAGAATTAAGAATTAAATTTTTAACTCCTCACTCCTAACTATTCATTCCTAACTCCTAAATTCTAAGTTTTTACTAATTATCAATTATCAAATGCGGATTTTTATCAGCACTGGCGAAGTATCTGGCGATTTACAAGGGTCGCTGCTAATTACAGCGCTGAATCGTCAAGCTGTGGCGATTGGGTTGGAATTAGAGATTGTGGCGCTGGGTGGCGAAAAAATGGTGGAGGTTGGGGCAATTCTGCTGGGCAATACCAGTAGTATTGGCTCAGTGGGTATTCAAGAGGGGCTGCCTTATATTTTACCGACTCTCAAGGTACAACGACGGGCGATCGCTTCCCTAAAGAAAAATCCACCTGATTTGGTGGTGTTGATCGATTATATGACTCCCAATCTGGAAATTGGGACTTATATGAAACGGCATCTGCCAGATGTGCCTGTGGTGTATTACATCGCTCCCCAAGAGTGGGCTTGGTCAATAAGTTTGCGTAGGACTAACCGGATTGTTGGTTTTACAGATAAGCTCTTGGCAATTTTCCCACAAGAAGCCCGTTACTTTCGTGAGAAAGGGGCACAAGTTACTTGGGTAGGGCATCCTTTGGTTGACCGAATGCAAGACGCTCCCAGTCGCCAAGCCGCGCGTACAACACTGGGGATTGCTCCAGAACAAATTGCGATCGCACTTCTCCCCGCTTCTCGCCACCAAGAACTAAAATATCTTTTACCAATTATTTTTGAAGCTGCCCAAACTCTTCAAGCTAAATTACCAGAAGTTCATTTCTGGATTCCCTTATCTTTGGAAGTCTATAGACAGCCAATTGAAGAGGCTATTGAGCGTTACGGTTTGCGGGCGACAGTTTTATTAGGTCAACAAAAGGAAGTTTTTGCTGCGGCTGATTTAGCTATTAGTAAATCTGGTACCGTCAACCTAGAACTGGCCCTGTTAAATGTGCCGCAAGTTGTAGTTTATCGCCTAAGTCCCCTGACTGCTTGGATAGCTCGTAAAATACTCAAAGGTTCCATAGCCTTTGCATCGCCACCTAATTTAGTAGTGATGAAGCCAATTGTGCCAGAATTTTTACAAGAACAAGCTACAGCAGAGAATATTATCCAAGCCGCAATGGAACTGCTACTCAATCCCAGTCGCAGACAGCAAACTTTGGCTGATTATGAAGAAATGCGGCGGAGTTTGGGAGAAGTTGGCGTGTGCGATCGCGCTGCTCAAGAAATTTTGCAAATGCTACCGGGGATAGGGACTGGGGAGGGACTAGGGACTAGGGACTAGGGACTAGGGACTAGGGACTAGGGACTAGGGACTAGGGACTAGGGACTAGGGACTAGGGACTAGGGACTAGGGACTAGGG
>NZ_JBALBW010000115.1:0-63792 GCF_036919895.1 Nostoc sp.
TTAAAGAGATACAAAAACCATATCTAAAACTGGAAATTTTGCATAGTTTTTAATGATAACGATAATTATCCTCATAATGAGAATTGCTGAACTTTGGTGCGATCGCATAGGTGCAAAAATCTTTTCTCTATGTCGTAAAATTTTTACTGTAAAAAACAAATATTTTATTTCAAGCATGAATGAACCACAAACTTGGTATATTGTCAAACATTCTGCTGGTAATTGCAAAATCGTCCCCAGCGACAAAGTTGCGGACGATAATCTAGAGATTCTAGAAAGTATAGAACAGTGGGGGCCTTTTAGTTCAGAAGGAGAAGCGATCGCTCGGCGTGTCGGACTTATTAGGGCTGGAAAGTGCCAACCAGTTTAAGGTAGGATTAGAGACGCGATTAATCGTGTCTCTAATCCTAAATTTATTCTTAACTGTTCATTTTTCTGCTGTGGCTGTGCCGTTAGCAGCAATTTTTTTACCTATAACTTCCACTGCTTTAGCGAATTGTGGATCTGCTAGGGTAGCAAGTTTATCGCGTTCATGGAGCCATAATTCCTCCATCTGCTTTTTAGTCAACTCTACCTTCACATCTGGATTAATACCTTTATGATTAATATCTGTACCGTTGGGAGTATAGTAATGAGCAATTGTTACCGCCAATCCTGAGCCATCTTCCAAGGGACGTACCGATTGCACTAGTCCCTTACCAAAGGTTTGAGTTCCAACCAAAGTAGCACGCTTGTTATCCTTCAAAGCCCCTGAAAGGATTTCGCTCGCACTGGCTGAACCTTTATCTACCAGCACCACCAAAGGTTTATTCGTCAAGGCGCGTCCATTCGCCTCTTCTTTTTCTGCCTCTCCTTGGCGCTCAACGGTAGAGACAATCTTACCTTTGTTTATCCACATTCGGGCAATGTCTACACTGGAGAACAGTAAGCCACCCGGATTACCACGGAGATCCAGAATATATCCAGCTACCTTTTTGCTTTCTAAATCCTTGATAGCAGTTTGCATTTCTTTACCAGCATTAGCGCTGAACTGGTTCAAGCGAATGTAGCCAAGATTACCTGCTGGAGTTGACTTTTGGGAATATTTAACTGGATGAATTTCAATCCGCGCCCGTTTGATGTTAAATTGTTTTGTCTGACCGTCGCGTTGAATGGTTAGGCTGACTTGCGTTCCGGCTTCACCACGAATTAGGGATACTGCTTGATTAGTATCCATTCCCTTGGTACTTTTATCGTTGATTTTGACGATGAAATCTTTTGCCAAAATACCAGCTTTAAATGCTGGTGTATCTTCGATTGGCGCAATGACAACCAATTGCTTGGTTTTTTCATCCTGACTAATCGTGATCCCGATCCCTGTAAGTTCTCCAGAAGTATCTACTTGCATACTCTTAAATTCTTCTGGATCCATAAATCGGGTGTATGGATCTTGTAACTTTTTCAGCATTTCCCGAATGGACTTATATGCTTCCTGCTGATTACTGTAGGACTTGCTTAAATACTCCTTACGAACAGCCTGCCAATCTACCTGATTAAAAGTACCGTCTACATATTGGCGTTGAACAATTTGCCAAACTTCATCTACTAATTCTTTAGGACTTGCTTTAAATAAAGCCTGACCTCGCGAATGAATGCCAAGGCTAGTAACAGCGATCGTGGAGAGTGTCACTGCCGTAGCACCCAAAACAAGCCTACTTTTTGTAATCACCATAATGACAGCTGCGTCAGAGGGAAAATATATAGTCAGTATGCTCAATCTAACACAGGCTACTACTGTACAGACCGAGTATGCATTCTTAATTTAAACAAAATACTTGACAATCCGGCAACATTAGCCGTTATCAACACAAAAGTTTTAAGAATTGGGGATTGGGGATTGGGGATTGGGTATTAATTTAGTTATTCTTTCTCTCCCTACCCCCTACTCCCTACCCTACTCCCCTTAAGGTTCTACCCAGCGTTCATCTGCCTTAATGAGGTTAATTAATTCCTCCACACCTCTGTCTTCTGGGACTTTTTTAATTTCTTCTCGACCACGATACAAGGAAATGTAACCAGGCGTTTTGCCAACATAACCATAGTCGGCATCTGCCATTTCACCGGGGCCGTTGACAATGCAACCCATAACTGCTATATCCAACCCAGTTAGGTGTTTAGTGGCTTCCCTGACTTTGTGCAGGACTTCTTCTAGGTTAAACAAAGTGCGTCCGCAGGAAGGACAAGCGACATATTCCACCATTGTTTTTCGCAATCCCAAAGCTTGGAGAATGCTGTAACAAACGGGAATTTCTTTTTCTGGTGCTTCTGTCAATGACACGCGAATTGTATCGCCAATGCCATCAGCAAGTAAGGTTGCAATACCAGCCGTGGATTTAATTCGCCCGTATTCGCCATCACCAGCTTCGGTAACGCCTAAATGTAGTGGATAATCCATATCCAGTTCATCCATGCGCTTGGCAATGAGGCGATAGGCGGCTAGCATCACAGGGACTCGTGAGGCTTTCATCGAAATTACTAAGTTGTGGAAATCCAAAGATTCACAGATACGAATGAATTCTATGGCAGATTCCACCATTCCTTCTGGGGTGTCACCGTAGGTAAATAGCATCCTCTCGGCTAGAGAACCATGATTTACCCCAATTCGCATTGATTTACCTTGATCTCGTAGAGAAACTACTAAAGGTTCAAGAGTTTCACGGATTTTTTCGCCAATTTCGTCAAATTCGGATTTAGTATACTCAGTTCGATTGACATTGGGCTTTTCAAAGACATACAACCCCGGATTAATTCGCACTTTTTCTATGTGCTTGGCGACTTCCACAGCGATTTTTAGTCCATTGTGATGGACATCAGCCACAATTGGCACGTCTTGGTAAGTTTTTATTAATTTTTGTTTAATTTCTGCTAAAGCTTTAGCATGAGCCATACTTGGCACTGTGACACGGACAATTTCGCAGCCAATTTCGTGCAGACGACGAATACCAGCCACGGAACCATCAATATCAAGGGTATCTTCGTTAATCATTGACTGCACTACAACGGGGTAGCCACCGCCAATGGTGACATTTCCTACCTTTACGGGACGGGTTTTACGCCGCTTGATAGTTGTATCAAAGATAGCTTGACTGGATGTAGTATTTGAAGTATCTACTATGGGCAGAGTTTGCATAACCTGATTAGGTAAATTTGCAGTGGGTAAAAATATCAGATTTGATAAATCTCTGTTTCCCAGATTGCCACAGCTAGTGGCTCTTTTGGACGATTATGTAGAAAAAAATGAAGAATTGAGTCAGGTAAAGATTAAAAATTATTCTAACTGAGTAGCGTTAGCGATCGCGTAGCTTTTTGTAAGAAGGTTTAACGAAGCGCTCCTAACGCTAAATCTGTTATCTTGTAATACAAATATACTATTAAGCCCTCGCACCTACTACCAGCTAACTTATAATTATCACCAAATTGTTTAACTCACGCCCATGCTAGAAAAAACATCCACATTCTAAGAAAGCTATAGAAGCTTAGGCTATGCTTGTGGATATTTCCAAAAGCGCTTTAAACAACAGACAGCAACGGGATAACTTATTAAAAGAATTAAGTCAAGCTTAAATGGTCTTATCTATAAGCTAAAGGACAAATATTAATGCGACGATCTCATCTGAAACCGTGCTTTGCTCAAAGAAAAATTTGTCAAATGTGCGTAAATTTTAATATAGAGTTGAGAGGTTGAAATTATGAGCACCCAAACAACAACCCAACTACCAATTCCCCCACATTTTAACCCCGATAAAGTAGGGGAAGTTTGGCGTGTACCTTACCAGCAAATCGCCGCAGAAGCTGAAGCTTGGGTAAAACAATATGACATCAAACCAGCATCTTCAGATAAAAACCGTATTTGTCTATTGTTAATTGATGTTCAAAACACTTTCTGTATTCCAGGATTTGAATTATTTGTAGGTGGAAAATATGGGAATGCGGCTGTGAATGATAACGTCAGATTGTCTGAATTTATCTATCGCAACTTGGGAGTAATTACAAAAATTGTACCAACTCTAGACACCCACACAGCCACGCAAATATTCCATCCCATTTTTTGGGTGAATGCTGTTGGAGAACACCCTACTCCAGCAGCAACAAATATCACTCTAACAGACATCGAACAAGGTCTCTGGAAGGTTAACCCAGCAGTTGCTGACAGTATTACTAATGGGGATTACAGTTTATTAGAAAAACACGCTTATCATTACATTAGAAAACTCAGTCAAGATGGTAAATATCCCCTCACAGTTTGGCCTTATCATTCTATGTTGGGTGGTATTGGTCATGCTTTAGTTTCATCAGTGGAAGAAGCAATATTTTTTCATAGCATTGCTCGTCAGAGTCAAACGCAATTTGAAATCAAAGGGGAAAATCCGTTAACAGAAAACTATTCTATCTTGCGCCCAGAGGTGTTGGAAGATTTTGAACAACGTCCACTTGGTCAAAAGAATACCAGTTTGATTAAGCAACTTTTAGAATTTGATACTGTTATTATTGGTGGTCAAGCAAAAAGTCATTGCGTTGCTTGGACAATTGACGATTTATTAACAGAAATAAAATTGGTAGATGCTACCCTTGCTCAAAAAATCTATCTTTTAGAAGATTGCACTTCCCCCGTTGTTGTTCCAGATATTGTGGACTACACAGAACAGGCAGATGCAGCATTTGCAAGGTTTGCAGAGGCAGGAATGCACATTATAAAATCTAGCGAAAATATTGAATTTGGGAATTAGGTATAGGGAATTGGGAATTGGACATTGGTTATTCTCCTTCTCGTTTTCCCTCATTTCTTCAAATAACCCTTTGGATCTTCCGCTACCCAACCTAGAGATGAGCTAGAACGCACTTCAAAATGGAGATGCGGTTGAGTGGAACTTGGTTTTCCACTGATACCTACTGTTCCCAGTAAGTCTCCTTTTTTTACTTGTTGACCGACAGTAACTTTGATGCTGTCAAGCTGGGCGTAGCGGCTTTGAAGTCCGCCACTGTGGTTAATAATGACTAACTTGCCATAAGAACCTTGGTCATTAGCAAAGGCTACAGTTCCAGGCGCGATCGCTAACACATTGTTACCAACTGGTGCTAATAAGTCAACACCGCTATGGAAGAAAACTTCACCTGTAGCAGGATTAATTTGCCATCCGTAAGCTAATCCCACACTTGCCACTTGTGCTAAAGGATATCCAGACAGAGATGCACGGTTTGGCGTACTGGCATCATTGACTAAAGGGGCTTTAGTTATAACACCATTGGGCGACCAATTTACCCCCGGAACAAACACGATTCTGGGGTTTTGTTGGCAGCCATTCACCTCAAAAAGGCTATCAGCACGAACTTTGTATTGTGCTGCCACTTGTCGCCAAGTTTCACCACGAGGTACTTCAACTACAATCCCATTGTAAGGAGGAATTTGAAGCACACTACCAACGGCTGCGATTGCACCGTTCTGCAAAGCTGGATTCATGCCAATAATACTTGTAGGAATGAGATTGTAGCGCTGCGCTATACTCTCCAAAGTTTCGCCACGGACAACTTTATGGCGTTGGAAGCGAGATAGGGCTGGAATCGGGCAACCACCTACAGCAGCATTAGCACTGTTCAAGTTTGGCAGTATGCTTACTAGGCCCAAGGCGCTAACTAAGCTACAGAGAAAAAGTTGACGAAAGGGTAAAGTCATGTATACAAGTCAATAGCGCATTAACTTTAGATTTTAGATGAGAGTGCGAGAAGTGGGGAGATGAGAAAGCTGGGGACTAGGAAGATTACCTAATATGCAATCTCCAATTCCCAATCTCCAATCTCCATACTTAATTCCTTGTAAATTGATCTGTCCACTTATCGTTAGCTTGACTACACTTAGAAATTAGCAACTGCATTGCTGTCCTTAAGCAGAATGATTATGAAGTTATCTTTAAAGCAACTGGGCGTTTATGTGTTCTTACTGGTGTTCGGCTGTGGTGCAGGTTTGTTTGGCAGTCGCTATCTCCTGCTACAAAATCCCTCTTTCCAACAGTTAAAAAATGTAACAATGGCTTCGCCTCCAGAATCCGTAACTCCGAATCCTTCTAGCGCACAAATTGGGGCTAGTGGGGGCGATAGTAATGTGAATTTTATTGCGACGGCAGTGCAAAAAGTCGGCCCGGCTGTGGTGCGAATTAATGCCACTCGCAAAGTCGCTAATCCCATCTCCGACGCATTAAAAAATCCTCTCTTGCGGCGGTTTTTTGGAGAGGATGAGCAACCAATTCCCGAAGAACGGATTGAGCGGGGTACGGGATCGGGATTTATTTTGAGTGAAGATGGAGAATTACTCACTAACGCTCATGTAGTAGCAGATACGGATACAGTACAAGTCACCCTCAAGGATGGTCGAAGTTTAGAGGGAAAGGTGGTAGGAGTTGATTCTGTAACAGATGTGGCAGTGGTAAAAATAAAAGCGAATCATTTACCGACTGTGAAACTGGGTAATTCGCAAAACTTAATACCAGGAGAATGGGCGATCGCAATTGGCAATCCTCTAGGTTTAGATAATACTGTCACTATTGGCATCATCAGCGCTACCGATCGCACTAGCACTCAAGTTGGTGTCCCAGATAAGCGAGTCACCTTTATTCAAACTGATGCCGCAATTAACCCTGGTAATTCTGGTGGCCCCTTGTTAAACGCCCGAGGCGAAGTTATTGGTATTAATACTGCCATCCGCGCTGATGCTCAAGGACTCGGTTTCGCTATCCCTATTGAAACCGCCGCCCGCATTGCCAATGAACTTTTTACCAAAGGGCGTGTAGAACATCCCTTCTTAGGTATTGAAATGGCAGACCTTTCTCCCATGAAGAAACAGCAGATTAATCAAGAAAATCAACTTAACATTCAGCAGGATGTTGGGATTGTGATTAAAGGAGTCACAGGCGATTCTCCAGCCAAGAGTGGAGGATTGCTTCCTGGAGACGTGATTCAAAAAGTTAACGGTAAAGCAGTTAAAACCTCAGCCCAAGTTCAAAAGCTGGTAGAGTCCAGCAAAGTTGGTGATATTTTAACTATCGAAGTTAACCGTAGCGGGAAAATTCAAACCTTCAAGGTACAATCAGGAGCTTATCCTGAAAGGAAGTAGTCAGAATAATTCGTAATTCGTAGAGAGCGTCATTACAAATTATATAGTCAATAGTCCCAGAATGTTTGACTATTGACTATATAACTACTGACCATTAGACAAATGCTCTAACTGCATTCTTTGTTCCATTTGGCGCAAAAAATACCCTGTCATCATGGCCGACGCTAGAAGCCCAGCTAAGTTATCCCGATCTGTTGTGATTTGGACGTTGAAATTTTCTGCGGGGAGCATTCCCACTAGCCCTTGGACATTTTGCGAGATAATTTGTTTAATTTCGGGGCTGGCGGATTGAGCAATCCTCGCTAAAACATCAGGAGACTGATGTTGTAGATATTTGAGTAACTGATTGGGGTATTCTTCAGAGTGGTCGGAAAGAAGTTGATTAGGGTGTTCCTCAGAGTTGTCATTTAAAAAGTCAGGATTAAACACCATTGGCAGTTTTATTTAGCTTAATTGCTAACTCTACTCTAAACCATAGTACAAGGCTAGCGCATTCACCACGGGTATAAGTCGTTGGGAATTGGGATTGGGAATTGGGGATTGGGTAATTTTTCTAGTCCCAGTCGCTAGTCCCTAGTCCCCAGTGCCTACAGCTTTTAGTTCTAGTTCTAGTTCTAGTTCTAGTTGTTCTTCCTTCTGGCTATTGGAAAGAATTTGCGGAAGTTGTTCTATTTGGAAATATTGATGAAATTTTGGGGTTACTTGGAGTGAGTAGGAGCGAGAATCGCTGTCTCGGCGTTTGCGGATGAAACCAAGTTCTACGAGTTCTGGAACGTGTTGATATACTCCCGAACCGCGCAAGTTAATCAAGTCGCTCTGGAGTATGGGACTATTGAGGGCGATCGCTGCTAAAGTCCGTAATGCACCTACACCCAACTCTACTGGGATCATCGTTTGCACTAAATCATGAAAGTCAGACCTTAGTTGCAAACTATAACCATCTGGGGTTTCTATTACCTCTAGGGCGCTATCTCGGTGGGCATAGTTGTCCATTAGTTCAATCATGCCTTCTTTGACAGTGGCGCGATCGCACGCGGCATACTCGGCGATTTCGCCGAGCGACAAGGGTTTACCCTTTAAATAGAGAATTGCTTCTATCTTCGTCGCTGTGGCTGTAATCATTTAGTCATTAGTCATTGGTTATTAGTCATTGGTCATTAGTACATGACAACTAACAATCAACAAGTGTGTGGCATTATATCGTAAATTGTCAAAGTATTGGGGATTAGTTATTTCCCCAATCCCTCAAGCACCTCTATTTGTAAGAATAAATTCTGCGATCGCTAAATCTTGGGGAGTAGTCACCTTCAAATTTGTCTCCTCTCCCTCGACAATTCGCACTTCAATACCGCACTTTTCAAATAAAGCGGCATCGTCAGTTACTTCCCAACCTTGCCGGACACCTTCAGCGTGGCACTGTTTCAACAACTTGACATTAAATCCTTGGGGAGTTTGTGCAGCCCACAAATTTCGTCTGTCGGGTGTTTCTTGAATTATGCCTTGTTCATCGACAACTTTGATGGTGTCTTTGACGGGTACACCAGCAATTAAACCGGGATAGTGGCGAATGGCCTCGGCACAAGAGTTAAATAAATCTGGTGTGGCGAGACATCTAGCCCCATCATGAATTAACACTTGTTCTGCGGCTACTGGCAAAGCCTGCAAGCCATTGTAAACAGATTGCTGACGGGTGGAGCCACCTTGAATCAATTCCACAGGTTTAGTCAGCTTCAAATCGGTGAGAATTGCCCTGAAGTCTGGCCAATCGCTAGGCTGAGAAATAATCCCGATCCAACTGATTGTATTGGCGGCTTCTGCGGCTAAGAGAGTCCAGGCAATAATTGGTTGCGATCGCACTTTCAGCAAGAGTTTATTGCGGTTACTACCCATTCTTTTTCCGATTCCCGCAGCTGGAATTAGTAAATACACAGAATTCCTCAATCTTTAAGCTATATATTTTCCCCTAAAATAGGGAGCGAGTAAGCGTCAATAAATATTATGCGAGTAGTAGCCCTTGTACCTGGCGGAATTGGCGACCAAATTCTCTTCTTTCCGACTCTAGATGACCTGAAGCGCAATTACCCTAACGCTCAGATAGATGTCGTTGTTGAACCCCGGTCAAAGGCTGCCTACCGAGTGAGCAAGTCAGTTCACGAGGTGCTGAACTTTGATTTTCGCGACCGTAATAGTCTGGCAGATTGGGGTAACTTGGTGGGGACAATTCGCGATCGCGAATACGATGTTGTCATTGCTGTGAAGCAAATTTGGTTGCTAGGTCTTTTACTTTGGTTGACAGGAATTCCCATACGTATTGGCTACAAAGGCAAGGGTTCGGTTTTTCTGACCCACGCTGTGCCATTTAAACCATCCCAGTATGCGGCGGCAGTATATCACGATTTGCTGCAACCATTGGAAATAAATAGTCCTGTCCCAGAGTTAGCAGTAAATGTGCCAAAACCAGATATTGAGTGGGCACAAAAGGAACAGAAACGCTTAGGCGTACATGAAACAGGTTATATCCTGATTCATGGCGGTTCTGGTTATTTATCCCAGGCAAAAGAACTGGATAAAATCTACCCTGTGGAAAGTTGGCATCAAATTATTCAAGGCTTCCAAGACAAGCAGCCTGAACTGCCTGTGGTGGTGATTAAGGGGACTGACGACGAGCAGTTTGTGCGATCGCTTTTGGGGTCTTCTCCAAATATCAAGGTGACTGCCCCAGATGATATTGGCAAGTTAACTGCTATAATCGCCGGAGCAAATTTGATGTTGTCTACTGATAGTCCAGCACTACAACTAAGTGTTGCAGTTAAAACCTATACCATCGCCCTATTTGGGCCCACCGATGCAGCTAAGTTGCTGCCGAAAAACGATAAATTTTTGGCTATTGCATCCCCCACAGGAAAAACGGCGGATATCTCACCAAACGCAGTTTTAGAGAAAATCTGGGGTGGCTAAACCAACAGTTTGTCCCAATTTCTGCAATTACTCTATTGGGTATCCCATGTAGTCATGGGTTTGTTGAATAACCGCAAAACCTGGTTGTGACAGCTAGATTTTGCGGTTATTTCAGTATCAAATGAAGAATTCAGATTATAGCAACAGCCAAGGTGGTTAGGACATCAACATCAAAAGATGATGAAACTTAGACACAAAAAAAATTTTCACCCAGTTGCCAGTCCCTAGTCCCCAGTCCCTTGCTATATATGCTTGAATCGGTCAACTCAATTGTTCAAATTTAAATTTTCCTTTAATAAACTTGTTAAAGTATTGACCTTTAGACGGAGCATTATCTAAGTCTTCTTTGACACTAGGAGAGACTTTGAAATACTCGTAAACACTTCCACTGTCAAATTCAATAGTCAGTGTTTGAGTTTTTGGCTCATAGCTATATTGCTTAATAACGCTGCCTTCTGGCTTGAGTAGAGGAAAGGCAATTACATCCCGAATGCTGGCAGAATCAGTTAATAACATTACTAAGCGATCGATCCCAATTCCTAAACCACCTGTAGGTGGCATACCGTATTCAAGGGCTGTCAAAAAGTCTTCATCTACACCTTGGGCTTCTAAGTCACCAGCAGCTTTTCTTTCAGCTTGGGCTTCTAGGCGTTCTCTTTGATCGATGGGATCTGTAAGTTCTGAGAAGCTGTTTCCAGTTTCTCGCCCGACGATAAATAACTCAAATCTTTCCACCAAACCAGGTTGAGAACGATGGGGTTTTGCTAGGGGCGAAATTTCTACAGGGTAATCAATTACAAAGGTAGGTTGAATTAAATTAGCTTCTACCTTTTCTTCAAAAGCTAAATTTAGTAACTTACCAATTGATTTGGCTTCATCTACACCAGGAATATTAGCATTTTTACTTGCTGTTTTTGCTTCTTCTAATGTTTGAAAAGAATTGAAATCCAAGCCGGTAAATTCTTTAACTAAATCGTGCATTGTTACCCGTCGCCAAGGTGGAGTTAAATCTATAGGTTCTCCTTGGTAGGTAATTTGCAATGTACCAATTACATCTTGGGCGACAGTGGTAATAATTCCCTCAGTCAGCGCCATCATATCGTTGTAATCGGCGTAGGCTTGGTAAAGTTCAATTGTCGTAAATTCGGGATTGTGTCGAGTTGAAATTCCCTCGTTACGGAAAATCCGTCCCAATTCAAACACCTTTTCAAAACCACCTACAATCAACCGCTTAAGATGGAGTTCTGTGGCAATTCGCAGATACAATTCCATTTCTAAAGTGTTGTGGTGGGTGATAAATGGACGTGCATCTGCACCTCCAGCTTCACTTTGCAAAACTGGCGTTTCAATTTCGAGAAAATCCCGTTCTTCCAAATAACGGCGAATCCCAGCTGTAATTTGAGCGCGACGGCGGAAGGTTTGGCGCACTTCTGGGTTAACAATCAAGTCAACGTAACGCTGACGGTAGCGCTTCGCAACATCCGTTAATCCATGCCATTTGTCGGGTAGGGGCAACAGGGATTTAGTCAGGATAGTATATTGTTTAACGTAGACAGATAACTCGCCCTTTTCAGTCCGTTTAATAGTACCTTTGGCTCCCAGAATGTCACCTGCATCTGTGAGTTGTTTTAAATGATTGAAAGCATCAGCATCAATATCTGCCATGCTTTCTTGGATGCGGTTTTTATCTAAATAAAGCTGAATTGTGCCAGTTTCATCTTGTAAAGTGAAGAAAGCCAGTTTACCGAAAACGCGACGCGCCATAATGCGCCCAGCGATCGCAACTTCTAAATCAACTTCTTCACCACTGGCTAAATCGGCAAATTGCTCTTGCAACTGCGCTGCATGATGGGTAGATTCCCAACGATAGGCATAAGGGTTAGTCCCTAGCTGCTTGAGTTGTTCTACTTTCTCCAGCCTTGCGGCTCGGATATCTTCTTCCGACATGGTAACGAACTA
The DNA here is from genome assembly GCF_036919895.1 of Nostoc sp. GTDB lineage: Bacteria > Cyanobacteriota > Cyanobacteriia > Cyanobacteriales > Nostocaceae > Nostoc. The sequence goes on from NZ_JBALBW010000115.1 coordinate 12,062, forward strand.
AATAGGGCAAGATTAATTATAGATGCTGCAAAAGTTGAGAGGAAGAGATATTTGCACTAAAATCCCCTACAGGCAGCGACAACCCTATGTGTATCTGATTATCTCAAGCGTTGGCGCAGCCCGCCGTAGGCATCGCTAGCGTAAGTTGCCCATTAAATCATCAAAATCCCGTAGAGACACTAAATCTCACGTTTCTTGGTGTAGTTTATCCAAAACTATGACAGAGAAAATATTATTGATATCCTCTCTGACAAAAGCTCAAAATTTTACTCTACAAGTTAAACCTTTATTTCTCTACTATTTTTAGCGAATGTTTAGATGAAACAGCTTTCATTTTCAAGTTGGTAAATTGCACGATCGCCTTTACCAAGTCTTGTTGTTCTGGTTGCAAATTTAAATTTTGTAGGGCTTGATTCATATTATTACCAGCCCGGAGATTGTGATTAAGTTGGATACGTTGTGATGTGTTTAATACTGCCTCAATTTCCCTATTTCTTCTCTGACGCACAGCCTGGAGTTCTTGTCTTTGCAAGGGAGTTAGGTTAATCTCTGACGAGGTGGAGTAGCTTGCTGTTTTAGGAATTTGGGCGAAAATGACACCAGAATTAGTATGTAGTTGAACCGGTACAGCTAAGGCAATTCCCGGCATGGAAAGGACAATACTTAGAATAGCAGCGAACACAGAGAGCCGTTTTGTCAAGTGAATTGCCATATTGATAAATGCCTACATCTCATTTAACGCTCAGATATAGTTAAGCAGTTTTTAAGTCTCTAATTTTGAATATTGAATTTATCCTACCCCCAAAAGTACGTTAATGCGGTAAAACTCACATCTTGCATCAATATTAAGTAGGGCAGGCACTATTTACTAATGCCAGTCCCCGCCCTACGGTGATTACTCCTTAAATTACGAATTACGAATTATTATCAGGTCTTCTCATTCTGTTGATTTCCCGTTGTAATTCTTCAATTTGATGGCGCAAATTATCTGTTTCATTTGCGGAAGATTCTGCTGAAACATTTACCGATCCTGAAGCTGGCGATCGCTGATAATTTCCTCGGCGAATTTGCTGATATTCTTCGGATACTGCCCACGCCCGTAAGTAATGCAGCCGTTCCACTGGGAAAGGATGGCTCAACATCGTACCCTGAGCGCCATTGTAAATCAAGAATTTATATATCTGATTCAGTCCATCCTCATCAAGCGCCTGATAATTTTCTGACTGCTTGATAAACTCTTGTAAACTACATTCATTGGCATATTTTTTACTCCCGCCAGAGAGTTTCATCATCGTTGACATCACAGGATTCAAGTCATCCATCACCAGTAGCGCGGCGCGATCTGATGATAACTCAGCTTTACGCCGCCACTCAAAAAAGGCGTAAATCAAGCCTTGTGTTACAAAATTACCAATGCCGAAGGTCAATTCTCCCAAGGCGGAAGCAGCACTCATCGCCCACATCGCCATTTGAATTAAAATAGTATGACCACATTTAATATGCCCCAGTTCATGGGCTAGCACCGCCCGAATCTCAGTTTCGTCTAGTAAGTCGAGTATCCCTGTATTTATGACTATGTAAGGATTTTCTTGCCCCAAGGCATAGCTATTTGCTTGGGGATCTTGCGAGACAAACAGTGCAGGTTCTGGGTAAATGTCCAAATCTCGGACGCATTCCCGAAACATCTGGTAAATAGTGGAATATTGACGCGGCCCGACTTGGATGGAGTTACCCATTAGATAGACTAATTGAGGGCGTTCGTAGATAAATTCCACAAATTTACGAGCGATTAAATCAAATCCCGGTAAATTGCGTAAAGCTTGCTCGGCTTGGCGATCTAGTGGATGCCTGAAAGCTTCGCTGGAAATTCCTGTGTAAGTTGGCATAATTCAGGGTAGTGGGTAATTGGTCATTGGTCATTGGTCATTGGTCATTGGTCAAAAACAAATGACCAATGACCAATGACAACATAATAGAAATGGGGTAATTGGAAGATAAAAGTCACTTTGTATGGAATTAAAAGCGTGTGATTGAGGCAGAAGTTCATTTGTCACTACATAACTTTTTGCGATCGCAAGCGGGGTTCCCTTCCTGGCCCCATCATTTGACGATGGCACGGTTGGTAGCACGCGCCTTGCGCCTGGGACGTAGCGCCCTAATTCAAGTAGGAGCGGTTTGTGGCTATCAAGGGCGATATCGTACTAGTTTTGTAGCATCAGCCCTAATGTGGCATGGCCCTGTAATTATTGTTGCTCAAGAAGCAGTGCAACAACTTCTACTGCGGGTGGAAATTCCTCGTTTACAGCAATGGCTACCAGCCAATAAATCGATTAGAACAGGTGATGCTTGGCCTGATGCTGAGTTCCAAGGGCTACTGTTAACCTCTCCAGAAGCTTGGTTAAGAGGACAATTTGCTGGTGGCGATCGCTTTCCCGAAGGCATCCCGACAATTATTGATGGGGTAGACGATCTCGAAGATTGGGTGCGCGATCGACTTACCCAAGATATTCAACCCCATGATTGGGATGAACTCATACTGGCTTGTCCAAATCAAGCTGAGGCAATTAGCGAAGCACGGATACAACTAACACACGAACTTTTTCAGCATCCTGTTAATCCTTATGAGTGCTACCTAATTTCCCAGCCAGAAATAGAGATTTTAAGCCGTCTTTATGCTGCTTTAGATCCAGCAAACCTCCCAGATACTTGGAAACATTTCTGGCAGCAATTACAAACCCTTAACGAAAATCTTTTCCCCCCTGCCTCCCCTGCTCCCCCTGCTTCCCCCTGCCCCCCCTCCCCTCTTCTGGGCGACTATTGCCCATCGGCAAGGTTTATTTTCTTTGCACTACGCCCCAATGGAATTAAGAGAAATCCTCTCACCCTTGTGGCAGCGACAACCAGTAGTTTTAATTGGCAGTGCCATAGAACCAGAAACAGAGGCTCCTCTTTTTCGACAGCGCCTTGGTTTGGACGATTTAACTTGTCTAAAGTTTTCTTCAGAGAGTCAAGCCGAAGCAATTCAGCTGTATGTACCCTATAAATTGCCTCTACCCAACACGCCAGAATTTCAAGCGGCATTTATTCACAAAGTCCGCACACTGGTTTGTCTTAGTGCTACAGCACCAGGATTAACAGTTGTCTTGGTGGGAGATGTACCACTCAAGGCTCAAGTGGCGACAATTTTGGCTTCAGAATTTGGTTCGCGGGTGCAGGTAGAAAAAACTTGTTTAGATGAAAATGGTATTTTAATTAGCGGTTGGGAATTTTGGCGAGAACATCAGCGAGTTTTGCCAGCACCCCATCTGTTAATTATTGCTACTTTACCTCTACCATCTTTAGAAAATCCGCTTGTAGCTGGTAGGGTAGCACTTTATAAGCGATCGCATCAAGATTGGTTTCGTTTATATTTATTGCCGACAGCCTTAAGTGAATTACAAAGAGCGATCGCGCCAGTCCGAGAAAGTCAAGGCATTGTTGCATTACTTGATAGTCGTGTAGTTAACCGTAGCTACGGCGCTCAAATTCTCACCGCCTTAAGTCCTCTCGCCCGCATTAACTATCTCGACCCCAGTCTATTTACTAACACCGATGAAGAAAATTCTGCTTAAAGTAATTTGCTAATGCCCCATGCCCAATGCCCAATGACCCATGCCCAATGCCCTAATTGTCTATAGCCATGATTCCTGGCAAGATAAATTTAGAACCTAAATAAAATTTGAGTTGCTGATTATGGGTGAAGCAAAGCGTCGTAAAACCACACAAGGGGAAACATACGGTCAAGAAACTCGCATCTTGCCTTGGGTTCCCATCACAAAAACTCAAGGCGAACAATTTGTCACTTGGACAACTCGTGGTGCCTGGATAGGCATTGGCCTTATGGTTGTAGGATGGGCAACTATCCGTTTTATTGGACCAGCCTTGGGTTGGTGGCAAGTAGTCTACTAAACCCTGCTGTTCTTTGAATCTTACTCCCCTTCCCTTGTAGGGCTACGGTGTAAACATAAGTCTCTTGACCATACAATGGCATTGTATCGACTAACAATGGCATTGCATCAACTAACAATGGCATTGTATCGACTAACAATGGCATTGCATCAACTAACAATGGCATTGTATCGACTAACAATCACATTGCATCAATTGACAATGGCATTGTATCGACTGACAATGGCATTGTATCGACTGACAATGGCATTGTATCGACTAACAATCACATTGCATCGACTGACAATGCTATTTCTCTCATTCCCATGCTGTATATGAGAATGAGGAAAGCGTCATCAAGCTAGGTTTTTAGGACTTGTGTATACACGGTAGCCTTGTAGGGAAGGGCTGGGGGTTAGGTCTTTATTGTGCTTAGTAGTAAACCAGCAGCTACTCTTTTTCCTTAGAATTTTCCCGCAGATTTGGTCAGCTTTTGTAGTATGTAAAGAAGCACTTTCGACGTGAGATTATGCCCTCCTCTAAAAAACTCTTCACCTACCCATCCAGCCACAAAAGCAATCAAGTCGATAACTATCACGGTACTTCAGTCGCAGATCCTTATCGTTGGTTAGAAGATCCTGACTCTGAAGAAACAAGGACTTGGATTGAAGCCCAAAATAAAATTACCTTTGGCTACTTGAGCGAAATTCCTGCCAGAGAAAAAATTAAACAGCGCCTTACCAAACTTTGGGATTATGAAAAATATGGTATCCCTTTTCAAGAAGGCGAACGTTACTTTTATTTTAAAAATGACGGACTACAAAACCAAAGTGTCCTCTACACTCTGAAAACTCTCGACGGCGAACCCAAAGTTTTACTTGACCCTAATAAACTCTCAGAAGACGGCACTGTTGCTCTTTCAGGATTATCTATTAGCGAAGATGGTAAACTTTTAGCTTACGGTCTATCCACATCTGGTTCGGATTGGCAAGAGTGGAAAGTACGCGATGTTGAAACTGGTGAAGACCTACAAGATCATCTAAAGTGGATTAAATTTTCTGGTGCATCGTGGACACACGATCATCAAGGTTTTTTCTACAGTCGCTACGATGAACCGAATGAAAAAACTCAATTAGAAGATGTTAACTATTATCAAAAGCTCTACTATCATCAACTAGGAACATCTCAGTCAGAAGATATACTAATTTATCATCGTCCTGACCAAAAAGAATGGGGTTTTGGTGGTGGTGTTACTGAAGATGGACACTATCTAATAATTTCTATTTGGCTGGGTACTGACTCCAAAAATTTAGTTTTTTTCAAAGATTTAACTAACCCTAATGCTGAAGTTGTAGAATTAATTAACCAGTTTGAGGCAGATTATAGCTTTGTTGATAATGATGATAGCGTCTTTTATTTCCGCACCGATTTAAACGCACCACGAGGAAGAGTTATTGCCATTGACACTAAAAACCCTGCACCAGAAAATTGGCAAGAAATCATTCCCCAATCAGCAGAAACCTTGGAAAGTGTAGGCATACTCAATAACCAATTTGTTGCTGATTACCTCAAAGATGCTCATAGCCAAATTAAAATCTTTGACCTCAAAGGTGCGTTTATTCGTGAGGTAGAATTACCTGGACTGGGTTCAGCCGGAGGTTTTGCTGGGAAACGTCATGATACCGAAACGTTTTATAGTTACGCTAGCTTCACTACACCAGGAACTATCTATCGCTACGATATGATAAGTGGTAAAAGTACCGTTTTTCGCCAGCCACAGGTAGATTTTAATCCAGATAATTACGAGACAAAACAAGTTTTTTATCAGAGCAAAGATGGTACTAGAATACCAATGTTTATTACCCACAAAAAGGGTATTAAATTAGATGGAAATAACCCCACTTATCTCTATGCCTATGGTGGTTTTAATAACTCAATGACACCTGGCTTTTCGGTGAGTCTGTTGGTGTGGATGGAAATGGGTGGTATCTATGCTATGCCCAATCTACGCGGCGGTGGAGAATACGGCGAAGAATGGCATCAAGCAGGAATGAAGGATAAAAAGCAGAATGTCTTTGATGACTTTATTGGCGCTGCTGAGTGGTTGATTGCAAATAAGTATACTAAGACAGATAAGCTAGCGATCGCAGGTGGTAGTAATGGTGGCTTATTAGTTGGTGCTTGCATCACACAGCGCCCCGATTTATTTGGTGCAGCAATCCCCGCCGTCGGTGTGATGGATATGTTGCGGTTTCACAAATTTACCATCGGTTGGGCTTGGACTTCCGAATATGGTTCAGCAGATAATTCCGAAGAGTTTCCAGCGCTGTATGCTTATTCGCCACTCCACAACATCAAACCAGATACAGCTTACCCAGCAACCTTAATTACCACAGCCGATCATGACGATCGCGTTGTCCCTGCTCATAGTTTCAAATTTGCCGCCGCTTTGCAAGAGGCTCACGCAGGTGATGCACCAACGCTAATTAGAATTGAGACTAAGGCAGGGCATGGTGCAGGTAAACCCACAGCTAAAATTATCGAAGAAGCCGCAGATAAATGGGCTTTTTTGGTGCGTGCTTTGAATGTAGAAGTTTAAGGGTTTATTTATTTGTAGGGTGCGTTAACGCAGTGTAACGCACTAGTACAACACGGCGTAATTCGTAATTCGTAATTCGTAATTCGTAATTCGTAATTATTATACCGTAAGGGTTTCATTGATTTAGAATGGGTGGTTTATTTCCGCTGCGCTGTACTAGATTATTTCCATAAGCTCAAATTATTTCAGTGCATCTAAATTCAGAACAATTGAGGGAGCATTAGCACTGATTAAGTTACCACCTTTGAATAAAAAGTCGCCAATTACATTTTTTGTCTGTGGTGCATATTTCTCCCAAGGGTGTTGTGCAACCCAAATTACCTGAACTAGGCGTGTCCACATCTCATCTGTCTTCTCAGCAGTGGAAATAACTGTTTCCACCACATGAGTTACGCGATGACCATGATTATAATTATTTTGGCACAAGAGAATGCGATAGCCCTGAACTGCTCTATTTGCATCCTTTTCTTTTCGTGCCAATATCTTATTAATTTCCTCCTCGCTCAATCCTTTCTTTTTGTCTTCGTTCATTGCCCAATGCAAAGGGAAGCTATCACCTTTACAATATTTTTCTTTTCCGTATTTTTCATATTCGTAAGACCATTGTTTTCTTCCACTACCAGTATGATTAACAAGCTTGAGGTATTTAATATTTAGATGATTACCAGTTGTTTCTAAAGAAGCTTCTTTCATTGGTGTCGGGAGTGGGATTTTTAGAGATAAACTATTAGCCATAAAAGAATTACCTGAGAAAGCAGGAGTGAAAGCTACAGTTATATGGTTCCCTATAATTCTCCCCAAATTGCAGTAATAGCTATTAAAAGTCAAATTTCCTTATAGCGGTTCTCAGTTGAGTGAGGTACAAGAACCCCACCCCCACCCCCAACCCCCTCCCCTCAAGCGATGAGGGGGCTATGATGTAACTCATGTGATTAAGAAACGCTATATATCCATAGGGCTTCAGTTTATAAACCTGTGGAATATTGCTCGTAAGCGTGTTGCAAATAGGTAAACTTGAAAACCGACTATTACGGCATAGAAAAAATAAGGCTACCATTAAAAATGATAAAAAAGCCGAGAATGTAAGTCTTCTGATTTACACAAAGTGGTACTAAGGTTTTGTTTTGTCAAAACAGAATTCAGGAGTCAAAATGAATTCTGTATGGCTGGCGGATAGCACTGGGGTAGCGAGTCCCCTACTAATTGATTCTGAATTTTTCTTCAAAATTAGAAATTTGGCATTTGGCATTGCTTATGAAGCTACGTTCATATATGTTTATAGGTTTTTTTCTCAGTCTGCTCCTAACTATCGTGCCGTTTTCGGGCAATTTCACCAATGCTGCAACACCGACAGCAGTTGTACCCGTATCTGCTGCCTCATTAACCCAAGGCGTAAAAAAAACGGTATTGGACAACGGTTTAACGGTGCTAACCAAAGAAGTCCATACTGCTCCAGTGGTCAGCGTGCAAGTTTGGTATAAAGTTGGTTCCCGTAACGAGGTTAAGGGAGAAAATGGCCTTTCTCACCAGCTAGAACATCTGATGTTCAAGGGGACAACTGACCGTCCTGTGCAGTTTGGCAGGTTGTTTAGTGCCTTGGGTAGTCAGTTTAATGCTTTTACAAGTTATGACGAAACAGCTTATTTTGGCACAGTGCAACGAGACAGACTCGAAGCATTGTTGACACTGGAAGCCGATCGCATGGAAAACTCTTTAATTGGAACTGAGCAACTAAAGAGTGAAAAGCGGGTGGTAATCTCTGAGTTACAGGGGTACGAAAATTCACCAGGCTATCGCTTAGATCGGGCAGTGATGCGAGATGCTTTCCCTACGAGAGCTTATGGCTTATCTGTGGGAGGCACAAAAGCTGATGTAGAAAAATTCACGGTGGAACAGGTGCGGAATTATTACCAAACCTACTACAGCCCAGACAATGCCACGTTGGTGATTACGGGGGATTTTGCCACAGAACCTGTACTCAAAATTGTTAAAGAAACTTATGGGAAGTTGGCAAAACGAGGAAACGAAGAAAAAAGAACACGGGCAAAGGTCGCCCCGTCTTCTCCAGTTGCCTCTACTACTAAAAAAGCACCCATTGTTTTGAAACAACCTGGAAGTGCGGCACTACTGCAAGCTGTGTATCCTTTACCAGATATCAAGCATCCTGATGTGCCGGCAATTGATGTGATGGATGCCATTCTCACAGGTGGACGTAGCTCTAGGCTTTATCAAGCTTTGGTAGAATCTGGACTCGCTAGTTCAGTAAGTGGTGGTGCTGCCGAACTCATTGAACCAGGTTGGTATGATATTAGTGCTACGGCGGCTCCGGGTCAAGAGTTAAGTAAAATTGCCCAGGTGCTTCAAGAATCTTTAGGAAAATTACAACAGCAGCCAGTCACCACAGAAGAATTGAACCGGGCGAAGACGCAACTGCAAGCCTCGTATATCTTGGGTAATCAAGATATTACAAGTCAAGCTACCCAACTGGCATATAACCAAACGATCGCAGGTGATTATCATTTTATTGAAAAGTATCTGGCTGCGATCGCTAAAGTCACCCCAGCCCAAGTACAGCAAGTTGCCAAAACTTACCTAAATCCAGCTAAACAAACCATCGGCTTCTTTGAGCCAACTCAACCAGATGGGAAACCAGGGACTTCTACTGGTGGTTCTGGGCGCACGGTGGAAAATTTCAGCCCCGGTAAACCTGTAGATCCGGCAGAACTGGCTAAATATCTTCCACCTGCCACATCAACTACAGATTCGGCCAAACAATCACTACCAGAAGAGTTTACCTTGAATAATGGTTTGCGGGTTCTGTTGTTAGGCGATCGCAGCCTCCCCACCATTAACCTAAGTGGACAAATTAACGCTGGTACTGAATTTGACGGCAATCAAAAAGCTGGATTAGCAAATCTGACTGCGGCTAACTTGATGAATGGGACAAAGACTAAAAATGCTCTTACCCTAGCAAAAACCTTAGAAGACCGGGGAGCCGGTTTGAACTTCAGTACCAGCCGCGAGGGAGTTAACATTAGCGGTGAGGGACTTTCTGCGAACCTGCCGATATTGATTCAAACTCTGGCAGATGTGTTACAAAATGCCACTTTCCCCGCCGAACAGTTAGAACTGAGTCGTCAGAGGGCATTAACAAGTCTCAAAGTCCAGCTAGATGACCCCAGAGGACTGAGCCGACAGGTATTCCAGCAGGCAATTTACCCAGAAAATCATCCATTCCATAGCTTTCCCACCTTCGATAGCTTAAAGAGCATTACTCGTGATGATTTACTTGGCTTCTACCAGACACACTACCGACCAGATGGCACAACGATCGCAATAGTTGGAGACTTCGATCCAGTTAAGGTAAAAACTTTGTTGAATCAGGCGTTTGACAAATGGCAAGTCACAGGTAAGCCACCTGTGCTAAAAATATCATCCGTGCCATTCCCAAAAACTTTGACACGTTTAAACAAAGTAATTCCTGGTAAAGCAGAGGCAGTTACTTACATCGGCTACAACGGCATTTCTCGGAAAGACTCGCGTTATTATGCAGCAGTGATACTGAATCAGATTTTGGGTGGTGATACCTTATCGAGCCGCTTGGGTACAGAAGTGCGCGATCGCCTTGGTCTAACCTACGGTATCTATAGTGCTTTTGCTGCCGGAATCAATCCCGGCCCGTTCTTGATTCAGATGCAGACTGCTCCTCTTGATACCCAAAAAGCGATCGCCAGTACTCTCGGTTTACTTAAACAGTTGCGCGAGCAAGGAGTAACTGAAGCTGAATTGAATACGGCAAAACGCTCAATTACTAATAGCTACCCTGTGGATTTAGCTAATCCGAGTGATGTATCAAGCATCATTTTGGATAATTCTGTCTTGGGACTTTCGCGATCGGAAATCCGAGATTTTCCCCAGCAGATTCAAGCAGTCACTATGGCTCAGATCCAAAAGGTAATTGAGGATTTAATTAAGCCAGAAAATCTAGTAATTGTCACCGCAGGGCCTGGAGATGCTGCACCCAAGGGTGGTTAATTACCTCAGCTAATTTTAGATTTTGGATTTGGGATTTTTCCTTCAATCCAAAATCTAAAATTCAAAATTACTGATAACTATCTTTTTTTTGCCATTATTTACTCCTAATTAGAAAGCAAATCTTTAATGATTTTGCTTATATTTTCAACTCCTTTCTCTATATCGATTAAGTTGACGTATTGTAATATACCAGATTTAGCTAACTTTTTGGCTCGTTCATCAGTAGCCTCTCCACGCAAGGCATCTGCAAGGATATCTGCGGTTCTACCACTACCAGCGATCGCAACAACTAACCTTCCAGTCTTAATGCTATAAAACGCATCCTCAAAGGTAATTTCACCACCGTTTAAAAGTATAGTCAGCGAAGGTGCGTTATTAGCCAGCACAGTTGCAACGCGAGATATCCAAGGAGACTCGTCGCCCCAATTATCGCCAGGAACCATTACAAAATGAGTATGATTTTGCTCTAACGGTGTCGAATCAGCAGTAAGTTCTTGTTGATTAGGTAAAGCCACTTTGTTTTCGGGTGTTACACCAATCAAAGCAAACTTAGCACCTATCTGGGTACGAGCCTGACCCATGAGTTGCATGATTCCCACATCCGTACCTCCATCCACCACATAAGCTCCCAAACTTTCGGCGATGGGGGCTAAAACTTCCGTAAATAAACGTTTAATGCGGAGAAAGTCAGCTTCACTGATTTTACTTGCACCCCCTACCACTACTAAAATAGAATGCGAACCGCCAAGCCCGATTCGCTCAAGAGCATCTGGTAATTCGGCTTGTCGATCGACTCGAATCGCTAATGCTGTTTGTCCACTGTCAAAGGTAAGTTTGAAACAATTTTTCATTTGTCAAAAATCCTGACTGCTTAAGTTTTCTAGGGTAGAAGTTCGCAGTCATGTTCTACAAGCGTTGTATTCCCGACAGTTAATTGCCAAACCGGACCGATGGAAGAGCGATGTCTCCGACGGGCTACGCCTAGCAGTTTTATCTGAACGCCGTAATACCCATCCGTCTATAGCTCAGGGGATGTAAGGCGGCAATTGACGATTGCATCTGTAATTGATTTTTACCGAAGGTAATACAGAGGACAGATGTATGAGGAAGATCGCTATTTCTTATTAATTGATGCGAGGGTTTTAATATAATCTCTAAGAATTTCAGCCATAGACAGTTGTTTCTTCTCCGAGTATTCCTTGATGATTTGATATTCCTCTTCACTAATATTAAACTGCATTTTTCTTTGTCTAACCACTTTATATACTCCAGAATATACTCTACAATCAGAGTATAGTAAAAATAAGCAAGGAGGTGATAACGCAGTGTTAGTATTAGAGTACAAGGCAGTAGTCAATAAAAAACAGGCGGCTGCTATGGAAGAAGCTATTCGTACAACTCAATTCATCAGGAATAAAGCTATCCGCTATTGGATGGACTCACATAGAGAATCAAAAATTAATAAAATAGCTTTAAATAATTACTCTACAGCACTGCGTAAAGAGTTTGTATTTGCCGAAGAATTAAATTCAATGGCTTGTCAGTCTGCAACTGAAAGGGCGTGGACAGCAATTGCTCGGTTTTACGACAATTGTAAAAAAGGCAAGGTCGGTAAAAAGGGTTATCCCAGGTTTCAGCATGATAACCGTTCGGTTGAGTATAAGACTTGTGGATGGTTTTTACATCAGACTAAAAGACAAATCACCTTTACCGATAAAAAATGTATTGGTCAACTCAAGTTGTTGGGGAAGTGGGATATTCATGCATATCCTGTCAAGTCGATTAAGCGAGTCAGAATTGTTAAACGTGCAGATGGCTTTTACGTTCAATTCTGTTTGGATATAGAAGTCACTTTAGAACCAAGAATAGATGATGCTGAGATCGGTCTTGATGTGGGATTAGAGTATTTTTACTCCGACTCCAATGGACATCATGAAGAAAATCCCAGATTTTTGAGGAAAGCTGAAAAGTCAATTAAACACGCCGGGCGTCAAATCTATAAAAAGGAGAAAGGAAAAAATCAACGACGGATAGCAAGACAGAGATATGCTCGAAAACATTTAAGAGTAAGTAGGCAACGTAATGAGCATTCTAAGAGACTAGGACGCAACGCAAGCAAGGCTAACGCCTTAGTAGCCTATGAAGACTTAAGTGTTAAGAACATGGTAAAAAATCACTGTCTAGCCAAGAGTATTAATGATGTCTCTTGGGGTCTTTTCCGTCATTGGTTAGAATATTTCGCGGTTAAATTTAACAATACTGTTGTTGCCGTTAATCCTAGAATGACATCTCAAAAATGTAGTGATTGCGGGACAATTGTTAAAAAATCTCTTTCAACTCGCACGCATAAATGTAGTTGTGGATGTGAGTTGCAAAGGGATGTTAACGCTGCAAAAAATATTCTGAATCTTGCAAAAGCTACCTTGGGACACAAGGAAAGTAACGCTACAGGAGTCGGAACCTCTACGCTAGTTGGTGAAAATCTGCTAGGGCAAGTTCTGACTGTGAATGTAGAATCCCCACCTTCAATGTACTCATAAGGTGGGGAGTGTCAATTAGCGCAGCTTCAAAAAGCAAGGTTATTATAATTAATGCATTAATCAAGCTTGCGCCTAATAATAAATAAGTTGGCACAAAAAAAACTCTAGAATACGGAGACGATTAATCGCCTCTGTAGAACTGTTAGGTGCTGCACCTAAACAAAATCAGCCGTTGTACAAATTTCCATAAGGATAATTGAAGTGACTAAAACTAACTCAGACTTTCTTTCCTCCACCGATCCAGCGATCGCGGAGTTAATCAACGACGAACTACAGCGTCAGCGAGATCACTTGGAGTTGATTGCTAGTGAAAACTTTACCTCCGCGGCGGTACTGGCGGCTCAAGGTTCGGTATTAACAAATAAATATGCCGAGGGATTACCTGGTAAACGCTACTATGGCGGTTGTGAATATATCGACAAAATCGAGCAAATAGCGATCGATCGCGCTAAACAGATATTTGGTGCTGCTCATGCGAATGTCCAACCCCATTCTGGCGCACAAGCCAATTTTGCCGTGTTCCTGTCGCTGCTGCAACCAGGGGACAAAATTATGGGGATGGATTTGTCTCATGGGGGACATCTCACCCACGGTTCACCTGTAAATTTCTCAGGTAAGTGGTTTCAAGTTAGCCACTACGGTGTCAATCAACAAACAGAACAACTTGACTACGATCAAATTCGGGAGCTGGCGCTGAGGGAGCGTCCTAAGCTCTTAATTTGTGGTTATTCAGCTTATTCCCGGATCATTGATTTTCAAAAGTTCCGTAGTATTGCTGATGAAATTGGCGCTTACTTACTTGCCGATATTGCTCATATCGCTGGTTTAGTTGCTACTGGTCTTCATCCCGATCCCATTCCTCATTGTCATGTAGTCACAACAACTACCCATAAAACTCTGCGCGGCCCTAGAGGTGGCTTAATTTTGACCAGCGACGCAGAATTAGGTAAAAAGCTAGATAAATCTGTTTTTCCTGGCAGTCAGGGCGGGCCATTGGAACACGTCATTGCTGGTAAAGCAGTGGCTTTTGGAGAAGCCCTAAAGCCTGAGTTTAAAACCTATTCTGCCCAAGTGATTGAAAATGCTCGTGCTTTGGCAGAACAACTACAAAATCGGGGTTTAAAGATAGTGTCAAATGGCACTGATAACCATTTACTCCTCGTGGATTTACGCTCTGTAAATCTAACTGGTAAGCAAGCGGATCAGCTAGTTAGTACTGTGAATATTACTGCTAACAAAAATACTATTCCCTTCGATCCACAATCGCCATTTGTTACCAGTGGTTTGAGGTTAGGTTCGCCCGCAATGACCACGCGGGGCTTGGGAGTCGCAGAATTTACCGAGATTGCAAATATTATTAGCGATCGCCTACTTTCCCCAGATTCCGACATAGTAACCCAAGATTGTCGGCAACGGGTAGCAGCATTGTGCGATCGCTTCCCCTTATATCCTCACCTGGAAATTCCAGTACCAGCACTAGCATAATTGGGCATGGGGCATGGGGCATTGGTAAATAGTTCTTCTTCCCAATCCCCACCCAATCCCCAATTCCCAATCCCCAATTCCCAATCCCCAATTCCCAATCCCCAATCCCCAATTCCCAATCCCCAATTCCCAATCCCCAATTCCCAATCCCCAATTCCCAATCCCCAATCCCCAATTCCCAATTCCCAATCCCCAATCCCCCATTCCCAATTCCAATGAGTGCAGAAATTATTTGTGTTGGTACTGAACTGCTCTTAGGAGATATCCTCAACGGCAATGCTCAATTTTTGGCGCAACAATTAGCGCAGCTAGGTATCCCCCACTACTATCAAACAGTGGTTGGGGATAATCCAGAACGGTTGAAGCAAGTTATAGAAATTGCTATTTCCAGAGCGCAAATTCTCATTTTCACTGGTGGACTCGGCCCAACACCAGATGACCTCACCTGCGAAACCATCGCTGATTTTTTTAAAGTTCCCTTGGTAGAACACCCAGAAATCATCGAAGACATAACCCAGAAATTCGCCCAACGCGATCGGGTTATGTCACCCAGTAACCGCAAACAAGCTTTGATTCCCCAAGGTGCAGAAATTCTCCCCAACCCCACTGGAACAGCACCCGGCATTATTTGGCAACCCCGTCCTGAAATCACGATTTTCACCTTTCCCGGCGTTCCCAGTGAAATGTACCCGATGTGGGAAGAAACAGCCGTCCCATTTCTCAAAAGTCAAGGTTGGGGTAAAGACATTATTTACAGCCGGAGTTTAAAGTTTTGGGGGATTGGTGAATCTGCTTTGGCGGAAAAAGTTGCTTCCTATTTGAAATTGCCAAACCCCACAGTAGCCCCTTATGCAGGTAAGGGGGAAGTCAGATTGCGAGTTTCTGCGAAAGCAAATTCAGAAGCAGCCGCAGAAGCCCTAATTGCGCCCATTGAGAAACAACTTAAAGAAATTGCTGGACTAGATTTTTACGGCGTTAATAATGATACTCCGGCTTCCGTGGTCGGTCAGTTGTTGCGGGCATCAAAAGAAACGCTTTCGGTGGCAGAATCTTGCACCGGTGGCGGTTTAGGGCAAATGTTAACCGAGATTTCTGGAAGTTCTGATTACTTTTGGGGTGGAGTAATTTCTTATGATAATTCGGTGAAGGTTAAGCTGCTGGGGGTTAACCCAGAAGATTTAGATAAATTTGGGGCGGTAAGTGCGATCATTGCAGAGCAAATGGCAGTTGGGGTGAAAACCCGACTTGCAACAACTTGGGGATTGAGTATCACTGGTATTGCTGGCCCAACCGGAGGGACAGATACAAAGCCGGTGGGTTTAGTTTACGTTGGTTTAGCTGGGCCAAAGGATGAAGTGACAAGTTTTGAGTATCAGTTTGGTACAGTGCGAGGTCGAGCTTTAATTCGTCATGTAAGTGCAAATGCAGCGTTGGATAATCTGCGCCGAAAGTTATTGACGAGGTCGCAGATATGTTAGTCTTGTCATACAATCGTATGACAAGAGAGCAGAACTATGCGAATCAATGCTCGATTAGATGATGAGTATGCTGACAAACTAGCCTATATTCAACAACAGACTAATCAGGCTGTAACAGATGTGATTAAGTCTGCCTTGGAATTGTACTATCAACAACTTCAGCAGCAGCAAAGGAATCCTTTCTCAATGCTCACCGAAACAGGCTTTATTGGTTGCGGTGAGGCAGATCCCAATATATCTGTAAATTACAAATCAATTTTGAAAGATGGCTTAAAAGCTAAGTATGATCATCGTTGATACTGGCTTTTGGTTAGCATTGGCAAATCGTCATGACTCGTACCACACTCAAGCAATAATGGTACTTGCCAATCTCAACGAACCTCTGATTACGACTTGGCCTGTCGTTACAGAAACTTGCTATCTACTCTTAACAAGAATGGGCGATCGCGCCCAAGTAAGTTTCATTAATAACTTATTTTTAGGGGTATTTACGGTTTTTGATTTGCAACCCCATCATGGTAAACGTATTTGTGAACTGATGGAAAAATATAGGAACTTACCAATGGATCTTGCTGATGCTTCGCTGGTCGTTTTAGCAGAACACTTGGGACATGGAAGAATTTTGTCGATAGATTTCAGAGATTTTAATGCTTACCGATGGAAAAATCAGCATCCGTTTGAAAATCTGATGCAGTTCGAGGTTTGATCGTGCAGCTTTGATTAGCAGAGAGGCGATCGCATTTTTGCATAGAGGTTGCGATCGCTTCATAAGAGACCATAGCATTCAAAATCATTTCCAAACCTCGGTCAAATCTAGGATAAACCCAGGCAAGATATCTTCACCTGACAAGGTTACGGGATTATCCATAACTTCTACAGACTGGCCTTGCCTATAAATCTCCACTTTTTTGTTTTTTCGGTCAATTAGCCAACCTAAACAAGCTCCATTTTCTATATATTCTCTCATTTTGGCTCGTAGGGGTTTCATATTGTCATTTTTAGAACGCAGTTCCAGTAAAAAATCAGGACAAAGAGGGACAAATCCATCTTGCTGTTCTGGAGTGAGTGCGTCCCATCTGTTTTGAACTACCCAAGCTGCATCGGGAGAGCGATCGGCTCCGTTAGGGAGGTGAAAACCAGTCGAAGAGTTAAATGTTTTACCAAGTCTTGTTTGACGGTTCCAGAACCATAGTTGTCCTTCGATATCTAAATTCCTATTTCCTGTAGTACCTCCAGTTGGAGCCATAACAACTAGCTCTCCTGTAACAGTTCGTTCTAGTTGTAAATCTCGGTTAGCGATCGCCAACTCAACTAACTGCTCGTGGGTGACTGTAAGTGTTAGCGTTGGTGGAATATTCACTGCAATGGATCGATGTGTTTTGGCTTGTGTCACTGTTTCTTCTCAAACCTACGCTGATCTAGAAGCTCTACACATATTCTAAAAACCATTTGCATTCATTTCCATAGTTTAAAGTAAATGCGTCACTATAGCGAACTGGCGATCGCCTCTTTCAATCAGTCACCTTATCAAAATTCTTCCTAATCAACTTCATCATCTTCATCATCTATGAGGAGTGCTTGTGAGCTATGAGGCACATAAAGCACATAAACAGTGTCTTCACGAATTGTGAACAAAATACGGTAGAATCGGTAATATTTGACACATTTAGCTATTTACCATCAGCTATCCAACTCCTACCCATCAGCACAATTAATCACGGGATCGCTTGCTGGATTCTTCATAGTTTGTTACAAAAGTACAAAGAACTTCTAGAGACTAAAAACCACATGTTCGGCGGACTTACTGGTTTACAAGATCCTAAAGGCACTGATTGGGGTGAGCGGATGCTCAATACGGTCGCCAGCCAAACGATTCGCCACCTGTTTACCCAAAGCGAGTCAGTAGAAGTCTTTGTGCGCTGCTACCCCTCCAGCAAACTGTTGCAAGGCAGCATTGATAGCTTCAAAATGAACGGTCGTGGCTTGGTGATTCGGAAAGATTTCGCGGTAGAGGAGATGTCTTTTGAAACCGATGCGGTGGCCATTGACTTCGGTTCGGTTTTAAGTGGCAAACTCAGCCTTAAGCAACCCACTCAAGCGATCGCTCAAGTAATTTTATCAGAAGCGGGCATCAACCAAGCCTTTAGCGCGGAACTGGTTAAAAAGCGCCTGCTAAACCTCTCCGTACCATCCCTGACAGAATTATCTGGCGGTGAACCAGTTTCCTTTACGGAAGTTCAGGTACAGCTATTGCCAGGAAATCGCTTACAGCTTGTAGCAAAAGCAGATTTAAACAATGGCGAACTCGTTCCCCTGAACATGAGCCTAGCTTTAGGCATTGAAAGGCGGCGACGAGTTTCCTTCAAAGATCCGAAAATTCAACTTGACCAAGTGCCAGAAGCACAACGGGAAATTTCCCAAACCTTGAGCGTGGCGCTGGTAGAAATTTTAGATAATATGGTCGATTTGGATCGTTTTGACCTTGATGGAGTGAAAATGCGACTCAACCGATTAGAAACTGAAGGTCAAAAACTTATTTTCAGTGGATATGCCGAAGTTGAACGTATTCCAAATAGCGCTCGATGAGAAAAAAACACACAAAAATTCAAAGTAAAGTTTTCCTGAACAGCTTTGTATGAAGCTTTATACAAATTAAATACCGCCCAGAATCATCTAGGCGGTAATTTAAATCTTTAAGTTTTGAAGGAAGTTAGGAGTTATTGATTATAGGTTGTAATTAATTTTTACTTATCACTCCTAACTCCTGTAGAGACGCGATTAATCGTGTCTCTACTCTCTACCTTCCCACGCCTACATATTGGAATCCAGCGCGGATCATTGCTTCAGGGTCGAGGAAGTTACGACCGTCGATGATAACGGGGTGAGCCATTAATTTTGCCATCTTCACATAGTCAAGAGTGCTGAACTGCTGCCATTCGGTGACAAGTACTAAAGCATCGCAGCCATCAGCTAGTCTTTCGGCATCAGTTTCTACTAGCACACCAGAAAGCCCATGACGCATACCTGTTTGGGAAATAATAGGATCGTAGGCTTTGACTTTCGCTCCCAGTCGGTTTAGCTGCTCAATTAAAATCAGGGCTGGAGCATCGCGCAAGTCGTCGGTATCTGGCTTGAAGGTCAGTCCGAGTAGTCCGACTGTTTTGCCTTTGAGAATTTTCAAAACTTGTTGGAGTTTCTCTAAAGCAATCAAGCGTTGGCGTTCGTTGACACTAACAGCAGCTTTCATTAGCTGGGCTTCATAGCCATAATCCTCAGCAGTGTGAATCAGAGCCGAAACATCTTTGGGAAAACAAGAACCACCCCAACCGATACCAGCTTGTAAAAACTTGTTACCAATGCGGGAGTCTAGACCGATGCCTTTAGCTACTTCGGTGACATCAGCACCGACGCGATCGCAAATATTCGCAACTTCGTTAATAAAACTAATCTTGGTGGCTAAGAAGGCATTGGCGGCGTATTTAATCATCTCCGCCGAACTCAGGTCTGTCGTCAAAATTGGCACTGGGGGTAAAGATTGATCCTCAGCAAACTTGCGTTCCACAATTGGGGCATACAGTTGTTGCATCAAGGCTACTGCTCTTTGACTATTGCCTCCTAGTACAATGCGATCGGGGTTGAAGGTGTCGTGAACTGCTGAACCTTCGCGCAAAAATTCTGGATTGCTTACCACATCAAACTCGGCTACAAACTCAGGTAATTTCTGATCGCTCGGTACTCCACCTGCGGGTACTAATGCTTTCTGCTGCTCTGCAACACCATCTAGAACAAGCATCCGCACCCAGTCACCTGAGCCAATGGGGACTGTAGATTTATTCACTATCACCTTATAACCACCGTTGAGATTTTCTCCAATCCCACGGGCTACAGCTTCGACATAACGAGTATCACTTTCACCAGTGGGTAAAGGTGGCGTTCCCACAGCAATAAACAGAATTTCTCCGTGGGTAACTCCAGCAGCAAGATCGCTTGTAAAATGAATCTTCTCGGTTTGAATGGCAGACTGCATAATTTCTGAGAGTCCCGGCTCAAAAATTGGGGACTGTCCAGACTTCATTAACTTAACTTTTTCTTCGTTGTTGTCTACGCAAATTACATCATGCCCAATATGAGCCAAGCAAGCACCTGTGACTAAACCAACGTAACCAGTACCAATCACGCAAACACGCATTCTTTAAACTCCCTAATTTTTTTGGGTGTAGTCTTCAAAAAGAAGTTATCAATACGACACTTAACACGCTGTTAGTAAACTCAGCCACTAAGCATACCAGCTACCGAGCGGGTGAGCTTGCATGAAAATTCAGAGCGATGCTAGGCGCTACTTAGTTGGTTGAATTATTGCCATCGCCTTGAATGCGATCGCGGAAATCTTCTATTGTCAGTTTTAACCCCTCTTGCAGAGGAATGGTAGGTTCCCAATTTAACCAAGTTTTTGCTTTGGTGATATCAGGCTGGCGACGGCGGGGATCGTCCGAAGGTAATGCCTCGAATTTAATCTTTGCATCTGGATTGATCATATTTTGCACAGCTTGGGCCAACTGTAAAATCGTGTACTCACCAGGATTTCCCAAATTCATTGGGCCAATATAGTCGCTATTCATCAGGCGGATGAATCCTTCTACCAAGTCGGAAACATAGCAGAAACTACGAGTTTGCGAACCATCCCCATACACGGTTAAAGGATTACCCCGCAAGGCTTGAACTATAAAGTTGCTCACCACCCGACCATCGTTTTCTAACATTCTCGGGCCGTAGGTGTTAAATATCCGAACAACTCGAATATCAACTTTATTTTGTCTGTAATAATCAAATGCTAAAGTCTCAGCAATTCTTTTACCTTCGTCGTAGCATGAACGGATCCCGATGGGATTAACGCTACCCCGATACTCTTCAACTTGGGGATGAACTTCTGGATCTCCGTATACTTCACTCGTTGAAGCCAAGAAAAACCTAGCTTTCACACGTTTAGCTAGCCCCAACATATTCAGGGTTCCCATGACGTTAGTTTTAACGGTTTTAACTGGGTTGTACTGGTAATGGACTGGTGAAGCTGGACAAGCCAAATGATAAATTTGATCCACTTCTAACCGAATTGGTTCGGTAATATCATGGCGGATCAGTTCAAAGTACGGATTACCTAACCATTTAAGGATGTTCCGTTTGTGACCAGTGTAAAAATTATCCAAGCATATTAATTCATGCCCCTCGGTCATTAATCGGTCGATGAGATGGGAACCAATAAACCCAGCACCGCCCGTCACCAAAATTCTCATAGTTTCCCAGTTACTTACAAATATTTTCAGTAGCTATTGCACTTACTTTTAGATTACCCAGCTTGGGGACAAAAATACAGAACTGAAAAAAGAACAAGTTTAATCAAAAAGTATTGTTGAATTTACTTATTTTTGTACAGTTATAACTTTGTGATGTTTTTACCTGCTTATTTAACAATTTAACTAGCAAAATAACAAACTTAGTCTCAATATTGTCAGTCTTCGACTCAAAGTTCATCAAATCTTCAATAACATAAAATATTTTTATGGTTACTGGTGTTCTCTTCTGGAAGCCGCGGAGAATGGACTGTAGGAATATCCAGATATCCCTACAGTCGATTCATTTGTTACAAAGCTTTTTGTGAATGCGGATCGCCAGCCCCAGTTGACTCAGATAGACTAAAATCTGCCCTAAATCATACAGCAGACGTAATGCTAGTAACCGTGTTAGACATAACTATATTTGTGCTTTGAGTGCGCTGCGGTTCTCCAAGTATGACAATGGAGCAGGTGAGTTGTCTGGCTAACTGGGTTGTAACATCGCTAATAGCTAACCCTCCAGGACTAGTACGATTACGGATAAAAGGTAAAACGACTAAATCATATAATCGTGCAGCCTGCAAAATTGCTTGGGCAACATTTTCATGAGCGATAATTTGAATTTCTGGGGCATTAGCCAAAGCTAAATTAGATACCATTAGGGAGAGATGCGATCGCCTCCAGGCAATTTTACTGGAACTGGTGCGGCGATCGCACACATTTAGCACAGTAATGTGACTCTGATTTGCCTCTGCCAGCATTTGGGCAAATTGCACAGGGTGTAATGTCGGTGCTGTTAAATTTTCTACTGGTACTAAGATGCGCTGAATTTTTTTCGGTGATTCTACTAGACGTGTTACTGCTACTGGACAATGGGATGCCCAAAGTACTCCATCAATCACATTGCCAAATAAACGCGCTCGTAACCCAGTCCGTTTGCCCCAACCCATGACAATTAAATTAGCCTTTTGTTCGCGAGCGGCTCGGCTAATTCCTTGAGCAAAGGCATCATCAATTCGCAGCATTGGTTCTGCGGTAACACCTAATAATCGACTGTGTGCCGTGGCTTTCGTCAATAACTGTTCACTGCGTTGTAGAGACGCTTCTAACTGGGGTGCATCCATTTGAGCCGCAGCAGTTGCGATCGCAAGGGGTATAATTTTTCCCTGAGATTGACGGGCTAATAAGACCGCCATTTCAATCAAATGCTGTTCGGTATGAGGATTATAGACAGGTACGACTATAGTAAAAGCACTACCTATCTCTGGTGCATTCTGGTCAGGAAGAGGTGGTGCAGAATCTTCCGTTGGTAAGGAATTCAAACCAACAGCGATTCGACTGGTCATCAATGGCCCCAAAGTTGATGTGACAACCATTAAGACAATGACACTGTTTAATACTTCTGGTGGCAGCAATCCAGCGTGATATCCCACTAAGGTAGCTGCTAAAGTTGTACCAACCTGGGGAAGTGATAGCGACCAGATGGTTAACGTTTCTTGCCACTTGTAGCGGTAAACTAGTTTTGTCAACAAAGCTGCAATCAATTTACTGACAATCAAACCGACTATCATCAACAGCGTTAACTTGAGCGTGTCCAGGTTGTTAGCAAAGGTGGGTAAATCGATCAGTAAGCCAAGGTCAACAAAGAAAATGGGAATAAACAGCACACTGCCAATAAATACCACCTTTTCTTTGACTGGGCCTTCACCTACCGCTTCATTTACCGCCAAACCCGCTAAAAAAGCACCAACAATTTTTTCTATCCCAATCAATTGAGCGCCCACTGCTGCCAAAAACACAGAAAGCAACACAAATAAAAACTTGTTTCCTTCGTCATCTCCAGACCGCTTGAAAAACTCCTTACCTGCCCAATCAAAACCTGTCACAACAGCAACAGAGTAAATAATTAACCAACCCGACAAGGTAAGTAGTTTAGCAAAGCTGAATGCTCCAGCATGAGCAACACCTACACAAACGGCTAAGATTAGCACTGAGCCAACATCTGTAAAAACCTTAGCTCCAATAGTTACAGTAACAGCTTCGTTGTTTACTACTCCCAAACGGCTGATTATCGGATATGCCAAAAGGGTATAGGAAGCGAATAAAGAGCCAATTAAGATGGAAGTATTCCAGCTATAACCTAAAATCAGCCCAACTAAGGTTCCCATCACTAGGGGGACACTAAAAGTCAGGCTAGCAAATCCAAAGGCACGACTTTTTTGCCGATGAAACTTTTCTAGATCGATTTCTAGTCCTGCGACAAACAGCAAATAAATTAACCCAATGTCTGATAACAGGTTAATCATCGGCGAGTCAGATTGAAATAAATTCCAGCCGGAAGGCCCAAGTACTAGCCCTGAGAATACCAAACCCACTAATCCTGGTAATCTTAGCCGCTCAAACATGATGGGTATAACTAAAATAACCACCAGCAAAATAGCAAAAGGAACAATTGGTTCCTTGCCAAGAACTTGGGAAGTTGGTTCCAGAACAAGAACTTGTGATATGAGTTCCATAGGTAGGAATTGAAGGAGCTATGATAAAATTGCGACTACCTTGGGGGCGATCGCCTGATAATATAAATCAATGCAGAAGCCACCTGACGAAAAATCGATAAAAATATTAATAACTTACCCTAACTAGGCAATTGTCCAAGAACCAACTACCTACGGATGGATTTGACTTAAAATA
The DNA here is from genome assembly GCF_036919895.1 of Nostoc sp. Taxonomy (GTDB): domain Bacteria; phylum Cyanobacteriota; class Cyanobacteriia; order Cyanobacteriales; family Nostocaceae; genus Nostoc. Next base: position 36,147 of record NZ_JBALBW010000115.1, read on the forward strand.
AACCGCAAGCGATCGTAGTCATCTTTAAGTAGCACGCTTAGATTACGTCCAGCTTTAATCAGCCATTCTCGGTCAGCTTTGCGTAACTGGTATACATCTCGAATGGCAGCTGCGGTTAAAGACTCGACTGGCGCACCGTTAATACAAAGTAGTGTCCGCAAAAAATCTAGTTCTTCAGTAAATTTAACGATCGCTTCTGGTTCGCACCGATAAACAGCTTGATGAATTTGCGGAGGACGGGGTGGTAGATACTGATATATTCTTTGGTTATAACCTCGATTCTGGGAAGATTGTTCAAATCCCACGATCGCAGCGCGAAATTCTGTTCTCAGCATGGCAAATATTTGGGGTTGTTCCTCGCGTAAGTCTTGCAATGACAACCCCAAAGCTCTCGCTCGGTGTACAGAATCTATAGGCATTGTTGTGGCATAATATACCACGCCGTAAACTTGATTTCCAGATTCTTCATCTACAGAACAAACCCAACTACCAAAGGGTGGCATGGAGGGAAAGGTCAAATCTTCTGGTTCCAAACACTGAGCTAGAAACTCGGTACTAGTAGTCTCAATCACCTCCGCAATGTGGTTGGGATGGCGATCGCCAGTGGTAAACTGTGGTAGGGGAAGGCGCATGGTAATTTAGTCATTAATCATTGGTCATTAGTCATTAGTTTTTGCCAAAGGACAAAGGACAAATGACTAATGACTAATCTTATTTAGCTTTTTTCCGTCCGGCTATGGTCTCTACGAGTTCCAATTCACTCAGGCGAAAGGTAACTAATTTATCCCAGTTACCACCTTCAAATAATACGGCTACTTTGCCATCAGTCAGTCGTTGCACGAGTCCTTCGTAGCGATAGTACGTATCTGCGGGATTTTTGACGCGAACAGTTGCTCCAGGCAGAATCATGTTTTTAGCCTCGCTTGTTTCCTTTTAATAGCTTAATACTTCTTAATAGTCATTAGTCATTAGTCATTTGTCATTGGTCATTAGCAAAGGACAAATGACTAATGACGAATCAATAATACTTCTGCTTTTGGCGAAAATTTGCTACCGATTCTACGATTCCCAAGGAAATGAAGTTAGTCAGCATAGCAGAACGCCCATAACTCATCCAGGGTAGGGGAATTCCGGCCACAGGCGCTAAACCTACAGTCATGCCAACGTTCACAATCACTTGAAACACGATCATGGATAAAACGCCAATAGCCAACAAAGAACCAAAGTTCTCTTTGGCGGTTTGGGCGACATGCAGTAGACGGAGGCAAATTAAGCCGAAGACAAACAGCACTAACAAACAACCAACAAAACCGAATTCTTCGCCCACTGCGGAGAAAATAAAGTCTGTATGCTGTTCAGGTACGAAATTTAGTTGTGTCATTGGCCCCTTGAACAAACCCCATCCCCAAATTTCACCAGCACCAATGGCAATACGAGATTGGATTAAGTGATACCCAGCACCGAGTGGATCGTGATCGGGATCCATGAATACAGTTAGCCGATCTTTTTGATACGGTTTTAAAATATGGTTCCAAGCAAAGACTCCTAATTCGCCACCGAGTATATTGAGAGTCCATGCACTGATAGCACCAAAACCAAATCTCCGCCAGGGCAGAGTTTGCCAGCCCACAATAGCCATCGCAGCAGACCAAATTAGCCCTAATGGGCCAAAAGATAGTTCTTTGAATAAAACTATCGGCTCTGAATAAGGCCAAGATATACTAAACAAAATGGCAGCAACCACAGGAGAAATCATCAGAATTAACCAGCCTGGGTTAGCATTTGCCCAGTAAAGCATTCCTAAGACGATCGCACCAAAGACCAGTGATGTTGCTAAATCTGGCTGCAAAAATACTAATCCCCAAGGGATGGCAGTGATTGCCAGAACGCGGAAAACACCTTCGATGCTAGAAGCAGTCTGCCTGTGTAGCAAAGCCGCTAAGGTGATAATCATGCCGATTTTGGCAAATTCTGAGGGTTGTACGTTAAAGCCGGCGATACTAATCCACCTTTGTGCCCCTTTAGCACTAGTACCAGCAATCATCACAGCAATTAAGCTGAAATTCGTTAGTGAGTATGTTACCCAGTGCCACTGCATCAAGAGTTCGTAACGGATGCGAGATAAAAATAGGGCTATAAGCACGCCGATACCCGCTACCATCCAGTGCCACCACCAGTCCGTGACTGGCTGCTTCAGTTCCGTACTGAGAATCATGGTGCCACCAAAGATACTGATAGCAACTGGCAAAAAAAATAGGAGCCAATCTACATTCTGCCAGGGCTTGACCCAAGACTTCCAGCGAATTTTGGGGAGCGATCGTTTTAACAACATTGTGTCAATTTAGACGTTAGCTTTAATTGTTGGGATTAGGCATTGGGGATTGGGAATTGGGAAAAATCAATAGTTATCCTTCCCCCTACTTCCCCATTCCCTAATACCCAGTCCTTAGTATTCCCAAGCTATAGCCCAGGAAGTAGATAGAAATTAAAATTTATTATGTCAGGGCAGCAACTGATACTTTACCAGCAATGGTAAGAGCGATCGCGGTTAATGCTTTTGCCGAAGCTGAATCTGGATCGCCAACAACTATCGGCACACCACTGTCACCACCAACTCGTGTGGAAATCTCTAGCGGTACGCACCCTAACAGTGGCACTCCTAATTCGGTGGCTGTTTTAGAGCCACCACCAGAACCAAAGATGTCATACTGCTTATCTGGTTGATCGGGGGGGATAAAATAGCTCATATTTTCCACGATTCCCAATACCGGGACATTCATCTGCTGGAACATCCGCAATCCCTTGCGAGAATCTAACAGGGCTACATTTTGCGGCGTGGTGACAATTACCGCCCCTGCCATTGGCACTGCTTGAGTCAAAGTTAACTGAGCATCTCCGGTTCCCGGTGGCATATCTACAATTAGATAATCAAGTTCTCCCCATTCCACTTGATAAAGAAACTGGCGAATTACACCATTGAGCATAGGCCCCCGCCAAATTACTGGTTGATCTCGGTCAATCAAGAAGCCCATTGAAACTAATTTGACACCGTGGTTAAAAGCAGGTTCTAGGATGTCACCTGTTTCAGTGGAACGCACATTAATTTTGGCATCAGCCAGACCCAGCATGGTGGGGTCATTGGGGCCGTAAATATCAGCATCTAACAAACCTACTTTCGCCCCAGTTTGAGCTAGAGCCACTGCGACATTTACCGCCACCGTACTTTTACCAACGCCACCTTTACCACTGGAAACAGCAATAATATTTTTGACACCAGAAATGCCAGTGCGGTCTGGCAAACTTTTTTGTTGCGGTGTTTCTGCGGTTACTTCTATGCTGACATCTGTAACACCTGGGAGCTTTTTGACAGCTTTCTGACAGTCTTCAACGATAAATTCACGTAAAGGACAAGCAGGAGTGGTCAACACCAAAGTGAAACTAACCTTACCATCGTCAATTTTGACGTTACGAATCATATTCAGTTCCACCAGACTTTTGCGGAGTTCTGGATCTTCTACTGGTCGCAAAATTTCTAAGACAGAGCGAGAATCGAGGACATCGTACATAAAAATTCAAAATTCAAAATGAATAAATACACTTGTGGCGAACTTAGTTATCAACTGGATACTTTCTTAAGTAAGGTCAGCTTAGTGGTTTCACTGTCAATGCCGTAATAAAATTTAGTAAATGGCATTATTACCTATATAGAATCTTAACTTTCTTTGGGCATTGGGCACTTGCCTAAAAATCAAAACAACTGTCATCAATGGTTTTTTTCTTCCTAGATACCGTTGGCAATGCCGTCTTTTCAACTGCCTCGATTAAAGACCGTGCTACGCGGTCTACATAAGGACGGGATAAAGACCAAATTAAGGGCGATAACCATCCACGTAGTGTTACAGAATAAAACAGACAAGTACCACAAACCGTTGACTCTACTTGATAAGTTATCCGTTCCTCTATCCCAGGAATCGCCAGCACTCGGATACTCAGCATTTCTCTAGGATTGACGCGCTCCACAAAGAGACGGATGGGAATCGGTGAAAAGCGCGTTACTGCGTGAAAAATCAATCCTGGTTTGGGTACTAATCCGTAGGGTACGTTAGTACTCTTAAGTAGTGGATGCCAGGAAACATCTGTTAAGTCAGCGACTTTTTGCCACAATTCATCTACAGAAGCAGAACTTATCTCTCTATACGTCCGCACCAGAGAAGCGCAAAACCGACGACGTTTGCGGTGGATGAATTTGGATAACCAATCTTGCATTTTCCTAATCCTCCCCCTCTCTAGACACTTTCTAGTAACTCTGGTATCCTGTGCAACTACGCTCAGTTCCTGGAATACTAAATGAGCGAAATAGTAAAAATTAACAAAAAAAACTCAGTCAATATACAAGCCTATACGCATTTGAGGGAAAATAACTCTAGTGATGCCTATCAATCGGATAAATGCTTAACCAGTAATAAAAAGCGGGTTGGGCAAATAGAGCTTGATTGTTGGCGCGTGTTTCCCCCAAATTTTAAGATAAGAAATTTGTGGCTTTCTGGAAATAAATTGTAATTTAGGTTCGGGAATCTATGTTGACCAACTCGCAAACACCAACTGTAGCAGCAGAATCATCCAAGTCTTTGCCAGCACCTGACGCTCAGATTAGAGTCAGTCAGTTTATGAAACAACTGCAAGACGAAATTACCGAATCATTGGCAAAACTAGATGGTGTGGCTAAGTTTAACGAAGATAGTTGGGAACGCCCTGAAGGGGGTGGAGGGCGATCGCGCGTGCTGCGAGAAGGTGCAATATTTGAACAAGCTGGTGTAAATTTTTCTGAAGTTTGGGGTTCCCATTTGCCAGCCTCAATTTTAACCCAACGCCCTGAAGCCGCAGGTCATGGCTTTTATGCCACGGGAACTTCAATGGTATTACATCCTCACAATCCCTATGTGCCTACAATTCATCTAAATTATCGCTACTTTGAAGCGGGGCCTGTGTGGTGGTTTGGTGGTGGTCTTGACTTGACACCTTATTACCCTTTTGCTGAAGATGCGGCACATTTACACAAAACATTGAAACAAGCTTGTGACAGACATCACCCAGACTATTACTCTGTGTTTAAGCCCTGGTGTGATGAATATTTTTACCTCAAGCATCGTGATGAGACACGGGGCGTAGGTGGTCTGTTTTTTGATTACCAAGATGGTCAAGGCGCTTTATATCGCGGGCCAAATCCCAATGGAGACGCGGCTATTCATAGCAATCAAGTGGGAACCCCAGAAACCCGCAATTGGGAAGATTTGTTTGCCTTTGTCCAAGACTGTGGTAGAGCATTTTTACCAGCCTACGTACCCATTGTAGAACGGCGACATGGGATAGAGTATGGCGATCGCCAACGGAATTTTCAACTCTACCGCCGGGGACGGTATGTAGAATTTAACTTGGTTTATGACAGAGGTACTATTTTTGGTCTGCAAACCAACGGACGTACCGAATCAATTCTCATGTCCTTACCTCCCCTAGTCCGTTGGGAATACGGCTATAAACCGGAACCCAATACCCCTGAAGCCGAGTTGTATGAAACCTTCCTCAAGCCTCAAGATTGGATCAACTGGACACCCAGTTAATAGTGCTGTGTTAGGAGTTAGGAGTTAGGAGTTCTTCCCCCACTCCCCACTCCCCCATTTTTAATTGCTACTCAGTACTGTTTTAGTGAGTTAAACTACTAAAGTTAAGCACTTAGCAGAAAAAGGTGACAATTTTAGCTATGGCTTGTTAATCTCAAGTGACAGCATTAGACAATTCTGTGTAACTAGCTAATCTTAAAAGGAATGCCACGGGGAGGGCTTTAGTGATTCAGATAGACCAAAAAACTTATACAACCCAAGACGGAAATACCGTTATTGTCCTGACACCAGCAGGTCGCCTAGACATTACCACTGCTTGGCAATTTCGCCTGAAATTACAAGAGTGTATTTCTAAACTCAGCCGCCATGTAGTTGTGAATCTGGCTCAGGTAAATTTTATTGATAGTTCTGGTCTAACGTCTTTGGTAGCCGGGATGCGCGATGCTGATAAAGTCAAGGGCAGTTTCCGCATTTGCAATGTACATCCAGAAGCCAAACTCGTGTTTGAAGTGACGATGATGGATACTGTCTTTGAAATCTTTGAAACAGAAGAGGAAGCTCTAGAAGGCGTACCTCGTAGCATCGCTAGCTAAAAAAGGGTTGGGAGTTAACAGTGAGGAGTTAATTGACACTTCATAACTCGTAACTCATGGAGCATAAGTTTATCTTATTTTAAACTGATTTCGCTTGGTGTAGCGATAAGGGCCCATAATCGCTCCCCAAGTTGCTTTTCCAGTTGCTGGATCGATTCCTTTGTCATAGCTGTGAAATTCCGCCGCAGTGGCTTCAAAACCCAAGGAAACATAGACGCTATTACCAAGATAAGTAAAGCTGCAACGAGTCTCTGGTGCTGGGGTAGCGGTAAACTTATAGCGATCGCCAGCTAGTGTTTCCTGAGCTACTGTTAGGATACAACCTGGTAGTAAATCTAATTGTTCGGGTGTCAGTGTGTTTAACAGAGCAGGGTTATTGCCTGCACCTCTTAATGCATCTGGATCTTGAGGCATGTAATATTGTACTTCCAGAGATGTGTCAGAGTTGCTGCCCTGACGCAACCGCATAATTCTCTGGCGGTAAGGTTTATCTAGGTTAATCGCATTAGCTTGTTCGGCAAACAGGGTGATGCTATCTTCTGTGAACAAATTCACTGGCCTTTGCCACATTCGGAGATGGACATACCAAACTGGTTCCCCTATGGCTTGTTCCTGATTATCAAATTCACCTGCTAGGTACTCACCTAAAGCAATTAACTGTGGCGAGAAGTTCATAAATGCGATAAATAAATCATTTATAGATAAAAATTTTGGCTAGTTTTTTTAGAGGGAAGGGTCTTATTCCCTATGGCTACTAGCTCATAAAATACTTTTGATTTGTTTATATTGTAAATGAAACCGTCACCAGTCAAAAGCTAAACTTGGCAAAGTAGCCTTTAAGCGTGAAAATAAAGATACGTCGCCCTTAACATTTTCTTTGTGAATAACGTCCGTACTGTCTCTGATACAAAACGAACTTTTTACAATCTTCACACCCGTCCGATTAACACTATTTATCGTCGGGTGGTAGAAGAATTGATGGTAGAAATGCATCTACTTTCAGTAAATATCGATTTTAGCTACAATCCAATTTATGCCTTGGGTGTCGTCACGACTTTTGACCGCTTCATGCAAGGCTATCAACCAGAACGAGATCAAGAATCGATTTTTAATGCCCTATGTCGGGCTATAGAACAAGATCCGCAACACTATCGACAGGATGCGGAAAGATTGCAAGCTGTAGCTAAAGGTTTGCCAGTTAAAGATTTAATTGGGTGGCTAGGCCAAACGACTTACTTAGATCGAGATGCTGACTTACAAACACAACTGCAAGCGATCGCCAATAATCCTAACTTTAAATACAGCCGTTTGTTCGCAATTGGTGTATTTTCGTTATTGGAACAGTCCGATCCCGAATTAGTCAAAGACGAAAAGCAACTAACTGAGGCGCTAAAAGCGATCGCAGCTGGCTTGCACGTATCTAATGACAAACTCAACAAGGATTTGGAGTTATACCGTTCTAACCTAGACAAGATGGCGCAAGCCCTAGTGGTGATGGCAGATATGCTCTCAGCCGATCGCAAAAAACGCGAACAACGCAAACAACAATCAGCTACCCCCGTTGCTCCCCCAAGTTCCAACGAATAGTTAGGAGATGTTAGTTAGGAGTGATGAGTTGTTAATAACTCCTAACTCCTAACTCGTCACTATTAATTTTAAACGCCCAATAATCTGTAGATTAAGCTGTTAACTATAGTCAGCGTAAATGCCCCAATAACAGCACTCCAAATACCGTAACGTAAGCGAAAGCCCTCTACTAACCAAGCAGCAATACTAAAACAAACTACGGCAATCATAAATGTGAAAATGCTGGATAGTAAGTCCAATGTGAGTAAATTGGGGACTGCAAAAATGAGCCTTAAAATCGGTCTGACTATTGCCGTCACAATACCAAGCACTGCGGCAGAAAGGAAGGCTTTACCAGGAGTATCAATTTCAACTCCTAAAGGTAATTTACTAATTATCAACAGGCTAATAGCTGTTACTAGCCAAACAATTAAAAGCGTAACGATATTCATGCCACAACCCCTGAAACGTGAATGGCAATTGGTGATAAATTACTTCAGTTTATCGGTGTAAAAATCTTTAAAGCTCAACCAATTATTTGTAAATTAGCAGAAGTTTGATCGCTAACCGAATTTTGTTTTAGATATCTTTAGGATTGAGAAAAAGCTTCAGAGGGAATAAGGAAGAAGTGGGAGGGCAAGGAAACAGGGAGCAGAAGGGAAAAAAGTAATTTTTAATTCTTCCCCTTGCACCCGGCAAGAACTGCTCCTCTGCCTTTTGTGTCCAATCCCCCCATACTTGCTATTTCATCTTTTCAAAGGAGGTTGGGTTTGTTTGGGTGCTACAGGCGCTTTGGATGCTGGTGGGTTAGAAATACCAGGATTGATAGGACTGATACCTTGTCCAGTTGGAGGCTGACTTAGGCCAGGTAAGGGTACAGAATTAGGTGCTAAAGGAAATTTAGGGCTAAGATTGCCTTCAGGATTGATTGGGAAAGAGGGAATATTAGGCTGGTTGAGTGAGTTTGTGGGTAGTTGAGATGGGCCAGGAATAATTCCCAAAGAAACGCGATCGCCTCCTACTTGCCGTAACAAATCCAATGTCTCAATCACATCATTATAAGTTGCTGTCCGCGAAGCATTCAGCACCACAACAGCACTGGGGTTTCCTTGGAGATACTGTTTTAACCTCGCTCCCAAATCGTCACGTTTTACAGGCTGTTTTTCTATGTAAGTATTGCCAACGGCATCGATAGTTACAATCAAACTTCCACTCTGTGATGTTATTCCAGATACTGTACTAGGGCTGGCTTTGGGCAAATCAACATTTATTGCCTGTTGCCGCGTAAATTGCAATGCCGCTAATAAAAAAAACGTCAGGATACAAAAAACAACATCAATTAAAGGAATGATTTGAATTTGAACTTCTTCAATTGGGGTATGTAGATTAACTTTCATTTTCGGAATTTAAACGCTTGGTTCGGAGGTTGAATTATTGACTAATTAGCTGCATTTGGCGGTTCAGGAGGTTCAGGCAACCTAGTCTTTACTGGCTTGCGGGGCGGAGTTAAATTTTCTCGCACAATTGCTGATGTACTATTACTAAAATCAGGGGGGGATTGGCGGTAGAGTAATTCCATTTCATTCCCTGCCTTCCGAAAAACTTTGATTTGGTTAACTACAAAACTTTGAAATAGGCGATAGAATACCAAACTAATAATGGCAACTATTAGCCCAGTTGCCGTAGCAATTAGGGATTCACCAATACCAGTAGTTACCCCAGCTGTCGATTCAGTTCCCAAATCACCAATCCGAATTGCTCGCAGAGCTTTGATTAAACCCAAAACCGTGCCCAACAATCCCAGCAGTGGCGCGAGGGCAATCACGGCTTCTAAAAGCTTTTCACCCCGCCGCATTCCAGCCAATTCATCTTCTGCTGTAGCCTCAAGTGCTAGTCGAAAGGTTTCCACATCAGTTTTTGGAAAACGTAAGGGGGCATAGAGAAAACGTCCGACAGGTTGATGGCTTGCTTGTTTGGCAATATCCGCAGCTGCTTGCCAATTATCTTGGGCAGCATCCAGAATGCGATCGACTATTTGCTTTTCCTGAGTCAAAATTCGCAGCCAGAACCACAGACGCTCAAAAATCACACTAAAAGACAGAACCGATAGGACAAGCAAAGGCCACATCGCTGGCCCGCCCTTATAAAATAAATCTAAAATATCCACTGTTTAAGTTTCCTCCCTCCATAACTAGAGCAAATGTGCTAAAGCATTTTAATTCTAGAGATTAATGCAAAATGAGGGACTTCCAAAATATAAATTTATCGAAAAGCTAAAAAGACACTGTAAGTATTGCGTATTTGACTTAGACTGCTGGACAAACTTGGTGCTGGGTGGCAATTGTAGGTAGGTAATATTGCCATGAATAAAGTTCACCGGTTTGTTGATTTTATATGCCACACCTGCCACCAGTTGACCCAGACTAGACATTTTTTCACTTTGAACCATTTGTGCTTGAGTGTACTGCAATTCACTCAAAGCGCTTTTGAGTTCGGCGGTGCGTTCTTCTACCCTGTCTTCTAACCCTGTAAAGGATTCCCCTGTAAAATAAACAATCAACATCCATACAATTTATTTGTTGTTAGGAAATTACTAAGCTAATCGTCATTCATTTTTCCAGAATGATTCGCTCGTAGTAAGGGCTTCAGCCCTGCTTTTATCCAACTTAAATGCTCATTAGCTTACTACAGCACAGCAAAAATAAAATTTACAGCCCGAATCAGTGAAACCCTTGCAAACCTATACTCTTGTGGATAATTACAGAGTAGGTATTTGGTGGAAAATTACGAGTAGCGTCATCCAGACTAACTATGACGGTTATTCCCACCGGGAGTTTTTAGGATAATTTGTCAAAATTAAAAATAACTGGAGCTTAAAAATATGAAATTTTCAATCCAATCACTTTACACCTGGTATCGCAATGTGCTTCGTAACCCGAAGTACCGTTGGTGGGTAATTTTAGGAACGTTAGTCTATTTGGTCAGTCCAATTGATATTGTCCCAGATTTTATACCCGTTGCGGGACAGATTGATGATGTTTTCCTTTTGACTCTGCTAGTTGGTGAAGTGTCTGGACTGGTGATTGAAGGCTGGAAAGCTCGTAAGGGTGATGTAGGCACTGAAGCACCTAATACTACTGAGGCTTCTACTACCACTCCAAGCACTATCGATGTTGATGCCGTTTCAGTTAAGTAGTTTTAAGAAAACCCCTGCTTTTTGAATCTGAGGTGGGGGATATTTTTTTAATATAAAGGAATGCAGATGTAAGCGAACAAGCTGGGGTTGAAAAAGTATAATTCAAGCTCAATAATATTAGCGATCGCTCAATATAAACTTGGGTTAATAGTGGTTGTTTGAGGATTAACTTGGGTTATGGATTTTATCTAAAACTAGAAGAGTGTGTGTAGTTTACCGCCGTAAGAATCGCTCTAGTTCAGAAAAGCGATAGGATAAGAATTAAACCACTCCAAATAGTAACATCTACATACAATAATAGAAAGATTGCTAAACATCCACATTGAAAAGTTACCTGAAGGCGTTTATGCCGAAATTTTATAGTTTAATACCTATCTTATTTTTCTCAGTTTTGTTGCTCTACCCAAACTACCAAATCTGCGACTTCTGAAAAATCAAACAACGCCTATCCCAAATTTTCCAACTGTTCAGCAGATAAATTCCTAACCTGCTCAACTAATGAATGATCCATCAATATCACCAAAACGCCGTTTAAGCTGACGACGAATTAATTTAAACGCTTCTTCTTGAACGATATCTTGATAAATTACAGACCCTTTCATAATATCCTCCCGCAAAAGTTTACGAACCAAATCTTTGTCAAACCGCAAACCCGCCAGAATTTCTATACAACCGGCGATATAAAGTTAAAAATATTTTCATACCGCGCCTCTACGATCCATTTCAAAACCATATACATAGATATCAGCAACCTTATAGCGTTTTTCTTTTTCGCGCCATTCAATAATGCCAATTTCACTTAAAGAAGAAGCAAATTCTTCAAAATCTGCAATATCATGTGCTGAATCTTGCCATATAGTATGTAATTCATCTTTAGTTAAAAGGGCTGATTTCTGCCTGAGAGATTCAAAAAATTTAGCCAAATCAGGATATTCCTCTTGGATTTCATCACAGCGTTTTTCTGATGCTTTTTTCAACCCGAATTCTAAAGATTTACTTCGCAGTAAACGATCAGTAGGTGGTTGAATTGATGATTTTCCTTTATAACTTAATTCTTGTTCTTTTGCTCCTTCTAATAATATGCTTAAACTTCGAGGAAAGGTAGTACCACTTGAGTCTGTTAATCTTTCATAAACCCATCTGGATACATATTTAGCTTTGTCTCCTGTTCTGCGACGACTTCCCCAAAGTAATTCTAAAGCTTTATCAATCAATTCTTCACTAGCTTGATCAATACTTTCAACAGCAATAGGAGAAAATTTGTCAACTAAGTTCTTGAAATCTTGAGATTGTATTACTTGGCGCAGTGCTAATCGTAAAAAATCAACCCTAGTCCACTGTAAAAGAATATCGCGTCCATTGAAATGACTTCTGTTGTCAAAAATTAAGCGATTCCATATATCTTCTCTTAAGAAAACTTTAAACCTAATTGCTGTTAATCTGTTGGCATCACAAGACTGAATCAATTGAAATAAGCCAGTGATTGCTTGTTGTCTTACTTCTCCTGCCTGACGAAAGTCTTCATCTAAATCATCGTAAAGAAACCACAGTTTTTGAGATTTATTTTGGGCTTCTTGATTAATTATATTTATGACATCTTTGACGATAAGTCGCAAATTATAATCAGTAGATAATTGTAGCAAAGCTTGGGTATATTCATACTGCCATCCTTCTTTAGGTAACTTATTAATAATTTCTTTCAATTCGCTAAACTTGTTATCTTTAGGGAATTTAAATAATTTTTCTTGATGACATCTCAGCAGTAAATAAGCTCTCCAAAAAGATTCCCATGTTCCATCATTTTGCTGCAAATGTCGATGAATGACTTGGAATTCATCACGAGAGGGACGGCTTTCCTTAAATCTACCATGTGCTGACAAAAATACAGTATTATCCAATCGTCCATGAGCAAGTTTTTGACCAACGCTTTTGTGTTTTAAAAAAAGTGAATACAGAGCAGTTTTACCTGTTCCTTTTCGTCCTCTTATTAAACAGGTAGTATCATCTAAGAATTTTTCAAAATCAGTGGTACGCTGAAATATTAGACCCAAATGTTCTGTATCAGCAGCATTTACTTCAGGAAATTGTAGGCTTTCAATAATAGTCCAGCGTTTTTCTGAGTTAGTTAAAATATTTTTGCGTTGGAGTTCATCAGTTTCTTCATCAATCAAATTGGCAATTTTATTATAGTAATCTAGTATAGCTGGGACAGGATAGTTGTCAGCCAAAGCAATTAGCGACAGGTAAGGAACTACTAAAGGTTCTTCTATTTCTGATTGATAATTATCTATATTTTCTTCATTATTATTTACTGTTTTTATTCTTTCAAACAAAGATTTATTAATTTTTTTTATTTTAGACAAGCTTTTTTTACTAACATCAGGTACAGGAGAAAAAACAAAATTAATCGACAATTCTTTCAGGCTTTGAAGCGATTCTAAAAGTACTTCTATGCCCTGTTTGTTTTGCTCATTAGGAAAAAGAAAAATGATTGCTTTGTCAGCAGCTTCGATTAATGATAAAGCTCCCCATTGATTAATTCCGGTTCTCGAATCAATTAAGAGAATATCAGGTTTTAATTGTTCGTAAATTTCACTTTTGAAAACAGACCAAAGACTTTGATCTCCATCAATAACAGTTGTAGCATGAAGATCATCAACCTTAGAAACATAATCAAGATTGAGAGAACCAGCAGGAACAACAAATAATCTCCCTGTGGCGTTAGGTATTCTCACTTCACCAAATATTTCTGCGATTGAAATACTTGGTTCTATTCCTTCTGGTAAATAGGAACGCTCATAAAAATAGTCAACAATTCCATATTCTGGTTGAGGCTTGAGGTAGAATGCTGTACTCAAACCAGGTGCTTCTAAATCTAAATCCACAGCTACAACTTTACGTCCTCGCATCGCCAAAATCCAAGCAACATGAGTTAATGCTGTAGTGCGTCCTACTCCTCCTTTAAAGGAATAAAAGGTTACGGTTCTGGGTAAACTGGGTTCACGCTGCGGAAGTTGAGGTTGATTTTGCGGATTTGCTGCTTGAATTGCTAAATCTTGCCAAGTTTTTACTGAAGCTGTATTAAAAGCCTGTGGTGCTGAAAGATTTAGTGAATCTGCTTCTTGACGCGTATATAAGGAAATAAACCCAGGAGATAAATGAGGAACTTGTGATTTAAGTAAATTAAAACTTTGTTCTTTCCTCTGAGGGATAGATAAATTAATAAAGCGATCGCTGACAATAGTCAAATTCAATAAACCTGATGTAGAAATATTTAAATCAACCCATTCTTGTGAATTATGCACATATTGGTTTACAATTTCCTGCTTTAGCAAAACCTGCCAACTTTCCTGCATTTGAACACCTCTTTAAAGTTGAGTAGCTTGCTTTTGTAACCACCTCTTGAGACTCCGATAAGCTTTTAACCAGCGTTTATAACTTTCATCATCAGGCTCAAGGCCACAATAACGCATAGTTATAAAATTTTGGCTATTTGGATTTTCCACTTCAGTAAGCCATTTTTGCACTTCAGGATAATTATCAATTCTAGATTTAAGTCGATTGTGCCGCTTTAATGCTTCCATGTAATTATGTCCCGGATTAGTAATAGTATGCCCAGGATTAGTAGAATCTGTCTTCCATTCCTGAGTTGCACCCTTTGGTAAGGTAGCAAAAATCATTGCTTTTAATAAACATTCAATGGTTACACCTCCAAAGTGCATAGCGGCTACTCTTCTTTCCGATTCCTTTCTACATAATATTTCAGTATCAAGGTGACGCTGCATAAAAGCGGCTTGGTAATCTTCCATTTCGTTATTTTCTCGTTTGAAACACCTGAATCTTGACATAAAAAAAACAGCCGCCTCCACAAAGGAAGCAGCCGTTTTAACAAATTATGTAACTACGTATTAGTAATCGAAGTCGCCACCACCAGCGCCACCGCCAGCAGGAGCGCCATCTTTAGGTTCCGGCTTGTCAACTATAATACATTCGGTTGTCAACACCATACCAGCGATGGAAGCAGCGTTTTGCAGAGCAGAACGAGTCACCTTAGCAGGGTCAACAATACCAGCAGCTAACAAATCGACGAATTCGTTTGTCGCAGCATTATAGCCAACATTAAATTCTTTCTCTTTCACGCGTTCAGCTATAACAGCACCATTCTGACCGGCGTTTTCAGCAATTCGCTTCAGAGGTGCAGGTAAGGCGCGAACGACAATCAAAGCACCAATCAACTCTTCATCTTTAAGATTGCTCTTTGCCCAAACTTCCAATTCAGGAGCAAGGTGAGCCAGAGTTGTACCACCACCAGGAACAATACCTTCTTCCACAGCAGCTTTAGTGGCGTTGATAGCGTCTTCTAGGCGCAGTTTCTTGTCTTTCATTTCGGTTTCGGTTGCTGCACCAACTTTCACTACAGCCACACCACCAGATAGTTTAGCAAGACGCTCTTGTAGTTTCTCTTTGTCGTAAGAAGATTCGGTTTCATCTATTTGACGACGAATCTGTTCGACACGAGCCTTAACAGCAGCTTCGTTACCTTCGGCAACAATTGTAGTGCTGTCCTTGGTAATGGTGATCCGGCGAGCTTTACCCAGGCTATCTAGCTTGGTGTTATCTAGCTTCAAACCAGCATCTTCGGTAATTAGTTGACCACCAGTTAAAACAGCGATGTCTTCTAATAGTGCTTTGCGGCGATCGCCAAAACCAGGAGCCTTAACAGCAGCCACGTTGAGTACACCGCGCAAACGGTTTACTACTAAGGTTGCCAAAGCTTCTTTTTCAATATCTTCAGCGATAATCACCAAAGGACGACCAGCACGAGCTACTTGCTCTAAAACTGGTACGAGGTCTTGTACCAAAGCGATTTTCTTATCGGTCAGCAGTATGAAAGGTTCATCAAAAACCGCTTCCATCCGCTCAGGGTCGGTAGCGAAATAAGGAGAGATGTAGCCTTTGTCAAAGCGCATCCCTTCAGTGATTTCCAACTCGGTGAACATAGATTTCCCTTCTTCTAGGGAAATTACGCCTTCCTTACCCACCTTGTCCATTGCTTGGGCAATCATCTGACCGACTTCTTCGTCATTACCAGCCGAGATCGCACCAACTTGGGCAATGGCTTTGGAATCTTCCACTGGACGGGCGTGTTCTTTGATTTTGTCTACCAAAAAGGCAGTAGCTTTGTCAATACCACGCTTCAGGGAAATTGCGTTAGCACCAGCGGCAACGTTCCGCAAGCCTTCTTTGACGATCGCATGAGCTAAAACGGTAGCGGTGGTAGTGCCATCGCCCGCAGCATCATTGGTCTTAGAAGCAGCTTGACGAATCAAAGCTACACCAGTGTTTTCAATATGGTCTTCTAATTCGATTTCTTTAGCGATCGTTACACCGTCATTGACGATTTGCGGTGCGCCAAATTTCTTTTCTAGAACTACGTTACGACCTTTGGGGCCAAGGGTGACAGCTACAGCCTCAGCCAGGATGTCAATGCCTCGTTCTAAGGCGCGACGGGCGTTTTCGTTGTAGATAATGCGCTTTGCCATATTATTTGTCCTTTGTCATTTGTTTTTTGTTTTTTGTCTTTTGTCATTTGTCATTGGCTAATGACTAATGACCAGTGACTAATGACAATTAGATAACGACTGCTAAAATATCTTTTTCAGAAAGCAGTACATATTCTTCGGTGCCGAGCTTGATATCAGTGCCAGCGTACTTGGAGTACAGCACTTTATCGCCGACTTTAATTTCCAATTCCTGACGGCTACCGTCGTCGTTACGCTTGCCAGGACCAAGGGCAACAACTTCCCCTACCTGGGGCTTTTCCTTGGCGGTATCGGGCAAATACAGACCACCTGCGGTCTTTTCCTCTGAGGCGTTCACTTTTACGAAAACGCGATCGCTCAAAGGTTTAACTGTAGAAACGCTTAAAGATAAGGCTGCCATAATTATTTTCTCCAGAGATTAGCACTCTCAACCCCTGAGTGCTAATCTACCGAAAATTGGCATCCAATGGCAAGAATTCCTTTAGTACGGGTTCCCGAACTAGGAGAGCGTTAGTGTACTTAAGTATAAATGCCTAATTATTTTTACTCTGCGGGTTCTGTCCTGTAAGCTCCGTATATTTTTATATGGTCAAAGGGAGTCGGGAGTCGGGAGTAGTGAAGAGTTTTCCCAATTCCCAATGACGGCAGTTGCTCCACTTGGGGAAACCACAAGACCGCACTGCCTCCCCAATGCCCCATTCCTCTGTCAGTCAACTTTATTTGCAAACCTTGCAAATTGTTATAGAACTGTAATCAGGGAGCCGCTCGATGAGTAACAATACAGTGATCCAGCCCAGCCATCAAATCCCTAAATCTACTAAATCTCTAGAAGATAAGCTCCTGAGTAATTGTGCAGAAAGTTTAGGACTTGCAAAGATTCAGCGACACATTTTTATTTGCGCTGACCAGACAATTGCTAATTGCTGCTCAAAACGAGCTAGTCTGGAATCCAGGGAATACTTAGAAGAGCGACTTAAAGAGTTAAAACTTGATGAGCCGCAACAGAATTATCCCTTATGCGTCTATAGAACTAAAGCCAACTGCTTGCGTGTTTGTTGTTCTGGACTCATAATAGTGGTTTACCCTGATGGTGTCTGGTATCGCCAAGCAAAATTGGAAGTTATTGAGCGGATCGTTCAAGAACACTTAATAGGCAATAAGGTGGTAGAAGAATATGCATTCTTAAACCATCCTTTGCCAGAAACTTCCCTAGTTTCTTGTGAACACCTCATAGAGGCTTGGCAACCGAAGGATATGGTAGAGCAGTAAGCTTTAAGAAAGTGCGGGTTGGTTTTGAGGTAGGGTCATCTTTAAGCCAATACTTACTTGTGAGTTAGAAGGATTATTATTTAATCAGTGTTTTTTTGCCCGCCACTTTCAATGCGATATATAATAGCGCATTATAGATACTACTGCTATACGTATCCTTGCTGGACTTTTGCTATCGAGCTACTAGTCTCTTGAAAGTGCTCGGCATTTTTGAGGTTTCGAGACAGCAAAGGCAAGTTAAGTAGGAAAAAGGACAATATCTCGAAATAACCCACCATAGAGGATAAATATTCAAGACTTTGATGGACCGAAGCGCGACAAGTGCCACTGCTATGAAAGAGCCCAGCATGAAAGATCACAAACGACTCCTATTGATTGATGATGACCCTAACCTCATCTTGCTGGTGAAGGATTACTTAGAATTCCGGGGATACGAAGTCATCACCGCCGAAAATGGACGTGAAGCTCTGGAAATTTTAGAGCAAGATGTTCCAGACATGATTATCTGCGACGTGATGATGCCGGAAATGGACGGATATACTTTTGTGGAACAAGTCCGGCAAAACGAACGCACCAGTTGGATTCCGGTTCTTTTCCTTTCAGCTAAGGGACAAAGTGCAGACCGAGTTAAGGGTCTGAATAAAGGTGCTGATGTTTATATGGTCAAACCCTTTGAACCAGAAGAACTCGTAGCGCAAGTTGAATCCTCGCTGAAACAAACTATCCGTTGGAAAGAACACCAAGCTAAAGGAGGCGAAAACGGTTCCCGCATCCAGGTTCCCTTCGATGTGCAATTAACCCCAACTGAACTGAAAGTAGTCCAGTTTGTCGCTAGGGGTTTAGCTAACCGGGAAATTGCTGAAGAACTAAATGTTAGTCAGCGCACAGTTGAAAGCCATGTGTCCAATATGTTGGGCAAAACCAATCTTCACAACCGCACTGAACTAGCGCGGTGGGCGATTGAAAATCAAATGGCTTAAACAAAGTTAAGAGTTAAAAGTTAGGAGTTACGAATTATGAATTTTTTAACTTCTAACTCCTAACTCCTAACTAAGATTTACCACCCATCTTCTTCAGGGCTGGATTGGTGCAAAACTTCTAAATCCAGTTCATCCAGGTAAGTTAGGGCGCTTTCAATCTGAGAAACAGTACCTCGCAGTTCCAGATCGAAGCAGCTATATTGTGGCACGTTTGCGCTTACCTGAGCATCAGCAATAATGACTATGACCCCATAGTGAGAAACCAGCCGTGAAATGACTGGTTCCTCGTGTAAGTCTTTAGGAATGCGAACCTGGATGCGAGTTTGGGTGCGTCTATTATCTAAAATATCAGTATTAGATTTTACTTGTTTATTTGGAATTGCCATTCTAGCTTCCTATTCGACTTCTTGGATAAGGGTTTAGCTTTGCACGATTTCTTTTAACACTAGCGTCACTCATCCCATGTACGCAAGCGGTAGCAAATGATTCATAATTCATCATTAAGATTCGATGATGTAAATTATGGATTCCGGTAAACAAGTGCGATCGCGTCTAAGGATTTTGGATTTTTTAACTTATAATTTTTGGCGGCAGTCAGTAAGCAATAATAAATCAAAAATCGGCGGGAATCCCGTCTCTTAAAAGGGTGTCGGGGATAGCTGCTCACCGCTTTAGGAATAAGAATTAAATAACATACAATTTATGTCCCTGGCTTACCTCACCCTCAATCCTTCTCCGATATATTGGAGAGGGAAGCTATATAGGGGATGAAGTTTTGAATTTTATTTAATAGTACCAATGACCAATAACCCAATGACAATTCAATAAAACCGAGGAGTTAAATGTTGCTTTTATGAGTAATAGGTAATCCTATTGGAATTTCAATCGCAAATTCCGTTCCATAAGTAAGTTCAGACTTTAGCTGGATATTGCCATGATGTTTCTCAATAATTTGATGGCTAATTGCTAAACCTAATCCTGTTCCTTTGTTGATAGGTTTGGTTGTAAAAAAAGGATCAAATATCTTGCTTTGAATCTCAGAATCTATTCCATTACCGTTATCTTTAAATGTTATTATGACTGTTTCCAATTCAGTTACTTCAGTCTTAATCACAATTTGCCTTTGGATCTGATTATCTAACTCTAGTAAAGCATCAATGCCATTACTAAGGATATTCATGAATACTTGGTTTAGTTGGGCTGGATAACATTGAACTGGTGGAAGATTACCATATTTTTTAATAATTTCAATTTTTGGATGTAGGCGATGATTTAAAAGTAATAAAGTACTTTCAATACCTTCATGAATATTGACAGCTTTTTTATCTGATTGATCGAGTCGAGAAAAGTTTCTGAGAGACAGCACAATGTCACGAATCCGATCGGTTCCTATCCTCATGGATGAAAGAATTTTTGGTAAATCCTCTATGATAAAATCCAAGTTAAAATCACCATACTCATCTTCCAATGTAGGTAAGGATTCAGAATATTTTTCTTGATATAGTTCGATTAAATTTAAAAGACAATTTACATGGTTATTAAGATGATTAAAATTGCCATGAATAAAATTAACAGGATTATTAATTTCATGGGCTAAACCTGCAACCATCCTACCCAAGCTAGACATTTTCTCAGTTTGAACTAATTGAACTTGGGTAGTTTGTAATTCTCGTAAGGTATTTTCTAATTGTTGTGCTTGAAGTTTGGCAGTAGCAGTTGCTGTCGTGAGTGCTTTGAGGTTATTGTATGCCTTGGAATGATAACGAATGCGGGCAATTAATTCAACTGCATCGGGTAGCTTGATTAGGTAGTCATTTGCACCCTCAGCAAAGGCATCAGCTTTCAACTTTGCTTCTTCTTTACTGGATAGCATGACGATAGGAATATCACGAGTTACTGGATGAGAGCGAAACCAACGCAGTAGCATTAATCCATCGATATCTGGCATGATCATATCCAAAAAGATCGTCGTTGGTTCTATGGCGATCGCATCTTGAATGGCTTTAGCTGGATTACTTGTGTAGTGAAGGGATATATCTGTTTCTGTCGCAATCATCCGACGAAAGGCTTCGCTGATAATTACCTGATCGTCAATTAGCAAAAGTCTGACTGCGGATATTTTGGAATCTGGAATAAATGGCACATTTTGTGGGGTTTGTGGTTCACTCCACTTTGGTGATGATATTCCTGTCTTTGGAGATATTTGTAAGAGTGCTGTTTCTTGCAGGTTCATTTAGCACCTCTAAGTGGTGTTTGTTTAAAAAGTGACAAACTAATAAATAAAGTCAATTAACTTATGATGTTGCAATTATATACTAGTAGAACGATATAGATGGTAATTTGAAATACTTCGTAAAGGTATTTTAATAATTTAGTCCAGTTTGGAGCGACTGATTACTCTAAGATATTCAAGGTGAATACCAAGGAAACTAGATAGTATAATCAAGTAATTAGATATCTAAGTATTTATCCGTAAATATGCTATGATAAAAACTTGATACAGGCTGGTGCGATCGCCTCAACTGGTAAAACCTGCACCGCAGCTTTTAATTCCACTGCTACTTTCGGCATACCATAGACAACGCAAGTTTTGCGGTCTTGGGCAATAGTGTGCCAACCTGCTTCACGCAATCGTTTTAAGCCTTGAGCGCCATCTCGACCCATCCCCGTCAGCAACGCCCCAACTCCCTTTCCAGTCCAATTTTTAGCCACACTCTTGAAGAAAACGTCAATCGATGGACGGTAGGAATAATTTAGTGGTTCTTTGTCATAACCAAGGGTGAGATCGGGACGCATCACCAAATGAAGATTTGTGCCGGCAACAAGAATTTTACCAGGCTGTGGTGATGCGCCTGCGATCGCAATTTGCACAGACAGAGAAATTTGCTCATTTAACCAAGTGGCAAAACCTTGGACAAATTGGGCATCTATGTGCTGAACAACAACTACAGCCGCCGGAAAATCTTGGGGAAATTGAGAGAGAATAGTTCTCAATGCTTGGGGGCCACCAGTAGAAGATCCCATCACAATTAGGGGTGAGAGTGATTTTGAGTGATGGACAGGTGGCGATCGCCGATGTGAAGATTTACCAATTAAGCGGGCGATCGTGGCAATTTTTATTAATAGCGCATCATCACCGAATGCTGGCGTGTTTATCGCATCTAAGGCTCCATAGCCGATTGCTTCAAAAACCTGGGCTGCATAGCGATTGACGCTAGCAGTAACCATGACAATAGCGCAGGGAGATTGGCTCATAATGCGCCGTGTCGCTTCTACTCCATCCATGCTGGACATCAACACATCCATCAAAATTAAGTCAGGGGTATCAGCCGCACACTTGCTCACAGCTTCCGCACCATTGTAGGCAATCCACGCCAGCTTGCAATCTGGTATTTTTGCTATAATCCGCCGCAATGCCTCTACAGCCATGAACATATCGTTAGCGATCGCAATTCTCACAGGCTATACCATTTTGGATTTTGGATTGTCAAAGGTTTATTTCTCAATTTAAAGTTGACACAATAAATAGTTCGGTTAAGGCAAGAGACGCGATAAATCGCCGTCTCTACAAAAGATTTATATTGTATATTTTTAATTTATAATTTTCATCAAAAAAACCTTTAACCCTTACCCTTTAACCTTTTCCTAAAACCTGATTCAGAATTAAAAATGCAAAATCCGAGAAGTATTCAATATTGTCTGAGAATAAAGCTTTTTAATCCAAAATCTAAAATTGGTTTATGCTTCTCCAATTAAATCAATCACCGCCTTTAATAGAGTGTCATCATGAAAACTACTTTTAGTTAAGTAATAGTCTGCACCTGCTTCTAAGCCTTGCAATCTGTCTTCTTCCCGGTCTTTGTAAGAAACGATAATCACGGGTGTTTGCTTCAACTTGGCGTGAGTTTTTATCTGGCTGGTGAGTTCAAAGCCGTTCATTCGGGGCATATCAATATCTGTCACCACTAAGTCATAATCGCCGCTACGGACTGCATTCCAACCATCAACGCCATTAACAGCCACTTCAGCTTTGTAACCATTATTTTCCAAGAGTTTGCGCTCCATTTCGCGCACGGTGATTGAATCATCCACTACTAACACTCGCTTGTAAATTTTGGTAACTGCTTGATGAGTAGACTGATTTACTTGAGAGAGTTGTCCGCTAGAAAACACCTTCACAATGGAACGTACCAAATCTTCGACATCGACAATCAACACTGGCGAACCATCATCCATGAGGGCGGCGGCGCTAATATTGGCGACTTTACCAAGGCGGGGATCTAAAGGTCGGACAACCAAACTGCACTCACCGAGAAACCGATCTACAACTAATCCATAATGGTTGAGGCGATCGCTAATCACAATCACTGATAGCGATTCTATATTCACCCCAGGCGATCCTAACTCTAAAACTTGACTCGCTAAAATCAACTCCACAGGTTGATTATTCATCAGGAAAAATGGGCGATTTTCCGATACAGCAATCTTAGACCTGGATAATATCAACACTTGTTCAATACGTGTCAGCCCAAAAGCATAGGGTTCACCAGCAATTTCCACCAACAGGGTGCGAATCACAGATAGCGTCAACGGTAACTGCAAGTAAAAGGTCATGCCCCTTCCCAATACAGAAACCGCCCGCAGCGTTCCGCCAACTTCCCGCACTGTGTTATTGGCTATATCCAAACCCACACCGCGTCCCGAAATTTCGGTGACAGTCTGGGTGGTGGAGAAACCAGGTAAAAACAGGAACTCCATCAACTCAACTTCGGTAAGTTGGGCAGCCATTTCTGGGTTTGTCAGTTGTTTAGCGATAACTGCTTGGCGCAAAAACTCGATATCGATTCCCCGTCCATCATCTGCAACAGTGATAAACAGCATTCCGGCGCGATGGGTAACTTCAATGCGAATAATTCCTTCTTCTAGCTTTCCGGCTGCTAGACGTTCCTGGGGCAATTCAATGCCATGATCGATCGCATTTCGCAGGATATGAGTCAATGGGGCTTCTAGGCGTTCTAGAATATCTCGATCTACCAGAGTAGACTTACCAAAGATTTCCAGTTTCACCCGTTTACCCAATTGTCTTGCTAAGTCACGTACCATTCGCGGAAATCCCTGTCCCCCATCCGCAAAGGAACACATTCGGGTAGCAATAACTTCCTGATATAGGCGCTGGGCAAGGTTAGCAGAACGCTGAGAAAATTTTTCTAGTTCGTTTTGGCGATCGCTCATCATCTGGTAACATTCGTTAGCCTTTTGATGAGTTGCACTCAAGGTTTCCTTAATTTGTCGATCCAGATGATAGTTGCCTAATAACTCCTGTAACTTCTCCAGGAGGTTGGACAATTCCCCCTGATTGTTTCTCAGCTTCAACAAAGAATTAGCAAATGGTTCTAAAGAGTTCGCCTCAACTAAAGACTCTCCAGCTAAACCCATCAAGCGGTTGAGATTTTCAGTACTCATTCGCACCGCCCGATTTTGGGTAATGCCTAGTTCTTCTGAAGATGGGGAGATAAGGGTTGTTTGTTGGTTTTCTTCTAACTGCGCCGTTGTTAGTAGGGGAGGAATTTCTGTAGAGATTGTCTCTGGAGTTAGGATATTAGCGATCGCACCCACTAACGATTGAATGCCGATATTTTCTAAACTTTGCAAATTTGGGTTAGCTGTGAACGTTTTAGCTATACGCAGGAGCATATCTGCCCCTTGCAACAACACATCAATGCGATCGGCAGTTAAGGTAACTTTCCCTACTTGAGCCGCAACAAAGCAGTCTTCCATGACGTGGGCAAGGTTGACAACCGGATCGATTTGGACAATTCGGGCAGCGCCTTTGATGCAATGGGCTGCCCGCATTAAGGCTTCAAGTTCTTCTTGGGGATCGGGCTTCGTCTCCAGTGCTAACAGGCAATCGTTCAACACCACAACCTGAGCTTTTACTTCCATGTTGAATAAATCAAGCAAGGAAAGATTGCTGACATCAAATTCTTCTAACATCACAGCACCTTCCTAGCTAAGGTGGTGAATAACAATTCATCATCTAAATAGCTGACACTGTGCGATCGCATTGGTGAAACGCCAGTTTGCCAGTGAAATAATCCTTTAGTATAGGCTTGAGTTCCTTGAGTCAGACTCTTAGGCGCATCTTGTAATTCATCCCGGTGAAATCGGTGTATCCCATAAAGTTCATCTACAGCAAAAACCCAAGTGTTACCTGCCTTTTCCAGCACCACCAGGCGCGAATAGACTAATGGACTCACGGTTTGTACTGCTGTATCAGCAACTTCCAGATTCAGCAAATGACTCAAAGAGATACACAATAGTAATTCGCCTCGGATATTCACCAATCCCCGCAAGATTTGATTGCTGCGATGCGGTAGAGTATGAATCACCCTTGGAGGGGACATTTCTTTGAAGATTTGGGCAGAAAGTGCTAGCCATTCCCGTTGGAGACGAAAAATTACAACCGTTATTTGAGTTGTGGGCAAAGCATGGGATGGCATCAGGGAATTTTCATCAGTTCTAGATTCTGCCAATAACTGAGTCCACTGATGGCGATAATCTCCAGGTATAGGGCGCTCTAGCAAATGCCGTCCAGCAGTAGAGTAAACGGGACAATTGCGGCAATGGGTATAGGTGGCTAATTGGGGACAGGAGCGATCGCCCTCAATGCCGATAAAATTCCAACAACGTTCAATATTTGATGGTATGACGGGGTTCATAAGGGCTACTCAAGAGAGTTGGTGAATCAGGGGTATAGCGTCTTCTGTTTTCACCTGAAAGCGGGCAATCTCTTGACGCAATCCCTGCGCCACTTGGTTAAGTTGTGCTATAGCATGATTAATTTCCCGCAAGGAATCTGTAGTTTGCACGGATGTGCTGCTCAACTGCACCATCGCCTCACTAATTTGTTGCGCTCCCACAGATTGGGTTTCCATACCCTGGCTGACAAACTCAAATCGCGGATTCAGGTCTTGTACTTGCTGGATAATTTGCCCAACTTGTGTACTAATGCTGGCAACATCCTCTATATTTCGCCCTACTTCTGCGGCAAACTTGTCCATCTCCATTACACCTGTAGAGACTGAAGATTGCATCTGCTTCACCATCTGCTCAATATCAAGAGTAGCAACGGCAGTTTGATCGGCTAGTCGGCGAATTTCTCTAGCAACTACAGCAAAGCCCAAGCCATATTCCCCAGCTTTTTCGGCTTCGATCGCAGCATTTAATGACAGCAGATTTGTTTGGTCTGCCACCTTGGTAATTGTGACGACGATAGTATTAATGCTGTTTGCCTTTTCGCTAATTACTCCCAGTCGAGCAGCGATCGCATTAGTGGCTTCTGCTAACTGGCGCATAGTGGTTTCCATCCGCACGATATCTTTTTGGCTATCATTCGCTGCTGTCGTCGTGATTTGGGAAATGGTCGCAACTTGTTCCATTGCACTTACAAGTTCTCTAGAGGTAGCGGAAATTTCTTTAGTAGCGGCAGTTACCTCATTAGTAGAAGCTATCTGCTCAACGAGCGTCCCTTCTAATTGTTTACCCGAAGCTGCTAATTGAGTAGCTGAAGTAGTCACTTGGATGCCTGAATGCTGTACCTGACGAATCAGAGTGTTGAGATTCTGGGTCATGCCTTGGAAAGCACTTAATAGTCTATTCATTTCATCTTTGCTGTTGGGATCAGCCCTAACCTGAGTTGTTAAGTTACCCGTGGAAATTTGCTCTGCAACTCTAACGACACTCATAACCTGAAATGCAATTTGTCGAGCGATTACAAACCCCAAAACAATTGCAGTTATGGGGCCAATAGCGATTCCTATAGAAATCCAGAAAATGCTACGAGCTACATTTTGTTCGACTTCCTTTTGTGTATCTGATATGTAACCTTCATTAAGTTTTAAAAGTTTGCTTGCTTGATCGTCAGTTATTTTAAATAACGGTTCTTCCCTATTTGCTCCCTCAGAATCCATACGATTACGTAATTGCAATGCCGCTTGAATAGTGGCAAAATCCGATGATTTTTCTTTACCTGCACGCATTAATTCAATTTGTTTTTTCCAAGGATTGGGAACACCCAGTTGATTGAATTGTTGCTCAATATCTAACAATTTCTCATGGGCTTGCTTCCAGACACCCAGTTGTTCTTTAAGTAAGTCATACTCTTTTTTTTCTTGTTCGCTTAGTGGCGTTGCTTCGTACTGCTTAATACCATCGTTAATCTGTTTCCAAGCGTCCTGGATTTTAGTTATTGCACCCTGTCTTTCACTAACAGTGACTTCAGGATCAAATAGTGAGCGTTCTGCCGATTGGATTTGTGTCTGACCTTCGTTAATCTTCCATATCCCGGACACACTGGGGATGTTATCCGTCTCTAAGATGTTAATGTACTGATTTAACTGGTTGGTGGTGAACCATCCCAGCAAGGCCATACTGAGTACAATCAGTCCCATGAATAAAAATGAACCGATCAACCGTGTTTGCAAGGTCATGTTCTTGAACATTGGATGTCCTACTGTTCCTCTGCTGCTGTAAAACGCCTTCAACTCCTAAAATTCCCAAATCACAAACAAGATGAACAGTCTGTATTTTTATTTTGAAAAAAATTATTAAGTAGGTAGCCTTAGTTTAGAGACTAGCTTTTTCTTCTAATGTGAAAGTGTTGAGTTCTGAAGTGGATGAACGGAGTTCTGAGGTGGATGAACGGAGTTCTGAGGTGGATGAACGGAGTTCAAAGGTGGATGAACGGAGTTCAAAGGTGGATGAATGGAGTTCAAAGGTGGATGAACGGAGTTCAAAGGTGGATGAACGGAGTTCAAAGGTGGATGAACGGAGTTCAAAGGTGGATGAACGGAGTTCAAAGGTGGATGAACGGAGTTCAAAG
>NZ_JBALBW010000116.1:0-8089 GCF_036919895.1 Nostoc sp.
CTATTTTAGGTCAAACTCAGTCAGAGCAAGCGTTCCAGAAAACCTCACGAACTGGTCAGAAACTCCTCACAAACTCTACAAAAGAGATTGTGAGGAGTGTCTCTGACACACTTACACGAATTTCGCGTGAGGAGGAGACGGCGATTGCGCCCTTGGGGGGCGCGTCGCCTCAGACTGTTCAAGGCGTGTCAGAGAAGGAGGAAGACTTGCCTGTGGCAATGGAATGCACGATGGTAGCGCTTGTGGAGACCGCACAAAGTAATCCTGCTCCGTTGTTGGCTAAAAATCAAAATTGTGGTGTTGAGCCGAGAGACTGTCATGAAGGTGCTTGTTCCGCCGCGCCCGTCGCACAAAATGAATTTTCTCCAAGATTAGCGATTGCAGAACAAACACCAAAGCTTGTAGAAGCAGGTAATCCCGCTTCGTTGTTAGTTGAAAATTCAGTTTCAGGTGGAGAAGTCAAAGCAATTAATGAGGGTGAAAGTTCCGCGCCGCCCTTGCCAAATCCTGAAAAATGGTCGCATGAGGCGATTGTTGCGCGGTCAAATATGCGACCGGAGCGGATGCAGAAGCTCAAGGTTGCGGTGAATTCGGGGCAGAATCCGGGTTTTGACTTTTTGCAAGAGTGCTGGAATGAAGATCCAGCTTTGCAGATTGTGATCAAGAAGCTGCTGGCGAAGTTTTCGCAGTGGAAGGTAGCAGTTATGGATGGGAAATTGGTTGAGTAAGCTGATCAGCATTTAAGTTGCATAACACTAAGGCTAAAGCCCTTACTACGAGCCGATCAGCCTGGAAAAATGAATGACGATTAGCTTACAATGAGTGAAAATTGCTGAACACATTGTAGCCATTGCCTCACTTTGATAAAAGTTCCCTGTATATTTTGAGCTAATTGAGTTTCAATAATTGAAAACTAGTGGCTTCGATATAAAATATGGTGTTTAACCCTGTGTTTTCCTTTACTTATGCCAATTTTGACAGCAGAAATCCTCTGTTTAGAAGCTGAAATATTTTCATTAGCCGAGTCTCAGCATCCAGAACCTCTGCTGTATGGTGTTACTGATGGAAAAGCTGTTGGAACTTACCTGGAACAGAAATTTCGACTTTACTTAAAAGCTAAGTACGATTTCATACAAGGAAACTCTGCAAGTGGTATTGATTTTCCAGGGTTGCTTATAGATATGAAGGTAACAAGTGTTAGACAACCACAATCATCATGCCCATTCAAATCTGCACGCCAAAAAATTTTTGGGCTTGGCTATTCGTTGCTTATTTTTGTCTACGATAAGGCAGATAATAGTATAAACCGCACGGCTACTCTGAATATCTTGCATACCATTTATGTTAGTGCTGAAAGAACCGCAGATTTTCAGATGACACGTGGAATTTCTAGTATTTTAGAGAATGAAGGTAATAAAGATGACCTAATTGCTTTTATGCTCGACCGCAATTTGCCTGTTGATGAACTTGAAGCAAGTAACATTGCGGATGAAATCTTGATAAATCCACCTTTACAGGGATTTTTGACTATTTCCAATGCTTTGCAATGGCGGCTTCAGTATGGGAGAGTGATAGAACGTGCTGGTCAAGAAAAAGGTATAATTACCGTTTATAGAGCTAATCCCTGATGCGTACTGTTCAGAAACTTAAAGTAGAATACGGCGATTTTCAAACGCCGATAGAATTAGCCGATCAAGTATGTAAAAAGCTAGTAGAGCTTGGTGTTAAGCCACATATTATAATTGAGCCTACTTGTGGGATAGGAAATTTTGTTGAAGCTGCTTCATCTTGTTTTGACTCAGCAAAAAAAATTTTAGGAATTGAATTAAACCTTGATTATTTTAAACAAATTATAGAAGAAAAAAAGTTTTTACATGACCAAAGAATTGAAATTAAATGTGAGGATTTTTTTCAAGTAGATTGGTTATCACTAATAGGTGAATCAAATGAAGAAATATTAGTGCTTGGTAATTTACCTTGGGTAACAAACTCACGACAGGGTAGTATTGGGGGCGTAAATTTGCCCAAAAAGAGCAATTTTAAAAATCATACTGGTTTAGATGCAATTACGGGAAAAAGTAATTTTGATATATCAGAATGGATGCTCATACAGTTTGTACAATACTTACAGAAGTATAATAGTTATCTAGCGGTGCTTTGTAAAACTTCGGTTTCTAGAAAAATATTAAATTATATCTATTCTGAAAAGCTAAATCTTGCTTACTGTGCAGTTTACAAGATAGATTGTAAAAAATATTTTGATGCTGCTGTTGAAGCTTGCTTATTTTTCTGTAAATTTGATTCAAACTCACAGAAGTATTATTGTGATGTATTTAATAGTCTTGAAAGCTTAGTTTGCTCTCGTATAGGCTATTCAAATAATATTCTTGTTAGGGATTTGATTACATTTAAACAAGTAGAAGACTTATATAATAAACAATCAAAAACAAAATGGCGTTCTGGTATTAAGCATGATTGCGCTAGCGTAATGGAATTTCGCAAAAACAATGACTATTTTATAAACGGGTTAGGAGAATCTTATGAACTCGAAGAAACTTATATTTTCCCTTTAATCAAAGGTTCTTCCGTTGCCCAAAATAAAACAAAAGCGACTGATCGATATATGTTAGTTACTCAAAGTCTCGTTGGCGAGTCTACTGAATCTATAAAATATTTAGCGCCTAAAACATGGGCATATTTAGAAAAGCACGAAAGTCTTTTAAATAGTAGAAAAAGTAAAATTTATCAAAATAGCCCTAGATTCTCTATTTTTGGTGTTGGTTCATATACTTTTGCACCTTGGAAAATAGCAATATGTGGACTTTACAAAAAATTAAGTTTTAGGTTAGTCGGTCAAATAAATCAAAAGCCTGTTATTTTTGATGATACTGTTTATTTTCTCAGCTTTTTTGATGAGGAAAGTGCATACGAATCATATCAACTTCTAACTTCTTCACTAGCGAAAGATTTTTATTCATCTCTAATATTTTGGGATGAAAAACGTCCAATTAAATCTAGTATTTTAAATAGTTTAAACTTGGCAGCTTTAGCAAAGCTAGTACTTTAATGTGCTGTTTAGCAATACAATTATTAGTTTTCATAAAGGCACTTGTCCCGCCGCGCTACCTGCCGAAATTGAAAAACCTTTAACTTCAGCGATCGCTAATCAAACACAGAGGCAAGTAGAAGCAGGTAATTCCGCTTCGTTGTTGGCTGAAAACTCGGTTTCGGGTGGAGAAGTCAAAGCAGTTGATGAGGGTGAAGGTTCCGCCGCATCCGTGCCAAATCCTGAAAAGTGGTCGCATGAGGCGATTGTTGCAAGGGCAAATATGCGACCTGTAAGAAGGGAAAAACTGAATCGAGCGGCGAATTCAGGGGAGAATCCGGGGTTTGATTTCTTGCAAGAGTGCTGGAATGATGATCCGGCTTTGCAGATCGTGATCAAGAAGTTGCTGGCGAAGTTTTCCCAGTGGGGGATTGCGATTGTGGATGGGGTGTTGGTGAAATGGACTGCCAGCTACAGGTAATTTTTTATCTCTTGAACAATCATCTCTAAATTTTGTGAAATATCAATATAAATTGCTTCTGCTTGGGTTGGCTCCTCTAGCGTTTTAAACTGACTTTGTAAAAGACCAGCTTTCATGAAATGGCCAATGCGATTATGCAATCTTTGCTCAATCAACTCATAGCTCCCTTTCAGATAAAATAGATGCACCTGTGGATGATCGCAATAGAGCATTTGGCGATAACTAGCTTTCAAGGCCGAGCAAGCCAAGATGACGTTTTTCTCTTGTTGTAACCATTGAGTGATAGAATTTTGCATTATCTGTAACCAGGGTGTGCGATCTATATCAGTTAATGGTTCCCCTTTGGCCATCTTTTCCTTTGCTGCTCCTGAGTGAAAGGAGTCTGCATCGCTAAATTCCCATCCCGTTTCATCTGCAAGTGCTTGACCAATTGTGGTTTTGCCAGATCCCGCAACTCCCATCAAAATTACAATCATAATTTCCTCAATCTAAATCTTTAGGTGGTAAATTTTGGGTAGAAGGCTTCAGGGCTAGCCCTAACTCTCGCAGCAATGTTTCTGGAACATTTACTGCTGTTTCTAAACATTGAGCGTCATTCCACTTTGTTTGCTCGTCCCAGGTAATATTTTTGAGGTTAGCACCAAAAAAGTTAGTGCCAAAAAGATTAGCCTGACTGAAATTGGCATTTTCTAGGTTAGCCTGACTTAGATTGGTGCGACTGAGATTAGCTCCAGTGAAGTTAACGCCCATTAAGTTTGCCGCAGCAAAACTAACCCTAGTTACATCTGCATAGCTCAAGTTGGCATTTTGGAAATTAGTTTTAGGGAGATAAGCACTAAAAATGCGACAACGATAAAGATTGACACTAGAGAGAAATTTTCCAACTACACGTTGAAACGTATAACCAGATATAGAGTTACTATAAGCAATGATCCGAAGCAATCGATCCTTATCAAAATCTTTTGTGTCTGTTTCTCCACAGAGAGGAAAGGTTTCTTTATCTTTTAGCTGATTTTGAGATTGGGTATAACGATACAGTTCTAGCAGCAAAATCATCACATTTAGTCCGACATAGATATCAACTTGCCTTATTCCTGAAGGAATTTTGTGCTGTTTTATATCCACGTAAGTGTTGAAGGGTAAGTTGCCAGATGGCGCATCAATAAATTCTCCATTACTCCATTGAAAGTAGAATCTCTCTAAACGGTCAAATAAACAGTCTGGATCAAACTCTGAATGATTTTTCAGCAACTCCATCAAATATTCCACAATCTCAGACGTTAGTCTTCCATACCAGAACAAATTGTAAATCTGGCGATCCATAGTTTCGTCATCAATATAATACAGATTTCTACGTTTATCTCCAGGCTTTGACCAATCTTCCAAGAATTCCTTGAAACGTTCAGCACACAAAAATTCTCCAAAGCTCTTATGGGTAAACTCAACTGAACCCAGCCCTTTAGTACTTGCTTGTAAATAAAATACTGCTAAAGCATTTCTTAAAGGATTGTCTTGTAAGCGTTGCTGTGTTTTCTTCAGCAGATCCTTAGCTCGATTATCTTGATTCATTCGCGCTTCAATCATTGGAATTGCTGCATATTCCTTGCCTGATTGCACAGCGCAGACAGCCGCTTCTGCTAGAATACGTCGCAAGTCCTCGATTTCCATCTCGGTCAGAGAGCGGTTTAAATATTTGGAACGTTGTTTGGTAAGTACCCAACCCAGCGCCTTTTCATAAATTAAAATTTTTGCTCCAATCGCACTAGTATCAGCAAATAGTTCAATGGTTAATTCACCATCCCGATACATTGCTGCCAATAGGTAAAGTAAAAGTGGCTCTTGAGCTAACCCAATTTCATCATTTGAGCCTCGAATTCGTTTTGGACATCGTTTATCTTGTAGAAACTGTTGAAATGTAGGTTTTCTTTCTTGTTTTACTAATCGCTCCCAGTTATCAAACCAGTGCTTTTGGGAAATATCATCCATTGGGAGAATTTCTACACGAGCCAGATTGTTGGGTAGCAAGAAGCGCTCAATACTTTGTAATGCGAGTGTTCTGCCTGTAATTATCACCCGATGAGCTTTTTCTGGGTTTTTGGCACAGTTTTCTTGGAAGTCCCCCACTTGCTTCAAAAATTCTTCTAGCCCACCACTGCTTCTGCCTTCCATTAACAACTCATCGAAGCCATCCAATATAAATAGAAAGCGGATATTACGATCGCTTAACCAACCAGAGCCATTTTTGGCGAAATCACAGTCTACTGCTTTTCGCAAAGTCTCTTCAAAATCCTTCTCCAATATTTTGATATCCTGCAAACGAATCAGAATGGGTGTCCAACGAGGATGCTCGTTTTGCCTCACCCAATCTGCAAACATTTTACAGAACACACTTTTCCCTCTTCCTGGCCCTGCTTGAATAAATATGACTTGCCGGCTTCTATCAATTTTATTCAGTTGCTCTCTTACCCAATTCTCTAAATTAACAGTCGATTCATGCGCTTTTGATTGACCATTGTTATCTAACAACTGACCCTTTAATGGCACATAAATATCAGGTATTTTAAATTCTTCACCTATTACCTTCCATCGCTCTTGTAGTATTGGATTGCTGGGTGAGGCTGATATCTGTTCTGTCAAATATAACTCTATGCTAGTGTATTTATCATTTGCCCTTACCTCTTGTGCTGCTGTTATCATCAAATTTAAAACTTGACGTACATCTTCTGGCTCGTAGAAGAAAAGTTGTTTTATATAGTTATATGTATCCCAGGCAACCCACGCCGTAATTAGGGAAATAATCTTCTGCTCAATTTTAGCCTGTTGTAAGTAAGTTGATAATTGCTGGTTTAGAAACTGTCCTAGTATCGAATTTGGAAAATCCGTCAATGCTTTTTCAGCTTGATTATTACTTAGTTCTATTTCTCCTAGTTGATTAAACTGAACTTTAACTTCTTGATTTGTTATCTCTGCATCCAGCTTTTCTTGTAACCAAATATCTCTCTGTACTAAAGTATTAAAGCTATTTATATAAGCTAGGGGGCAAGCAACCGCTACCCATTCCTCTATCTCAAACTTTTGGCTTGTCTTTTCACTCAGTAGTTTTAATCCATTTCGAGCAATCCCTACAAACGATAACCCAGCAGCTATCACTGATGCTGATGGAGCAGTAGCTAGTACACCAAGAGCGATCGCAAATTCTAGAACAGCTTTAGAAACTTCTGCCCCAGACTCTACAACATCTCCTACTTTTTCTATGTGCTGGGGCTTAGGAATCAATCTCTGCCAAATCTGCTTGATTTTTACCACTACTCAATTTCCTCTATGAAGGTTTTGCTAATGAAACGCTAGGTAATACTTTACATACATCTTCAGTGTGCGCTTTTACGCAATGTAGCACAATATTTCTTTTGTAGTGGTTGAATTACTCAATTTGCAATACATCTATGCAAACCTCAGAGCTATGAGGGAGAACTGAAAGACTCTATTAAAGGTGATTATTCAGCCGCTCCCGTCCTAAATCTTGAGAAATGGTCACATGAGGCGATAGTTGCAAGGTCAAATATGCGACCTCTTCGGATGCAGAACCCAGGCTTTGACTTTTTGCTCTCGTGCTGGAATGACGATCCGGCGAAAGCAGATTTTGATCAAGAAATTGCTGGCGAAGTTTCCGCAGTGGGGGATTGCGATTGTGGGTGGGGTGCTGGTTGATTGGGAAGAGCAGTGATGCTAAAGGCAATGAGTTATGTAAAAGCTAGCGTGGTAAAACTTGCTAGAGACATCTTGCAAACGCACAAATTTCGTTTTAGTTTTTCTTGTTGACTAACGTAAATTAAACCTTTGATTTGCCTGTAGTTAACTTGATGGTACCTCAACGACATTTTCCGCAAAGCTTTTATAAGCATCGCCCATTTGTTTAGCCATTGAGTCAGGAAAGACGTGAAAATCCCCAGCTTTGAGAGCTTTTATTATCCCGTCTGCCACAAGTGCCGGTGGCTGTGCAACCTCACTCAGTCCTGCCGCATCGCCCATATCCGTGGCAATCGGGCCAGGGTGAACACTTAGCACAAGCGTGTCCTGCTTACTCAAGAGTTCTCGTAATGCCTGGGTGATTGAATAGGCCGCAGCTTTTGAGGCACAGTAAGTGGCAGAGTCGGGGAAACCCTTGAGCGAAGCAACAGAATTGATTTGGGCAAAGACACCACCTCCATTGGCTTTGAGTACCGGGGCAAACGCCTGAGCCATGTAGATCAATCCATATACATTGATCTTCATCTGAAATTCGAGAGCGGCGATCGCATTCTCAGCTAAGGGAGTTCCAGCTTGAAACACTCCTGCATTATTGATAACTATTTGCACATCTGGGGCAGCTTGAGCAGCAGCAATAATAGATTGGGGATCACCTAAATCAACCTGAATTGGTACTACCCGATCACCGTATTGTTCAATCAATGAGGAGACACTGTTGAGCTGACGAACAGCCGCATAGACTTTGGTGGCTCCGTGTTCAATAAACGACTCAACTATCGCCTTGCCGATGCCGCGATTTGCGCCCGTAACCAAAA
>NZ_JBALBW010000117.1:0-43703 GCF_036919895.1 Nostoc sp.
TTCTCAATAAAAACAGTTATTTGGCTGCGATCGCAGCCCTAAATAGGTGATTTAGTACCCGAATTTTAAGCACCTCACAAAATCGCATTGCTCCCACTCGGACGGAGGTTTTCATCATAAAATCGCTCTACGCCCAAACTCAAAAATCCATCTGGCACGATTGGCGGTAAATCTGGATCGTAATAAACACCCATATCTACGCCAAAAAACCAATCCATACGTTCTGGCCAAGCCATCGCTAGGGTAGCTTTAAGTAAACCGGGAATCAAATCTTGTAATTCATTATCCACAGGGGTATCATCAGAGTCTGGTAGTTCCTCAGATGAGGGCAAACAAGCTAATGGATCGTAATTTAGCATGATGAGTTTAGTGTTTTTCGGTGATTAGTGCATCTTTATTTTATTAATGAATCGCGATCGCAATTTCAATGAGAGAATCTGGATCTACAGCAAGCGATAGACTCTTTAGTAATTCGTAATTCATATATGAAAACCTATGACTGGATTGTGGTTGGCGGTGGAATTGCGGGTGCTGCACTCGCTTATGAATTAGTCAAAACAGGTTTTGCTGTACTTTTATTGGAGCAATACCAAACACCACAGAATGCAACTCGCTATAGTTATGGTGGGCTTGCTTATTGGTCGGGGAATACGCCACTAACTCGGCAATT
Source organism: Nostoc sp. (assembly GCF_036919895.1). Classification (GTDB taxonomy): domain Bacteria; phylum Cyanobacteriota; class Cyanobacteriia; order Cyanobacteriales; family Nostocaceae; genus Nostoc. The sequence goes on from NZ_JBALBW010000117.1 coordinate 671, forward strand.
GTGCGAAGATGCGATCGCGCGTTACCATATCCTATCTCAAGAGTTAGACGCTGATATCCAGTTTCGGGAATTAGATTTATTACTGACTATTTCAGCCGCTAATGACCCAGAAGCAACGGCTGCATCATATAATGATTCTGCCATCCCACCTCGTTTACTCAGTATCCAAGAAGCTTGTGAGTTGGAACCACTGCTAAATCCAGAAGCGATATCTGGTGCTTTAACTGTTAAACACGGTCATATTCACCCAGAAAAAACAGCACTAGCTTACATCCAAGCTTTTCTGCGGGCTGGCGGTGAAATGCAGATTACCCAAGTATTACAAGTACTGCAAGATGGTGTAAAAACCACAACTGCAACTTTCCACAGCGCGAACGTTGTCATCTGTGCAGGTGGACTCAGCCGCCAACTACTAAAATCTGCTGGTATTCCCATCAAGCTGTATTTTACCCACGCAGAAATCATTGAAACCCCACCTGTGGATGTGGAGTTACGCACCTTAGTTATGCCAGCGAATCAGCAACGGTTTCAACTAGAAGCTGAATCTACTCAAGTTGATAATTTGTGGGATGGACTAGGTAATGAGTTAGTACCACCGATTTTAGATGCGGGTGCGATTCAATTTCAAGATGGTAGTATCCGCATTGGTCAAATTAGCCGTGCGATCGCAGATCCTCATGCCAAGGTAAACTCAGAAGATAGTGAAAAGTGGCTGCGAAGGAGTGTTGGTCAAGTTTTACCAGCTTTAGAGAATTTACCAGGAACTTGGCATCATTGCTTGGTGGCATTTAGTAGCGATCGCCAGCCGTTGATTGGTACTATCCCAGGATTTGACAGCATTCATTTCTTCTGGGGATTCAGCAGTCCTTTGGTGATTATACCACCTTTAGCAAAGCGCTTTGCTAACTTTGCTTCTGGCAAAAAAGATGAAATTATTCTCCAGCTATCTATTCATCATTGACAATAATTTCAGAAGACCAAGCTTAACAAAGATTAACATTGCAAAGTTATTTTTTTATTACAAAAATCAGACATTTTGTATAAGCAGTAACTTTTTGCTAGTAAACTATCGCACTATCATCACATTTTAAAGTTTGATATTGTCAACTTTCTATGAAGTTAGTTGATTCATCAAGAGGAAAATTTATCAAGATATGAGAAGACAATTTAACAGACGCAAGTTTTTAATCTACGGTTCTCTAACTTTTGGAAGCAGCTTTTTTATCAAAGCTTGTGCGAATAATTCCCCAACTGTTACAGAGAGTCCAGTTACGTCTCCTGCTGGAACTCCTGCTGCGGCTACTTCTGGTAACACCATCAAAGTAGGTATTTTGCACTCTCTGAGTGGTACGATGGCTATTAGTGAAAAAAGCGTTGTCGATGCTGAAAAATTAGCAATCAAGGAAATTAACGCTGCTGGTGGTATCTTAGGTAAACAAATTGAAGCAGTTACCGAGGATGGTGCTTCTAACTGGGATACTTTTAGAGAAAAGGCAACTAAGCTAATCGATCAAGATAAAGTTGCTGTAGTTTTTGGTTGCTGGACTTCTGCTAGCCGTAAAAATGTGAAGCCAGTATTCGAGAGCAAAAATCACATGCTCTGGTATCCTGTACAATATGAAGGACAAGAGTGTTCTAAAAATATTTTCTACACTGGTGCTGCACCAAATCAACAAATTGAGCCATCTGTTGATTGGTTGTTAAAAAATAAGGGTAAAGAATTCTTTTTAGTTGGCTCTGACTATGTTTTTCCCCGCACTGCTAACACAATTATTAAAGCTCAATTAGAAGCTTTAGGCGGGAAAACAGTTGGTGAGGATTATTTACCTCTTGGCAACACAGAAGTTACACCTATCATTACTAAAATAAAACAAAGTTTGCCCAATGGTGGCGTGATTTATAACACCCTAAATGGTGATAGTAATGTTGCTTTCTTCAAACAATTAAAAGGGGCTGGATTGACACCAGATAAATATCCCTCTATGTCTGTAAGTATTGCTGAAGAAGAAGTCAAAGCCATTGGTGTAGAATATCTCAAAGGTCATTATGCAGCTTGGAACTATTTCCAAACAGTAGACACACCTGCTAATAAGAAGTTTGTTGCAGCTTTCAAGAAAGAGTACGGTGAAAATCGGGTAACAAATGACCCAATGGAAGCAGCATATATTGCAGTTTATTTGTGGAAGCAAGCAGTAGAAAAAGCTGGGACTACAGACATAGCGAAAGTAACTGCTGCGGCTTATGGTCAAACTCTAGATGCACCTGAAGGTAAGGTGACAATGGGTGCTAATCATCACATCTCTAAAATTGTGCGGATTGGTCAAGTTAGACAAGATGGTTTATTTGATATTGTCTATGCTACTCCGACAGCAGTTGAACCAGTTCCTTGGAATCAATTTGTAAAAGAGACTAAAGGATTTGCTTGTGATTGGTCTGACCCTGCTAAAGGTGGTAAATACAAGAAAGTTTAAATAATTCGTAATTCGTAATTCGTAATTAATTACCGATTACGAACTCTCAGAAATAGTAGGGTGTGTTATGGCTTTAGCCTAACGCACCATAAGATAATTCTAAATAACGCTGATTAGGGGAAAAAGTGTTAACAGGTTTTTTAGAAGCTGTATTTAATGGCATTAGTATTGGCGCTGTATTATTAATTGCTGCATTGGGATTAGCCATTATATTTGGATTGATGGGTGTCATCAATATGGCACATGGTGAGTTGATGATGTTTGGGGCTTATACAACTTATGTTGTGCAAAATGTCTGTAAGCAATTGGGTGGAGTATGGTTTGAAGTCTATATATTTTTAGCTTTGATTATCGCTTTTATTTTCACAGCAACTGTGGGATTAATTCTAGAAAGAGGCGTGATTCGTTATCTCTATGGACGACCATTAGAAACTCTCTTAGCAACTTGGGGAGTAAGTTTGATTTTTCAGCAGTTTGTTCGCAGCGTAAATTGGGTTTTGATAATTGGCATAGCTATATTTTCTCTGTTATTTTTTGGGGGTTTATGGATTTTAAATTCCCGCACTGATTTGGGAAGAGTTCGTAACTGGATTGTGACGGTGATATTTTTCCTATCGCTGGGGGTGACAATCACAACGGTAAATTTATTGAGTCAAACTTATAAGTTAGCAGTGACTCAACCTTGGTTTGGCGCTCAAAATGTGGATGTAACAGCACCTACTTGGTTACAAGCAGGGATGTCTTTGGGTGGTGTGCAATTGCCTTTTGCTAGGTTATTTATTATCGCTTTAACAATAATCTGTGTAGCAGGAATTTATTTATTTTTACAACGTTCAAGCTGGGGTTTAAGAATTCGGGCTGTGACACAAAACCGGAGTATGAGTGCTTGTTTGGGTATCCCAACTCAAAAGGTTGATGCGATTACTTTTGCACTAGGTTCTGGTTTAGCTGGTGTGGCTGGATGTGCGATTAGTTTACTCGGTTCGGTGGGGCCAAATACGGGACAAAACTATATTATTGATACTTTTATGGTTGTTGTCGTTGGAGGTGTGGGTAATTTAGCCGGGACGATTGTGGCTGCTTTAGGTATTGGTACAGCTAATTTTTTAATTGGTTCTGGGACTCTGGCTTTGTTGTTTACTCCTGTGAAGCCTTTGGCTGATTTCTTTACTTTTTTTGCAACGACGAGTATGGCGAAGGTGATGGTATTTGCACTGATTATTGTGTTTTTACAGTGGAAGCCTGGGGGGATTTTTCCGCAGAAGGGACGTACTGTTGATGTTTAAACGAACCGCAGAGACGCAGAGGACGCAGAGAATGAGGAGGAGGGGAGGAGGGTTATTAATTGAGGTGGGGGTGGTGGTTGCGATCGCACTCTTCCTTATAATTGTTATGCCACTGCTACTGTCGGAGTTTCGCCTGAATTTGTTGGGGCGATTTTTGTCGCTGGCGATCGTGGCTTTGGGTATCGATTTGATTTGGGGGTATACTGGTTTATTAAGTTTGGGACATGGTATTTTCTTTGGTTTGGGTGGATATGCGATCGCAATGTACCTAAAACTGCAAGTCCCGACTGGTGAATTACCTGATTTTATGGGACTTTATGGGGTTACAGAACTTCCCGCGTTTTGGAAACCTTTTTATTCGTTTCCGTTGACAATAGCTGGTGTGGTACTAATTCCAGGTTTATTGGCGGGATTATTGGGATATTTGGTTTTCCGTAATCGCCTCAAGGGAGTTTATTTTTCTATCTTGACTCAAGCGGGAACTATTGTATTTTTCAACTTCTTTAACGGTCAACAACAGCTTTTCAACGGTACGAATGGACTGATAGATTTTACAACTTTGTTTGGGGCAACGGTCAGTGATGCGAAAACGCAGTTTGTTTTCTACACCCTAACGGTAGTGTTTCTCGCAATCACCTACGGTATTTGTCGCTGGTTGACAACTGGACGCTTTGGCAGATTGTTGATAGCGATTCGTGATGATGAAAGTCGGGTAAGATTTTCTGGCTATGACCCTACAGATTTTAAGGTGGTAGTGTTTGCAGTTTCAGGTGCGATCGCAGGTATAGCAGGAGCATTCTACACCATTCAGAGTGGTTCTGTCTCACCCAGAGCAATGGATATTGCCTTTTCCATTGAAATGGTGATTTGGGTAGCTGTAGGCGGACGCGCTACTTTAATTGGCGCAATTGTCGGAACTTTGTTAGTCAATTATGCCCGGACTTTTTTAAGCGAACAATTTGCAGAAATCTGGCTATTTTTCCAAGGCGCACTATTTTTGATAGTTGTCACAGTCCTTCCTGACGGCATAGTGGGATGGTTGCGTAGCCAGAATATTTCTCTTTTCAACCGCCGTCAAGAAATTTCTACATATCCCACCTTGGAAGAAGACCCCGAAGTGCAACATGAACGCGAAAATATTGGAAACTGAAAACGTAACTGTTAGTTTTGACGGTTTTAAGGCGTTAAATCAGCTTAACTTTAGCATGGATGTGGGTGAATTGCGCGTAGTAATTGGCCCCAATGGTGCGGGAAAAACAACATTTCTAGATGTGATTACCGGAAAAGTGCAACCAACCGTTGGGCGAGTTTTATTCAAAGGAAGAAATCTGCGTTCTTTACCTGAATACAAAATTGCGCGATTGGGAATTGGGCGCAAGTTCCAAACACCTCGAATTTACTTAAATTTAACGCCTCGTGAAAATTTAGAAATTACCATTAACAAGAAGAAAAATGTCTTTTCTACTCTGTTTGAGCGTTCTAATGCTGTTGAAAAGAATAATATTAAAGGATTGTTAGAAACCATCGGTTTAACTCTGAAGGCTGACATCAGAGCAGGTTTACTTTCCCACGGAGAAAAGCAACGTTTAGAAATTGGGATGTTAGTAGCACAATCACCTGATTTATTACTTGTTGATGAACCGGTTGCGGGTTTAACAGACGAAGAAACCTATAACATCGGTGAATTACTTTTAGTACTAGCGCAAAGTCATTCAATCTTAGTAATTGAACACGACATGGAATTTGTGCGTCAAATTGCTAAGAAAGTAACAGTCTTACATGAAGGTTCCGTACTGTGTGAAGGGAATTTTGAAGAAGTGCAAAATGACTCTCGTGTTATTGAAGTATATCTGGGAAAACAGGAAGAATAAAAAATTCGATAACTTCTCTTCTCCTGTCGGAGACGCTACGCGAACGTTAAACTGGGCTAACGCACTTTTTATTTGCCGAGTACTAACGTCTTTATGTCCTGGGTCAGTATCGCCAGGAGAGTGTGGTATATATTTTCTAGGTAGAGTTAAAGACGTTCCACGTGTAATCTATTCTACTTTCTGCTTGTAAAAATTTTGTTTGAGATTCCTGTTTGCTTAGTAAATATTCAATTAGCTTCTTTACCTAGCGTTCGCAGCAAGTTACATTAGAGGTAGTGACTATAGGAAAGTGTAGGCGCTTGTGAATGCTAAAGCCTTGAGTATTTAATGTTTATATGTCTGAAGCAAACATTGCTGATCGTTTTGACCTTACGAAATGGAAAACCGAAAGTCTAAGGATGACAGCGTTCCTTAGTCCAGGATCTACGATTACCCAACAAAACTGGTGGGAAGAGATTTGCGGCTCTCCTCCAGAAGTTAGAAGTTCTCAGCCAAGAACAGGAGTACAGCAGGATGAAGGTTCATTTGGAGACGGGAATACACAAGGAAGTTTAATTCTTGCTGTTCAGCCTTCCCGAATTGATTGGTTACTGGCTCTAGGGGTCGCTCCAACTACTTTTGAGTTTCTGTCTGTTGTATCGTTTTCAGAATCAGTAAACTCTTTTACAGAACTGATGAATCGCTGGCTCAATATAACCCCCAATCTGCAAAGAATAGCTTTTGGTGCTAACCTATTACTTCCTTTTGAGGATGTAAAACAAGCATACGAATATCTACCGGCCTATTTTCCATTGAATAAACTTGACCTTAAAAATGCAGAAGATTTTAATTACCGAATCAATCGCCCTAGAAATGTTGATGATATCCCTGATTTAAAGATTAATCGTCTTTCTACTTGGAGTGTAATGACTTTCACTACATTTCAATTGACAAATACAGGGAGTTACACTTCTTCTTCAACTCCATCCAATGTTGCTATTCGTCTAGAGTTAGATATCAACACTACTACAGATTTCTCTGGTGAACTGTCTAAAGATAAGTTACCAGAAATCTTTGCTCAATTGGTTGAATATGCAAAAGAAATTGCTCTCCAAGGAGATATTTTATGAATTACGATACTAGCACTTTGACGGGTTACGATAATTCAACAGATATAACAATAGCTACTTACTCAGATAGGATAAAGTCAGCAAATATAGTTATTTCTTCAACAAAATCTACTATTAATTTAACCAGTAAAGCAAAACAATTTACTTTTATTCAAAAAGCGACAGGAGCGACTAAAGATCCTAAAATAGAGCAAAATACGCTTATCTATCTAAAGTATTCAGAGAATTCTACTCAGCATGAATTAAATAATCGTTGCTCAGAAATTATCTATTCAGAACTAGAGACTTTATTCATAGCTGGCAAAGAAGAGTATTTTGAAGACGGTTGTGAAAGTAATTTTTCAAGAGGTTTGGTTTCTTGCATCCAAAAGTATGGAAATGATGCGATAGAAGCCATCACTTGTTTTATTGTCTATGAAAAAATTAGTCCTGAAGTCGCATCTGAAGCTTTACGGTGGCTAGGTGAAATTAATCACCCTGAGTCTTATAAGTTTCGACTATGGCTTTTAGAGCGGAGTCTTAACTGCCCATCTTCGAGAGTGCGAGATGGAGCTATTTTGGGGTTGTCATATTTAAACGATCCTCATGCTATTACTTATCTTGAGCAAGCTATAGAACAAGAAAAAGTTATGGAACTTCGGGAAGATATGAAACAAGTATTAGCACAACTTAAAAGGTAGAGTTAGTGTCATTTTTACTGAGAAAGGTGCGTAAAAATAAATGGTATAAAACTGAAACTATTGGTTGGTTATTACCAGGAGAGTTTCAATCTGATCCTTTAGGTGACTTAGCTACAACAGGAAATAAATTATCTGTTTATCGTGTTGAGGATAATTGCTCAAATTTAGAGCGTGTAGTAGCAGCCCTCGCAGCAAATTGCGATAGAATTGCAAACTTTGACTATGTTCTATTTCAGGAAACAATTCTCAAAGATATTAGAATTAAAAGTGAGCAGACAAAAGGTGAGACCCCTGATGAAACAGTTAATAATTGCCATCTTGACCTTATAGAACTTTCTGCTTTTAGATTGGTAGATTTGGCTAAACAGGTGCTAGATAGAGGGGAAGTAAAGCGTTTTTTAGTCCGAGAGGTTACTAATTTTTTAGCAGACAGCATTCAGAAAGGGTACATAAACAAAGCTAAAATATCCTTAAATCCGAAAGATAAAGAAAAAATTGATAAACTTATTCAGTCTAATTCAACGTTTAATAGCAATTAGTTGTTATCGTAATTCGCTCAACGCTTAATCAATCTCCCTCTCTGCGTCTTTGCATGAACTAATGCTACAAATTTCTAACCTCAACGTTTACTACGGTGAAAGCCATATTCTCCGCAATGTAGATTTAAGCGTACCATCTGGGCAAATGATTTGCCTGATTGGACGCAATGGCGTGGGGAAATCTACATTACTCAAAACAATTATGGGTTTACTCAAACCCCGTAGCGGTACAATTAAGTTAGATGGAGAATTAATTAACTCAAAATCTCCTGACCAAAGGGCAAAGTTGGGAATCGGTTATGTTCCCCAAGGGCGAGAAATTATCCCCCGGTTGACAGTCAAAGAAAATTTGCTGCTGGGGTTAGAAGCTAGACGCAAGCTAGTTAAAAAAGCAGAAATTCCAGAGGAAGTTTTTAGCTTATTCCCAGTCTTAAAAACCATGCTTTCTCGGATGGGTGGCGATTTGAGTGGGGGACAGCAGCAACAATTAGCGATCGCACGTGCTTTAATGGGAGAACCTCAATTACTCGTCTTAGATGAACCCACTGAAGGTATTCAACCCTCCATCATCCTCGAAATTGAAGCCGCAGTCCGTCGCATCGTCGAAACCACAGGCATTTCTGTTTTATTGGTAGAGCAACATTTGCACTTTGTCCGTCAGGCTGATTACTATTACGCCATGCAAAAAGGCGGTATTGTCGCCTCCGGTTCCACATCTGAACTCAGCCAAGATGTGATTCAACGATTCTTAGCTGTTTGATTTGGGATATTTCTATATCAATTGTGTCAGAAGCAATCAAGTCTGCTGCTTCTTGTAAAAGCTCATGGTGTTCCTTTTGAATTACTTCCAACCGACTAGAAATTTCTGCTAATCGTTGTTGTTTATTTGGTTGAAAATTTTCCGGTGGTAAAGCTGGTAGGATATCAGTTGTTTTAGCAGCCGTAATTTTTTGAACACCAAAACTGCCAACTTTAGCTAAGGATAGAAAACTAACTTTAATCAAAGCCAGAAGCAATTTTAACGGAACTTGGAGTATTGACCAACTAGCTGTTTCAATCAAGCGGACAATTGCTTTGATGATGCTCCAGATTAAAGCAAGTGCAAACAGCAAAATCACTATACTAATAATTGGGTGATTAGTCGCCCAACCGAGTATTTGCACTAACCGAAAAAATATCGGGTGTTGTGTCAGCCAATCGCTTACAGAAGATGTCATTGCATCTTTAACTGCTCCCGATGTTGTACTTTTAAATTTATCAGCAGTTTGCCAAGTTTGCTCTAAGCTTGTTGTAACTGTATCAATTGCTTTATCAGTTGTTGTAGTTGCTGTTGCCTTCAAAGATTCCCCAGCTTGCTGTGCTGAGTTACTTAAAGAGCTAACATTTTCACTGACAAAATCTTTTACATTTTGCAAGCGTTGTAAAACTCCGTTAGGCAAATCTATGTCTATTTGGGATTCCATAAAACATTATTACCGAGGTTGAAATCTCTCTAACTCGAAGCACTCGTATAAGACCGCAACGCAAACCGCCAAAACCAAGTAGAAGCGAAAAACAATGCTAATGCTAATATTACCGCACCTATCAACCAGCTAATTTCACTTCGACCCAGCAACGCTTGCGCTGGTATTGTAGTTAAAAAAGCTACTGGCATCACAAAAGTGAAGAAAAAGCGGTAAGCAGTGGGATATGCTGCGATGGGATATCGTCCAGCTTCCAGCAAACCACGCAGTACTTCGGTAGTATTGTATACTTTTACGAACCAAATACTCATCGATCCCAGCAGAAACCACAGGCTGTATAAAATTACGAAGCTGAACAACAACGGCACTATACCAAGTAGATAGCCGTTTATCCCTACACCAAGGCGTTTACCTGCATAGCCAATAATAATACAACCAAAAAGAATATCTGGTAGTCCCCAAGGTGAAAGGGTATGAGTGGAAAGCCAGAACTGACTGGGGATAGGCTTTAATAAGATAAAATCTAAAGTGCCTTCCTGGACATGGCGGACAATGCGATTCAAGTTCGACGCTAAAAAAGTCGCAGAAAATCCTTGTAGTAAGGTAAAAATTCCTAAAACTACTAAAGCTGCTTCCCATGACCAGCCACTAAAAGTATAGCCAGTGCGGTAAAACAAAAATAGTCCAAAGAGGCTACCCGCAAGATTTCCTAAGCTGGTGAGGACAGCAATGAAAAAGTTAACACGATATTCCAACTCAGCTGCGATCGCAGCACCCCAAAATAATCTTAGTACTTTCAAATATCTTCCCATTTTGCACCTATAACCCAAAATGTGCCATCTGTCACTATCTTTCTAAAGATTACACAAGAAATTTACGTAATTTTAATATTACTTTTTATTCAGGAAAATTGCTAAACGTTAAGATGTGGTGGATATATTGTTGAAAGCTAAAAAATTCTATGCATTTAAATTTACCAGACCTAATTACAAAAATTGGCTACTTTGGGGTATGGGCAATTATCTTTGCGGAATCTGGCTTGCTAATTGGTTTTTTTCTGCCGGGAGATAGTTTACTATTTACTGCTGGATTCCTCGCATCTGTTCCAGAACCCGTATTTAACATCTGGGTTCTGATTTTTGGTTCTTTTGTTTGTGCAGTCCTTGGTGATAATGTTGGCTATGCTACAGGATACAGATTTGGCAGAAAGTTATTTCAGAAAGAAGATTCATGGTTGTTTCATAAAAAACACCTGGTAAAAACCCAGAATTTTTATGACAAGCATGGCAAGAAAACGCTAGTTTTGGCGAGGTTTACACCAATTATTCGCACTTTTGCGCCGATTGTGGCTGGGATTGGTGCAATGCATTATCGGACATTTCTTTCTTACAACTTAATTGGTGGCTTTCTTTGGACATTCGGCATCACTATCTTAGGATTTTTCTTAGGAAAATCTTTGCCATCTGAACAGGTAGATAAGTATTTGTTACCAATCATTGGATTAATTATAGTTATTTCTTTAGTGCCATCAATGATTCATGTAATCCAAGAAAATAGAGCCAACAAAAGTTAAATTATTTTTTGGATTTGGATTGTGTATAGATATTAGGTATATTTGTTTACTTAATATTGCTAAATATTGGTGATGTATGGCTAAACTATCTAACGAACTACAACGCTATTTTTTTGAAGAAGAACGGCCAGCAAAAGTGACTTTGGCAGAGATTCTATTGTTAGCGCAAGAAAGAATTTTTGGATTTTTGCTGATTATCCTATCTCTACCTTCCGCTTTGCCTGTTCCAGCACCGGGATATTCAGTTCCTTTCGGCATCCTAATTTTTCTGTTAGCGATACAGTTAATCGCTGGTGCTAAAACCCCCTGGCTACCCAAGCGGATGATGAATCATCCTATCCAACTCAAAACAGTTCAGGGGTTTTTGAAGGCAGGGATTCCTTGGTTAAAAAGAATTGAAGCGATCGCTCGTCCTCGTCTAAGCTATATCTGTACTACTTTACCCGGTAGAGTGACCATTGGTATAGCGATCGCTTTGATGGGAATTTCCATGATGATTCCGATTCCAGGAACTAATACCCTGCCAGCAATGGGAGTTTTCGTAACCAGCTTTGGCTTATCGGAAGATGATGGCGCTATTAGCCTGGGTGGTTTGGTAATGTGTGTGATGGGGGCAGTTTTGACTACTTCCATACTATTAGCGTTGATTTGGGGAGGTTCTAGTCTTCTCGACATTATCAAGACTTGGCTAGGTCGTTAAATTGCAAAAATATGGCTATCAACCTGTATCTGTTCCTAGAAAATCTCCTCTTTTTCCTCATCGCCACACTTTTTATTGTGGTTGTGAATTGGGGATGGAAACACGCAAAGCCTTATACTCTACCTTTACCATTTCCCGATTGGTATAAAATTTGGTTCGGCTCAGTGCAAGTGCTAGGAGGATTGCTGCCATTAGTAGTGATGCTATTATGGGGTGTATGGTGGGGCGATCACACTGTCTTGACTGTGCTTGGTTGGTATTTTATTGTACTAGGGTTGCAAATCATCTCTGAGAGAGTAACACTCAGGCAGTTGCAAAATGTCGTGTGGGTAATGGTTCCTTATATATACTTGCCTTACCGCTTCTGGCAGTTATATGAGGGTTTGACACTTTTGGATTCAAAAAGCGAGTCGGTATGGGTACGATATTTATTGATTTTTGAATTAGTACTGTGGATTGTTAACTACGCCATAGATGTTTCTCAATTGCCACGGCTGTTTCGTTGGGAAGTACAATCAAACTCTGATGTTAGTTAGGGATTAATCGCAGAATTAGCCATTTTTATTAAAGAAGTGCGATCGCCAGCTTTCAAACCAACAACATATTGCACACCCTTTTGTCTCCAAGTCAAGGTAGCATCTGAGCAACCAGCACCACAAGTAAAATCTACAAAATAGCCAGTGAATCCCTTCGCTAAGGACACACGTTTCCCAGTCAGACCAGGTGTTTTGCGGGTTACAGCTTCAGCCGTAACCGCGCCCAAACGACAAGCAGAAGCACCATAACAATCGGGAGTGAAAGCTAGTGAAATCTCGTAGTTTTTTGGCGTAGCAGTTTCTATATTTGCGTAAATTGGATTTTCCCCATCCGACTCAGGAATAAACTTCGGTAACAGAATCCGAATCTGAGTCTTTTGCTTTAATTTGGGCAGGATAGATTTAAAAACTGGATTTAGCTGGGTTTTACTCTGCTGTACTATCAGTTGGGACTGATTGTTTATATTGGCTATTGCTGACTTTTGAAAGCTGCTAATGCTGACTAATAAAAATACGCCACACACAGCACTGATATTTCTCAAGCTTAAAATCATCTTTGATAACCTATCTTATCTAAAATCTTTATTTGTAATACCCATTTTGAGGATCAAATTACGTATTAAAGAGCGCTTGGAGTCAGCTAGACTAAAGAAGAAATTACTTAATAAGTTTTAATAATTCTGTTATGAGTACTGATTCACCTGTTAATTCCCCAAATAAGCCTGAATCTCCATTTGGGAAGCGTTTGAGAAACTTCTTAATTGTAATGGTAGCGATCGCACTGAGCGTTTCCCTCGTCTTAGGATTGCGAACTGAAACGACCTCGGCAACCCTCGCCAAGTTAAGCGAATCGTCCACACCGCTAGAAGCAGCCGTCAGCAACGGCAAACCATCTCTAGTAGAATTTTATGCTGATTGGTGTGCTGTCTGTCAGAAAATGGCACCAGATATCATTCAACTGGAAACAGAGTATGCTGACAAGATGAATTTTGTCATGCTGAATGTAGATAATACCAAGTGGCTGCCAGAGATGTTGAAATATCGGGTAGATGGGATTCCCCATTTTGTATTTTTGAGTCAGCAAGGAGAAACCATCGCCCAAGCGATCGGCGATCAGCCCCGCACAATTATGGCTAGCAATTTAGAGGCTTTGGTTACAGGTTCATCTCTGCCTTATGCTCAAGCTAGCGGTAAAGTTTCCAAATTTTCAGCCCCAGTCGCACCAACAACTAATCAAGATGATCCCCGTAGTCATGGTAGTCAAGTGGTGAATTAGTAAATTTTATAAGATGTTTTGCATAAGTCTTAGCAATGTCCCAATTCCCAACATTAAACAACAGATTGCCGCTTGAGACGCTTATGAGCGTACATTAATTCGTCAGACTTAGCGATTAATTGTTCTAGTGACATATTGCTTTCTGGTGAGTAACACTCTATCCCCATACTCATCGAAAGTTCATAGCTACGGTTTTGCTGTTGATTAAAGTTGGCAATATTTACTTGTAGATACTCTTGAATGCTATCTGCATCCTTAAAGTAGCTGGAGATGAAAACAATGAACTCATCTCCACCCAAGCGAGCAACAATATCCGAGTTCCGAAAAGTTTGCTTGAGTAATTGACCAGCATCAATAATCAAGGCATCTCCTATCTCATGACCAAGGGTATCGTTAACCTGTTTTAACCCATCTAAATCAATGAAAATAACCCAGCACAACAATCTCATCCGGTGAGCAATTTTTAACTGTTGTTCAGCCATCATGAAGAAACCACGTCGATTATGCAAACCTGTTAGATCGTCGGTCAGCGATAACTTCCTTCCTTCTATCTCTGATTGTTTGCGGTTGCGAACTTCCTGAATAAGTTCCATCTGAGCGATCGCTTGCCGACTTAGGCGGCGCAGTGCATCTAACTGCTGGTAACTTAGCTGACGAGGAACGGTATCCATGACACATAGCGTTCCGACAGACAAACCATCGGGCGTAACTAGTGGCGCACCAGCATAAAAACGAATTTTGGGATTACCTTTGACCAAGGGATTGTTAGCAAAGCGATCGTCCTTCATGGCGTTGGAAACCACTAATATATCCTCTGGTTGCAGAATGGTCTGAGAGCAAAAAGCCGACTCTCTGGGTGTTTCCCGAACTTTTAGTCCAATTTTAGATTTAAACCATTGGCGATCGCCATCCACTAAGCTAATTAGAGCAATTGGAGTCTTACAAATGTAAGCAGCCAGAGCAGTTAGGTCATCAAATGCTTGTTCGGGTAGGGTATCTAGAATATTGTAATCTGCTAATGCTTTGAGCCTTTCTGCTTCATTTTCAGGTAGAGGAGCAACTGGCATTTTCACAGATGAGTATCTGAGCCAAAGCCTGAAAAGTTTGGTACGCTGGAAATTTTGCAATAACCGCAGGGTTAACTTTCCAGCATCAAGGCTGTGTGATATAAACATCTCTGCAACAAAAATCAACATTTGGTTCAATATACAGAAATATTGTATTGCATGATGTTCTTCATGCCTTTGGTTTGCTCTATTGTTCATATCACCCTAACTTTCACTGTGCAAATTCCCTGAGTATGTAGATGCTTACAAGGTCTTGTGCCCAAAGCCAGGTTAAAAATAATCGAGATCGACCAAAAATTATCAAAACTTATTATACTGTCAGTGTTGCTGTAAAAACTTGATATTTTTAATACTACCAACTTGTATAGATGCAAAGGGTTAATTTGCCAGTGTGGAAGTTGGCAGAATCTGCGTCAATAACAGCTGTATCTGATTCTGCAATCAGTATCTCAGGGGCATTTTCAGTCTAACTAGCAGCATTCTCTGTGACATTGGCAGAAGCAGCAACGTTACAGCCGTAGAATCACAGAGATGAAGAAACGCAGAGATGGGAAGACCAGGTTCGTAGGTAACTCCAAAAAATAAATTATCCCAATTTCTAGACTTAACACGATTATTCCTCCCCCTGCTCCCTGCCTACAAAGCGATAGGATATTTTTTTAGTTGGAAGTCCCGTAGTTCCTGAGTGTAGCATTGCAATGTGCTGAGGATAATTTTCTCTCTCTGGAGGAATTTCCATTAACATATCAGGCTAAGATTAGTCTTTATCCGACTCCAAAATCCCACTACGAATCATTAGTTGTGGCCAAAACAACACAAAAAATCCCATCCATGTCACTACAGGGATAGAAACAAGAACTGTTAGCCAGATAGTTTTAAATAGCAACCAGCTACCACTAATTAGTGTTACACCCGTCAAAACTATAGACCAGGGCTGACACCACCAAGGTTTGTAATTCCAAGGACTTATAGGCTTTTGTTCAGACATTAATTTTATTTAATAAAACTCCAAATTTTTCTTTAACTATTTTTAGCGTAAACTAGCTACTTGGCTTCCGAATTTGAATGCGATCGCTATCAATATTATCAAGGTTTTGGTAAAATTTGTGAGAAATATATATAACAGTGCTGATTTACAGTCAGGTTAAAGGTTCACTGGTTCTGCTTCCAGCTTCTCGGCTCTGTTTTTCAAGATGGTTGGTAATTCGCTATTGAAAGCTTCACCTTCAACTACTTGCGATCGGAATATACTGGTAAAGTGCTTTAATGAACATATTAAATTATTTAAAATAGTAATATTAAATTCAAATTTTAAGTTCAGCTTGTATATCATATAGTTTTATATACTTGTCTGCAAATCATGTAAAAAAAGCTAACACCGGATAAATATCTTTCTATAAAATCTTACTGGACATATTCAATTATGTGATTTAGCTGGAATCAAATTATAAATAGAATTTCGATTCATTGGCAAAAGTTTTAACAATTATTTCTAGAAGAAGTTGATGAAAAACGATACACCACAAGAATTAAACCAAGACAAAGAAATTGGACGCTTGATTGATGAGGTAATGTCTTCATCTCTGACTGATGAGCAGTACCGCAAGAAGATGCAGCGACGCAAAGAAGTACAAGACAAGCGCATAGCAGAAGCCGTACCCGAAAAAGGATTAATTATTGTAAATACTGGTAACGGTAAAGGTAAAACTACTGCGGCTTTAGGGATGGTGTTACGATCGCTAGGTCACGGGTATAAAGTAGCGATCGTTCAATTCATCAAGGGAAGTTGGGAACCTTCAGAAAAAAGGGTTTTCAGTTCTTGGGAAGACCAAATAGAATTTCATGCAATGGGTGAAGGCTTCACTTGGGAAACTCAAGACCGCGATCGCGATCTTGACAAAGCTAGCGCCGCCTGGGAAAAATCATTAGAATATATTCGCAACCCAGACTTTCATCTGGTGTTATTAGACGAAATCAATATCGCCCTCAAAATGGCTTACTTACCATTAGAGGAAGTTTTAGCGGGTTTGGCGCAAAAACCAGCTAACAAGCACGTTATTCTTACAGGCAGAGGCGCACCTGCTGGTTTAATTGAGCGGGCTGATCTCGTAACCGAAATGACTTTAGTTAAGCACCCTTTCCGCGATCAAGGCGTTAAAGCGCAACCAGGAATTGAGTATTAACTTAAAGATTATTTACACATTTGCAATGTGCGGCGATCGCTAGCTGTGATGGAATTTAACTGATAAAAGTCTTGCAGAGCCAGTGAGTAAGGATAACTGCTGAACTCATCTTCACTGACTTGAGGTAGTCTATTGTTTGCAGCTACCTCGTTTGACTGAGCAGAATTGGCTTCATTTGACGAACTATTAACCGTCATCGCCAACTCTCCTGATTGGCTAAGTGTACCCTGAAAACAATTAAACTCTGAATGAGGCATATACAACGCACCAGTTATCTTGTCCTGCTGCTTTTGAAATATAATGTAACCTTGACCAAGCTGGTTTGATTTTGGGGATTGACCATAGAGATAAACCCCATCTTTTACAGGAAAATTCACTTTTGGTAAAACTTCTGCGCCTGTAGCGCCCTGAGAATCTGGAACCAGTGCTGTGGTTGTAGGGAGTGTTTTTCCGCTCTTATGCATAAAAACCCCTCTCTCTCCAGCAGCCGCTCTCTGTTGACTTCTTTCTTCTCTAACTCTTCTTAGCTGCGACAAAAGGGAGTTTTCGGAGGTTTTCTGAAACTGAGCCGATGATAATGAAGAATGTGTAACCGATACAACTTGAGTCTGCTTGCCTATAAAGCCCAAACCGAGAAGTAAGCCTAAGCCCGCTAGGGAAATTCCCCACTGGCGGGGAGATAAGAACTGATAAAGGTTGTTAAGCACCCTACTTCTCCTGTTAAAAAATCAACTAAGTTTTTTAGAACTTACTTAAACTATAACCAAGTCTTAATTGTCAAAGACTTTGTTCACGACTTATATTACTATTGTCCAAAAAATAAAACTGTCAAAAACTAAAGTTTTGATTTAATCTAGCTCAACAATCTTAGATTACCACCAGTTAGGGAAAGTAGAGCAGTCTAAACAATTAAAGGTTCGTAGTAAGGGCTGAAGCCCTATTTTACGGACTAAAGCCCTTACTACAAAGCAATTTAATTGACTTTACATTATTTAACATAGCTTAATTTATTAGATTCATCCTATTGGGTGAGGTTAATCAGAAATTAAATCTTCTCAATCAATATCGGTTTTGGGGAATCTTGTTTTTTACTTTTTAATAAATAAAAATACTGATACTATTTTCTCGGATTTATCGCCGTAGAAATACAGCCTTAGATAAAAAATCGCCCCCTGAATTCAGGAGGCGCATCACAGTCTAGAGACGCGGGGTTTCGCGTCTCCATATTTAACTAGCAATGTATTCTTGGACATTGGCGCGACGGCGACGCAGATGAGCCAAAGCCTGATGCTCTAGTTGACGGACACGTTCGCGGCTAAGATTCAATCTCTCGCCCACTTTCGCCAATGACATTTCATTACCATCTTCTAAACCAAAGCGTAGAGCTAAAACTTCTCGCTGTTGCGGGGTTAGTTCTGCTAGTAGGTTGTTTAAATCTTGGCGTAAGAATTCCTGGTTGGTGTAATACTCTGGTGACGGGCCGCCATCTTCGAGCATTTCTTGCAACTCAGTATCCTGATTCTCGCCAACTTTAACATCCAAAGATACTGGTTGACGCGCCATGTTCAGGTACTCGCGAATCTGAACAGGTTCTAGTTCCAGTTCTTTAGCAATTTCGGCTGGAGTAGGCGATCGCCCCAAGGTTTGAGCCAACTCACGCTGCACTTTCTTGATTTTGTTCAGTTTTTCGGTGATGTGAATCGGTAAGCGGATAGTACGTCCTTGTTGTGCGATCGCGCGGGTAATAGCTTGGCGAATCCACCAGTAAGCATAAGTCGAGAACTTATAACCCCTCATTGGGTCGAATTTCTCCACACCCCGCTCTAATCCTAGTGTTCCTTCCTGAATCAAATCCAGAAATTCCATATTCCGCTTTTGATACTTTTTCGCAATAGCAACGACCAAGCGCAAATTCGCTTCGATCATTTTTTGCTTTGCCCGCTTACCTTGCGCTACAGTTTGCTGTACTTCAGTTTCTGATAATTGAACCACGTCAGCCCACTCTGACATATCCGGTTCGCGGTGCAGTTTCTTCGCCAAAACCTCTTTGGCATCGATGAGTGTCATCATTTGTTGAACCTGCTTCCCAAAGACAATCTCTTGTTCGCGGGTTAGCAGTGGTACACGACCAATTTCTCGCAGATAGGTTCGCACCATATCAGCCGTGAATCTGGTGTTGAGGTTTTCCGTTTGGGTATTGACAGTAGGCATTGGTGCGTCGTCCTCTAGACCGTAAATATACTGTATATTTTCTTACTAAAATGCATGGATAAAGATAGTAAATCTATCATGAAATATCGGGAGTTACTAAAAGCAATTATCAATTGATATAGACTTTGTTAAGACGGTAAACCCCCAAGATAGGTTCCCCTGTCTTGCCTAAATTTTTTAATCTCTTATAAGCACACTGGTTGTTTTTGAGAATTCTTATTTTAGGCAGTTAATCACAGCGATTAGTAAATCCGAAGTCGGTATGAGTTCTACTTAGCTTTATCTTACGATAAATCAGGCAGATAGTAAAGTATCTTAAGATAAAGCTTTCAATTGTAATTCAAAATTGGCCATTTGTAAAAATTTTTCAGCTTCCTTGAAATTACTTACTATATCTATAGTGACCCCAAAGACCCCTCTTCTGTTGCCAAAAACTAGCCGGATAACCGAACTTAATTTGCTGGGAGAATGGAGGGTTGTTACGAATTGGGGATTGGTCGGTAGCAGATTAATCTTGATGTAGATTAAACCAATGACTTACCGTAGGGTAAGAAAAATGACCAATGACCAATGACTAATGACAAATAACTATTTAAAATCCCAAGTCAGCTTTAGCGAGTTCAGCCGCAGCGAATACTTCTGCATCAGGTTTTTCTTCCCAGGCTGGCTCACCAATTTCTTCGTAAAAAGTTGCGTCGTAGGGACGGGTACGCACCACCACCGGCATGGGAACGGCATGACCCAAAATTAAAGCTTGCTGCTTCGAGTCTAACTTTGCCAGTACCGATCGCAGTCCGCTACCACCAGATACACCCGTAAAAATCGCGTCAATGTCTTTTTCGTCATTGAGCAAAGCGGTAATGCGAGTTCCAATCTGGGACATAATTTCGTTATCTATGCCTGATGGACGTTGATCTACTACCAAAAGTGTGACGAAATACTTCCGCAGTTCGCGGGCAATAGTGCCAAAGATAGTGCTTTGTACCACTCCTGGATCTAGGAAGCGGTGCGCCTCTTCAATAGTAATCATTAACGGCGTGGGGCGATCGCTAGGATTTTTGCTTTGCAGGAATTTATCTGCTTTTTTGACGTAATGCTCGTGGATACGTCGGGTGATCATATTCGTCACCAACATATAAGAGAGCATATTAGACTGGGAACCAAATTCTATCACAACATTCTTCCCAGATTCCAGACATTGCACAATTTTACTAATATAATTTTGGGGGCAAACCGCTCGCATATACTTCAAGCTGTCCATCCGCAAGAGTTTGCGCTGCAATGCCATAATCGAGCCTTTATGTCCGCGCTTCTCGTCGCAGAACATCTCGATTTCTTCGTTAGTCATGTTCAGCAGCTGGACAATCCAAGACTTGCCAAACTCGCTATATAGAATGTTGGCGTTATCCAAGGCTGCATCAGAGAGTCCTAAATCTCGGCTACATAACTTAATATCTTCAACTTCAATTTGCTCGTAACTCAAATAAAGTTCTTGAGCATCACGCACACCCCGCCGCTTTGTCGATTCGGGGTCAAGGGTATAAACTTCCACCTTACTAGGGAAAAGCTGCTTCAATCCCTTAACTGTACTTACATTCTTTCCTTCTGCGACGGCTTCCCAGCCATACTCAGAGTGCATATCAAAAATCAAATTGACTGCCGCGCTTTTACGGATAACGCCAGCTAAAAGTAACCGCGTTAGGAAGGATTTACCAGTACCAGATTTTCCGAAAACCCCATTACTCCGTTCCACGAAGCGGTTTAAATCGATACAAACTGGCACATCCATATCCAAAGGTTTCCCGATGGAAAAATTGCGCCTTTGGGGGTCATCTTCCCAACCAAACACGCGGCGAAAATCGTCAACACTGGCATCGTAAACTTGACTAAAGTGGCTAGGAATAGTTTTAACAGGTAACAATTCCATTGTCGTGCTGGTTTGTGGCACAAATGAAGCCAAACCCGTCACCGATGGGATAAAGGGATTTGCCGATTTGCCATTTGTTGGCGAGAAAGATTCTTCAGATTCGGGAGTGAACATCAACATCGGCGCGAGGTTGATAGTACCATAAGTACCACTTCCGGCTAAAACATCTCGTAAAAAAGTGTCTTCCCAACTGGGGGGATTTGCAATAATTCTGGCATTAGCTGCTCCTAATGCTACATCTGTCAGCATACAAAAAAAGCGCGATCGCATCCCTTGCACAACAAGAAACTTACCAACCCGCATATCTTCCACAGAAATGTCAGGATGCAATCGTACTTCTAAACCTTCAGTTAGAGAACCTTGAATGACCGAACCTAACGGCTGTCCCGAATTCATCTGATTTGTCATTTGTCATTTGTCATTGGTCATTGGTTATTGGTCATTAGTTATTGGTCATTGGTCATTCTCCACCCTGTGCCTCATACCCAATGTCCCATGCCCAATGCCCAATGCCCAATTATCTAATCAATCTGAATCGAAGTTGGCGCACCTCCTGCGGCTGAGGTGCTACTGATTAATGGTTTACGGAATTGAGCGTAAATGCGATCGCGCCAGGTAAAGAATGGTTCATAATCTATATTCTCTGAAAAGATTGGTAATCCTTTACCTCTAATGGAAGCTGGTAAATCTAGATAGGGGCCAGAGGGGAACTTGAGTAATATCGATAAGCCAGCTACTGCCAAGTCAGCTAAAGTTGGCTCATCTCCAGTTAAATAAGGACTATCTGCCAATAATAACGTTAACGCTTCTAAGTCTTGTTTTAAAGATGCGATCGCTGATTGGATCACATCTGGACTATAACCTACCCCAAAACCCAACACTGTCAGTAAGTCAGTGGGTACTCCTCCAACTAGACTTTTAAATATGTCTGGTGTTGAGGTCGGTAATAAAGACTTGCGGAAATTTTGATCTTGACTTACGGCTGCAAATAGTGCTTTGCGGCCTTTGATGCCTATAGATTCATCAGCCCATTCTTCAATCAATAAAGTTAAACCACGTTTTTTGGGATCTTGCGGTATTATCGGGCGATCGGGATACTCTAAGTCTAAATACTTAGCTATTTCCGTAGAATCCGCAATATATTTATTCCGATCCTTTAATACTGGGACTTGTTTCTGACCAGTCAGCCGGAACAGTTCTACTTGTCCAATCCCAGGCGTAACCTCTATTTTGCGGTAATCTAGTCCTTTAAAATCTAGAATTAGGCGCACTTTCTCTGAGTATTGAGATAGTTCCCATTGGTATAATTCCAGCATGTTGTATACCTGATAACTGGTCAACTTCTTAAACTTTATAATTGTATCTTTAGTTAAAGTAATTTTTCTTTACATTAGTTGAGTTGCTTTTTGTCTACCTAATTGAGATTATGCTTGATTCTCAGCAAAGTTATGGATTTAAAAGGGATTATTTTCTGTATAAAACATCAAATAATCAAATAATTTAATTAGGGATACATAAAAAAACCTAACTGCCCAGTTGTAACTCTTCAGTAGTTACTTTAATTTCCGTTAGTGTAAAACTACGTTAATATGTCTAAGTAATTAATTTCTGTATTTTTGCTGAATCATCAATGGTTAATTCAGAGATATTGCCGGTTCTGTAAGGGATACAGTATTTTTTAATAGACTACTAATTTACAGATAAATTTGTATATAAATTGGCTTTCAAATAGAATATTTCTCACAGCTTATTCTAATTCACACCTTGTATACGTAAGGTAAATGTGGGATTTTCACGCCTCGTTACAGCAAGTGAGGCTTTTTCAGTTTTTATCAGTATGGTGCAGAAAATACACTCATTACAGAAAATATGTGCTAAATATATTTCATAACCTATCAGAGTAAGCCGAAGTTAGATATTTTACCTTCCCCGCAAAAATTATTCTGAGGAAAAGTTTTAGTTCCCTCTTCAGTTAGGTTTTCTGTATAGCAAAATGTTATAAATCTTTATGTAACGTGTGGACGAAAAGACAAACAAAATTTATGAAGACAAATTACAGCAAGTTGCTGATCGCATTAGCAGGCATAGCAGGATTTAGTAGTTTCAGCCTCGTTATTACTTTACCATCTGAAGCTAAAGAGGCACTAAATTCTAAACCCAGTATTTTCAACGAAGCCCCCTATAACAAGGGTCAACGCCTTCAAGTAAACTCTCAATACACGCCTACTGAAGCTGCTTCCGAAATAGAAAAGGGCAATACCAAGCGCAAACAAGTAGCACAGAAAAGTGGCGTAACAAATCCCAGACCAAGTATTTTCAACGAGCCTCCTTATAATCGTGGTGGTAGCGCTACACCTGCTGAACCAACACCCACCACACCAGGTACTATCCCGGGAACTCAACCCAGTGAGAAACCTACTACAACTCCACCAGGGCCAGGGGCAAGCGACAATCAAGGCAAAAACTTGTTAGCCTTGACAGAATCAAACGCTTCCTTTAAAACCTTAACCAAGGCTTTAAAAGCGGCAGGGTTGACCGGGGCTTTGCAAGGAAAAGATAATTTAACTATTTTTGCACCCACTGATGCAGCTTTTGCTAAGTTGCCAGCAGATGCTTTGCAAGAATTATTAAAACCAGCCAACAAGGAAGTATTGCTCAAAATCCTAACTTACCATGTAGTAGCTGGTAAGGTATTGTCAACTGATTTAAAATCTGGTGAAGTTAAAAGCCTTGAAGGTGGCACAATCAACATTAAAGTTGATCCTGCTACTGGTGTGACTGTCAATGATGCTAAAGTGACACAAGCAGATATCACAGGCTCTAACGGTGTAATCCACGCAATTGACCAGGTGATTTTGCCTCCTGACTTGTAGCTTTTAGATATTAGTACAATCAGTAACAGAATTAAGTCGGCATAAAGTATTAATACATAAAAATTCCGTCCAAGTGTTAATTTTGGACGGTCTTTTTGTAATAACGGTAAGTTAAATTGGCTATCACACCCAATACTTCTTGGTTAAAGGGAAAAGGGTAAAATAATATCTTTGGTTTATAGCTTAACTCTTTGTCAAAGTTATTTTTTAACTTAAACGCATTCGCAGAGCATCTCGTCACTACCGCAAACAAAGAAATGCTTAACAAAACTGTATCGGTACTCAAAAAAAGTGGTGTTATTTTTTGTGTGCAATCAGCCTTTGGTCTTTATCTTGCATTACTAAAAGTTCAGGGATAGTAACAAAGCTATAGCCTTGTTTCCGAAAGTTGGCAATGATTTCTGGTAAAGCTTGTACGGTTTTAGAGCGATTACCACCACCATCATGCATCAACACAATCCCACCGGGTTTAGCTTTTCTGAACACATTATTAATTAACTTTGGTACAGCAGGACGCGAGTAGTCTACAGAGTCTGATGACCAGCGAATAATGGCATATTTGTTATTTCTGGCGTAATCAGCCACCCCATTGTGCATAATTCCTCCTGGTGGTCGAAATAGATTTGTTTTAATCCCTGTAACTTGATAAATCAGGTCTGCTGTGTGGTTAATTTCATAAGCGGCTGCTTGGGGATTCATGAATTGATACCAATGATGCCAAGTATGATTGCCAATTACGTGACCTTCAGCAATCTCCCGTTTTACTAAGCTTGGATAATTCTTCACATTTTGCCCAATGAGGAAAAATGTCCCTTTGACTTGATTTTGTTTAAGAATATCCAGTACTTGCGCGGTACTCTCGGGCCATGGCCCATCATCAAAGGTGAGAGCAATTACTTTCTGTTCGGGAGTAAGTTTTGCAGCATCAATTGTTGTCCCTTGAAAGCTTGGTGGCACAGCATAGGCAAGACCCTTTGTTTGTGCTTGCTGCTGCCAACTTTTCAGCATTATTGCTTTTAGTTCTTCAATCTGCTGTTGAATTCCAATCTTAGCTGGTGGATTGTTTACATTTATATTTTCTGTACTTTGAGCCTCAGATGAGCTTGACTTAATAAGCATCATCGTAGTAGTACTCAAGACAAGCAACGCCATCAATATTTTTTGCACACTAAAAAATGACTTATTGTCCTCCACTTCATAGCTCCTTCAATGGTCGAACCGTTTTTTTCACAACACTTCCGACAGTTTTTATCTTCTTATAAACATTGCCATGCAAATTACGCCATGATTGGTAATATCTTTTAAAGTTAGCTCCAACCCTGACTCATAAAAAATACCTTATCCGTCGGGTAATCTAAATATCATAAATAAAACCCTCACATTGAAGGTGAGAGCCTTCTTTCTGTAGACTATGAGGGATGAGAGGAATTTAGAGAACTATAAAAAGCAATTAATTTTGCCTTATTAACATGAATATGGTTAATGTAGTTTAAATATTGCATATCTCATTGACGAAGCCATTGCGAAATTATGACGAAGGTGTGACCTTACTTGAGTGATGAAAGCACAGGGCATATCTGTATTATTATTAGAATAATCTCAACAAAAAATGGAGAAAGTTATGACAACTGTAACCCAAATGAAATGTGCCTGTTCAACTTGCCTGTGTATCGTTTCAGTTGAGGATGCTATTAAAGAGGACAGCAAATACTATTGCTCTCAAGGTTGTGCTGAAGGTCATAAAACTATCAAAGGCTGTAGTCACACCGGCTGTGGCTGTTGAGTAATGCTGAGTTACCGAAATTTAGATTGCGATGTGGCTCTCACTGCCTAACCCTTCTGGAAGAACAGTTAGGCAGTGAGATAGAATATCAACGACCGAAGTTCCGATGATCGGAAGCTGACACTCCAACTTCTAGCGATCGCTCACAGTAGTAATATAATTCCCAGTGAGCAACGCTGTAGGCGTTCTCTTTACTGAGTACTCAGCACTCTTTTGATCATAGACTAGACATTACATCGCGTGCAACTGCTAAAGTTTGGTCAATGTCTTCTTCAGTGTGAGCAAAAGACGTGAACCCAGCTTCAAATTGAGAGGGTGCTAGGTAAACACCACGCTCTAACATCCCTCGATGGAAGCGTCCGAATTTGGCTGTATCAGACTTTTTCGCATCTTCGTAGTTATGAACTGGGCCAGAGGTAAAGAATAAGCCAAACATTGCGCTGATTTGACCGCCGCAAGCCGCATGACCAGTTTCTTTAGCAATTTGCAGCAAACCATCTGCTAGCTTTTTAGTTATCCGCTCAAGATAATCGTAAGTACCTGGCTTTTGCAGCAATTCTAAAGTCTTAATGCCAGCAGTCATCGCTAAAGGATTACCAGAAAGAGTCCCAGCTTGATATACGGGGCCAGCAGGGGCAACCATTGACATAATATCTCGCCGACCGCCATAAGCTCCTACTGGCAAACCACCACCAATCACCTTACCCAAGGTTGTTAAATCGGGAGTAACCCCGAATTTTTCTTGAGCGCCACCGTAAGCAATGCGGAAGCCTGTCATCACTTCATCAAACACCAATAAGGCTCCATACTCGTGAGTCAGTTCCCGTAATCCTTCAAGGAAACCTGCGTCAGGGGCAATAAATCCAGCATTACCAACAACTGGCTCAAGAATAACGCCAGCAATCTCGTCACGGTTTTCTTCAAACAAGGCTTTGACGGCTTCTAAGTCATTGAAAGGCGCAGTTAGAGTGGTGCTAGTTGCTAATTTAGGTACTCCCGGTGAGTCTGGCAAACCAAGTGTAGCAACACCAGAACCTGCCTTTACTAGAAACGCATCGGCGTGTCCGTGGTAACAGCCTTCAAACTTGATGATTTTGTCTCGGTTGGTGAAAGCCCGCATTAGCCGTAAAACTCCCATACAGGCTTCAGTTCCAGAATTGACAAATCTGACCATTTCGATACTAGGAACGGCATCGATGACCATTTCTGCCAAAACATTTTCTAGCACTGAG
Organism: Nostoc sp.; assembly: GCF_036919895.1. Classification (GTDB taxonomy): domain Bacteria; phylum Cyanobacteriota; class Cyanobacteriia; order Cyanobacteriales; family Nostocaceae; genus Nostoc. The sequence continues at coordinate 27,451 of NZ_JBALBW010000117.1, forward strand.
GGAGCGCCGAAACTAGTGCCTTTTTCTAAGGCTTCATGCAAGGCTGCAATTACTTCTGGATGAGCATGACCGCAAATAGCTGGGCCCCAAGTGCCTACATAGTCTATATATTGGTTGCCATCTACATCCCAAATATATGCGCCTTTAACACGATCGAAAACGATGGGTTGTCCGCCCACAGATTTAAAGGCACGAACTGGAGAACTGACTCCTCCGGGCATGAGCTTTTGAGCAGCAGCGAAGACTTCTTGTGATTTTGTTGTTTTAATTGTGGTATTTACCAAGGTTCTCTCCTAACAGTGGGCAATAAAAAGCTCTATCTCAGGATAGGGTCAAAAATTGCTTAGAATTTCTATCCTATAGAATTAATAGAACCAAAAAAATAACAATATGTTATACAAGTCCAACAAAGACTTGCCTCTAGATATTCAAACTCGATTATCTGAAGCATACCAGGATCTTTACCGAGCGGCTTTTAACTCGGCCATCCATTGGTATGGTGAGGCATCAAAAGCTCATAAAGTCGCGTTGAGTGCTGTAAAAATGCAGTCTGCTATGGAGCGGAATGCACTTGTTTCAAGCTAGATAAGATAGTTAAATTCAAAAAAACATACCAGTTGCTCTATTCAGAATGGTATCGTGAATCCATAAGTTATTCTCATTAGAGCAAACTAGCTGGTATGTCTTCTAACGATTCGCGATCGCTGCATCACGCCATCCCTGTTGAAAAAATTCGCTACGATGAACGGGGTCTAGTGCCTGCAATTGTCCAAGATTATTTGGATGGTACTGTCCTGATGATGGCGTGGATGAATCAGGAGTCGTTACAAAAAACTTTAGAAACTGAAGAAACTTGGTTTTGGAGCCGTTCCCGGCAAGAATTATGGCACAAGGGGGCGACTTCTGGACACATTCAAAAAGTGCAGAGTATCCGTTATGACTGTGATAGTGATGCGCTGCTCATAGGGGTAGAGCAATTAGGAGATGTTGCTTGCCACACTGGAGAGCGCAGTTGCTTTCACCAAATAGAAGGGAATATTGTCCCACCACCAGGGGATACATTGTCGCAATTATTTCAAATAATATGCGATCGCCGCGATCATCCTACTGAAGGTTCTTATACCTGTAAGTTATTTGCCGGTGGCGATAATACAATCTTGAAAAAGATCGGTGAGGAAACCGCCGAGGTGGTAATGGCTTTTAAAGATGATGAAGCAGATGCGATCGCAGGTGAAGTGGCTGATTTGCTATATCATACTTTAGTTGCTTTAGCTCACCATAAAGTTGATTTGAAATCTGTGTATCGCAAACTCCAAGAACGTCGCCGATAAAGAATTATGGTGCTTGGACAAGTTAGATTGCCAACTGAGTCATTTTGTCATGGGTTAGTCTAGACTCCAGTATTTAATATTTCGAGATTCAAAGGGTATTAACTATGGGTTCAACACTACCAACTCCAGGAACAGCATTTGTACCCACCTATTGAGATGGCGCAGACACATAGAAAACATCTTTGTTAAAGGTTTGTTTGTTACCTGTTGCAGTTGTTGTCCTCCAAGTCGTTCAAAATTTCTATCAGAGTCGTCCTACTATCCACTTGGTTAATCCAGAAATCTAATTCATCGCGCGGTAGTGGCACATATCTGTGCGTCACTACGATTTTTTATAACGCATCTATCCTATGGAGTAATTTATACCAGGTAAAAATAAATATTTATATAGTTATTTAAAGATAATGTAATTTCAGCATTCAAACCCGACACTGGAATGCTGAGAACTCAAAGCATAGCCTCTATCAAAGGTGGCAGAACCAAAGGAGGAATGTCAAGGTTAGAGGATGTACCTTTAGGTATTGAAGTCAAGTAGCTGAAATATTTATTAATATTAAGAATAGGAAGTGTAAATTTGACATCAGGAGTCAGAAAAAATTCTTAATGGCAGCTATTTCGCATCAATCATCAAATTCCTCACCAACAGGACAGAAGATCGTGAAAGACCAAAAACCATCAGACTCTAAGGAATTCGTCGGAAATCTCAAGAATGGGATTTGGCTGTTTGGACTGTCATCCTGGGTATTCGGTATTACCGATCGCAGTATTGCTTCATTTGCAGATGGTTATCTATCGGCTTTGGATTTGACGCAACTATTCACGGCGGCTACGTTCTTTGTAGCGTGGCTATTTTTGAAACCGACATCTAGAGTTTAAGATCGGCAACTAGCCGAATATTGAGTAAAGATTCGGAAAAGTATCTAAAGGAGAACACCTTTGATCGCTATAAGGGGTGCTACACAGGATGCATCGACGCTTTCCTTTTAAAGTCAGAGTTCTAGCTTCATTGATTTGGGTGTATCTAAAAAATTTTCTAATTTTCCGGAATTGATTATGTTCAGATGGTAGTCTCTATCAGACAAGCGATTTATACTGAAACTCTATAACGAAACCTTCGGGGTATATAACCCCAAATAAAAAGCCCGGTCATCAAGACTGGGCTTTTATTAATAATGAGGAGGTGGGAATTGTTCTTAACTCCTCACTACTAATTAAATTAGGCAAAAGCAGCAGTTGTTACATCGTTATTCGATAGAATTTCTTGCAACTCTTCAGCGTCTACTGTTTCTTTATCAACCAACATTTGGGCGATTTGATCTAAGATGTGGCGGTTGCCTAGTAACACTTCTTTAGCCCGTGTATAGGCTACATCCACAAGTTTGCGGACTTCTTCATCAATGGCGGCGGCGGTTTCTTCAGAGAAATCACGCTCTGACATGATATCTCGTCCCAGGAACATGTTACCTTGCTGACGACCAAGAGCAACTGGGCCTAAGCGATCGCTCATGCCAAATCTGGTGATCATTTGACGCGCAACCCGTGCTACTTGCTGCAAGTCATTAGAAGCACCAGTGGTAACTTCTTCTTCACCAAAGATTAATTCTTCAGCAATCCGACCACCTAAAGCCACAGCCATCTGATTTTCCAGATAAGCGCGGCTATATAAACCAGTGTCCATCCGGTCTTCGCTGGGGGTAAACCAAGTTAAGCCACCTGCGCGACCACGAGGAATGATGCTAATCTTCTGCACTGGATCGTAGTCTGGCATTAAAGCACCAACTAAGGCGTGACCAGCTTCGTGATAGGCTACTAGGGTTTTGCGCTTTTCGCTCATTACCCGGTCTTTCTTTTCTGGGCCAGCTAATACGCGATCGATCGCGTCGTTGATTTCATCCATCGAAATCTCAGTCAAATTCCGGCGGGCTGCCAAAATTGCGGCTTCATTCAGTAGGTTAGATAAATCTGCGCCAGTAAATCCAGGGGTACGACGGGCGATTTTATCCAAATCTACATCTTTCGCCAGGGTTTTGCCACGGGCGTGAACCTTGAGAATTTCGCTGCGTCCAGCATAGTCGGGACGGTCTACCACAACTTGACGGTCAAAGCGACCAGGACGCAACAATGCTGCATCTAGGACATCAGGTCGGTTGGTAGCAGCAATAATGATGATGCCAGTGTTGCCTTCAAAACCGTCCATTTCAGTGAGCAACTGGTTGAGGGTTTGTTCCCGCTCATCGTTACCACCACCTAAACCGGCACCCCGTTGACGACCTACTGCGTCAATTTCATCAATGAAGACGATACAAGGAGCATTGGTCTTAGCTTGTTCAAACAAATCGCGGACGCGGGATGCACCCACACCGACGAACATTTCGACAAATTCCGAACCGGAGATTGAGAAGAAGGGTACACCTGCTTCACCAGCTACAGCACGAGCAAGGAGGGTTTTACCTGTACCAGGAGGGCCAACTAACAGCACACCTTTAGGAATTTTTGCACCAACGGCGGTAAAGCGATCGGCGTTTTTCAGGAAGTCTACGACTTCGTTTAATTCCAACTTGGCTTGGTCAATACCAGCGACATCGCCAAATGTCACCTGAGTTTGTGGTTCCATTTGCACTCTGGCTTTGGATTTGCCAAAGTTCATCGCTTGGCTACCTGGGCCACTTTGAGCGCGACGGAGCAAGAAGAATAAGCCAACCAAAAGCAATACAGGGAAAAATAAGCTGCTTAGTGCTTTAAACCAAAATCCTTCATCGGTTTGGGGCAGAACAGAAATATCAACGCCTTTTGAAGTCAGATTATTGATCAGGTCTGGATCGTTGACTAAGGTAACAATCTTTTTATTTGGGTCATATTTGGGTGTAACCAGTGCTGTAGAGCGATCTGCACTCAAACTGACTTTTTCTACTTTGCCTTGTTGAACTTCTTGAATAAAGCGACTGTATCGCCATGTCTCTCTGCTTTGGGGTTGTTTGTCAAAAAATGCTGTTCCCAGCGCAATGACGACAATAAACAGCAGCGCGTACAGCCCTGCATTTCTCCATCTTTTATTCACTAAGGTCTATCCTCCTGTATGTTTCGCGCCATCGCTTACCGTCTCTGCTCGGAAAGGTCATTATTAAGAATTATGTTAACTTATCTTAAGTGTAACAACGTGGCGTAGCTATCATGCTACAAAAAGCTCCCTGATTTGCTGAAAGCTAGGATGGTAGGGATTATATTGTAGCGACCCTGAAGGCTGATTAACGGTATGAATGGGAATAATTTCGACGATACTATTAGTGTAGGCGATCGCTTCAAATCTCTCGACTAGCTCCACTGTCCAAGCTTCTTCCCGCACTGGCTGTTGGTGGTTTTGTAACCAGTTTACAAGTTGCGATCGCACTATTCCCGGCAATATTCCTGCCTTGATTGGTGGTGTCCACCAAGTGCGATCGCACCATCCCCAAAGGTTGCCTGTACTGGTTTCTAGCCAATTTCCTTGAGCATCGACTAATATTGCTTCTTCAGCATCTAAGCTAGTTTTTGCCAACCAAGCACTCAAATAGTTTCCAGTTTTATGAGAGGGGAGAGAACGATAAAATTCCGAGCCAGCGACGGCACACACAACACCAGTTTTTTGTTTTTCTGTCAAATTTTGTGGTAAAAATCTACCTGTTATCCATTCCCGTCCATCGGGGAAAAGGGTAATTCTGAGAAGGGGGAAGTGGGTGAGGATAATTTCAGCGCCTTGATGCACACGATTCCAATCTGGTTGTTGCCAACCAAAAGATTGTATTGAGAAAAGTAAGCGATCGCAGTGTGCTTGCCAATTAGTTAAATTACTCTCTAGGGAGTTCTCATAAATCCGCAATGTTGTAAAAACAGTCGCTCCATAAAGTAACCCTGGATCGTTAATATCTAACTCTAAAGTTTGGGAGTGAATTAATTCACCGTTGTACCAAAAAATATCATTTTTCACAACCAGATTGCTTGTTCCTACAACTCTATTCCAAAGTGATGACTTGTAATACTCATACGCTCCATGAGATAAAACCTGTGAGCGCCAAATCGTTGAACCCCAGAATCAAGACTGAGGTGTTCACAGCCATGATTTTTAGCATATTCAATTAGCCATTGAAATAACTGTTTACCATAACCTTGAGATCGCTTCAACTCATCAACAACTAAGTCATCAACATATAAAAACTTTCCCAATGCTAAACACGTAGAGATGCGAAATCCAGCCACTGCAACAGCTTGCTCCTCTATTTCCAAGAATGCAAGTTGATATCCTTCTTTCATTTGATATCGAACTTGTTCTATAAACTTAGCCTCTTCAAGGTGAGGACGTAACAGGGAAATAACAGGAAAACATCCTAATATTTTAAAGTCAGATTTTGCCAATTGTATTGACATCAATATTACTCCTCATATTACTTTACTAGGCGATAGAGATGAGCGCAATTTCAGATAATTTTATTTTATTTGCAGTCAACTGCTATAGCGTTTACTAATCACATGAGGTACATCATAGTCCCCTCCTCGCTTGCGGGGAGGGGTTCTTGTACCTCACTCAACTGAGAACCGCTATATAAAGAACAACTTAATCTTTAGGTGGAAATAGAATTTTATTATTACCTTCAGGAGTTGTAATTACTTTTCCGCCCAAAGCTTCAATTTGCCTAATTGCTCGTTTCCGAGTTTTCTCATTAACTTGATTATTTAAAACCATTGCCCATGTAGAAATCTGAGCATATTTACTATTAGGATTTCGGCTCAAAAATTCCGCAGTTTTTTGGGAAGTATTAGCTACAAGCTGACTTTCTGGATCTGAGAAGTTACTAGCCCAATTTGCCGCCATTGTAAAAGACTTTTGGGAAGCTTTAGCGTCGCCTAAAAATAGTAACTCATCAACTCCTTTGTAACGCCATACGTAATAAGACTTTTCGGGGACGAAGGGAGATAGTGATTTTAAGCCTTTCTTTGATAGTGCGATCGCCCGTTCTGGCATAGCAGCATATAATGAAGTACTGATAGAAAGACTCCGATACGCTGCTAAAAATCGCGGGTCACGTTCTAGAATCACTTCAAAATATTCTGGACTTAAACCATAACCTGTTTTATCCCGAACTTCATCATCTCCGAAGTACTGGGAAAAATTGAGATATACCAAATCTGCAATGAAATTATCATAACCAAAACTAGGCGTTTTTTTGAGAAAATTAAGACGGAGACTTTCTGATTTTATTTCTTTTTCTAGAGTCTCTACAGAGACAGATTGTCTGCTAGCTATCAGTTTTTGCAATTGGGGAAATTGAATCAACGCAACTCCTAAAATACCCACACAAATTACAAAAGGTGTAGCAATGGCTTTACGTGGCAACAACATATTTTTTGTCTTCTCTAACACAAGCAACTCATTGTATATAATATAGTTATTGTAAAATTACTCAGCTATATAGTCACAGTAGCTTACACAGGAAAGCAGATACTATAGCAGGATATCTTTAGCTTAAGAGAAACTTAAAACAAGTATATTGTTATTCCGTGTATTTTATTATACATCTAAGCTTGAGTTTTTCGGGTGTAATTTACGCCTCCTGATTTACAGCATCTAAAATAAACTATTTTCTTTTTTGAGATGAAATTAGATTCTAGAAATCTAGCTTTACTTTTATTGAGTAACAAGCTATTAAATTATTAAGTTACTTTGGTATTACTTAGTTTTGTTAAGTAATGGCAGTAAAATTTATGACGTGGTTTAAAATTTGATTTTGTTCGCAATTAGACCTTTCTCCTCCTTAATCTTATGCTAGATACTGTAGTTACGAACAACTTGGAAAATAATAGTCTATCCATTCAACCAAAAAATAGTGATTTTAAAACAATAGTTACTAATCTCAACGCTGATAAAAAAGGAATGGATGTTGACGATATTATTAATGCCATTAAAACAGTAATCGTTGAAGCGATTGATTTAAAAATTACTACTTGGGTAGCAGAGTCATCGGAACAGCCACAAAATGAGATAGAAGCTGCAAAACCAGGCAATCGAATCTATACCCGAATTAATCTTGTTAGTGGCGATATCCAAAATGAAATTGGTAGTCAATTTACCGATAGTGGTTCCTATAAAGAAATTCGTGAATTTCATTTAACTCAAATTCGAGACGGTCGGGAGATTATTCACAAGAATATAGAAAGTGTAGAAAAATTGTATGGATTTTTTATGGAAATGGTGAAACATCACAAAAAGTCAGAACTTTAAGCATTCTTTGTTAGTTACCTATTAAAACTGAAGTGACTATACCAACTTCGCCAAATAGTTAGGTTAATTTGCTTGTGTCTAGCTATCCATAACAACGCTACAGTCAGATGAGTCAAAACTGTGAGAGGATGACACTATGTCTAATGAAACTCAAATTAAAGGCCAAAATAGTATTCAGACTCGAAATCGAAATGCTACTCAACCTCAAGATATTCAAAACCAAGCAAGAGGCTTGTTAAACAATTTAGTATCGTCTATACAAACATTAGTTTCTGACATCACAGCTTTAGAAGTGAATACGATGGTTGTGGACAGGATTAATGCTTCAAAATTTAATGCTTGGGAGGCATATCAAGAAATTTATTCTATACACGATCCAGACTACTTTGAGGCAAAAGGGATTCCAGAAGAAGGCTCTCAAGCTCAAGAACTGCGTAAGCGTTATAAAAGTCTATTCAACCAACTTGAAAGAGAATATTTTTATCTTCTTCTTGAGGAGGGTTCAGGTTTTTATAACCCACAGGATGATCGGGTAAAACGATATCGCCAGAGGCTGGAATATGCCAAGAAATATCAACCAAACCTAGTTGAAGCCGATCGGGAGAATGTGAAGCTAGCTGAACCAATATTACCTGCTCCAACTCCCGTTCTTGATGACGAAGATGGAAACAATCAACAAGATTGGATTGAAACTTTTAAAGAGATTCAAATACTTTTAAATAATGATAAATTCGGTCGTACCCTACGTAAAATGTCTGAACTAAAAGCTGCGCTTGACAGTAGTAATGTTCAAAGTACCAAAATTGATATTATTTATGCTCAAACTGTCATGCAGTTAGATGGAGATATTATCACTCGTTACCATAAAGAACTTTTTAATTTAACTGAAGAAGCTAAAAATTTAATTATTAATACACATAATCAAGGAGTGATTTCTGGAGAAAAGCAGTGGCGGGGAACATTTAGTTTTCTGATTAGTTTGATACAGGGTATCGCAAATTTAGCTCGACAATGAACGCCAACATAATAAAAACAGATAACCAAGCTGATGTTGTACTCTCTCTATTTATCCAAGTTCCTCAAGGCGATCGCTTTGAACTCAAGGTTGAGCGATCGCAGTGTAGTTTTTACCTCAATGAGCAAGTTGTAGAACAGATTCAGCAAGCACAAAAAACAGGTGTTTCTCTGTACATCCCACCGAAATTGATAATTCCTCTATGGTATTACGCCTGTTTTGGCAATAATGTTGTGTTCAGAAAAAAAGAAATTACTAAAAAACAGGTTAGTAATTTTTTTTACGTTGTTGTTATAGTCAATATTATAAAATATTTTCTGAGTAAAACCGCACGGAGCAAAGTAAGCTTACAGTCTGGACTTACCTTTAATTCCTATTATAAACAGGCTGAATCAGCTTCAGATGCTTATGAAGAGAAAGATATCATTTTGCAAAGTACCGTACTTATTCATGGTGATATATTCCACAAAATCAAGTTTGATTTTACGCAAAATTCCAACTGCTCAACAATTATCTCTGCTCATTATTGGCTGACTGAACAAATACTAAGTTGCTTTCGGACTAAGCTAAATCTAATAGTTTGGGAAGTAGCTTCGCTGTTTCCTGCTGGTTTAGTAGTCTACAATTTACATCTAGCAAATTGGATACTATCAATATTTGCTGGGATAGGCTTCACTATACTATTTGCTACTACTCGCTATGTTCTTGTCAATCAACTTCAAAGACGTACTTCCATTAACTCCAAATTTATAAATTGGTTAGCATGGACGCTGATTTGTCTTATCCCTATCGTTGTTGTTGGCGCTATTCATAGCTTTAGGGATGTTAATGCCTTATTATTGTCATTCTCGTCACTTATCGCCCCAAAACTTGCCGAGTACATTTTAAATTTTATCAGGCCATTAATTTGGAAAATTATTTTTATGTTGATTTGTGTCGTTAGAAGGATTTATAAATTTTTTGGGTAAATTATATTTTTATTTTTGCAAAAGTTGCCAACATTGCCCGGCGATCGCCCAATCTTCTTGAGTGATGTTTCAGGTAGAAGAAATTCCTCTAAGTAAAGCTGCGTTGCCTCTCTCAAGCTAGCAATTGCCTATTCGATTATCTCTCCCTGATCAACCGTACCAACTTCGGGACACTCAGCTATATACATATCGTCCTCTTTACAGCGCTTCCGGCTATTATGCAATACAGCTTTTCTCCTTTCCCCTATTATGCCAAGGTTTTCAGCTTTAAGGTGTACCTCAGAGCTGCCGGAAGTGCTGTATAAATAAGGACTGCAAAACTGCAAGTTTTCATCGTATTGTATCCTCATTCTTTTCAAGGTTTTGTTTCATCTCTACACCGACGGCACGAGCAGCTGGATCTGAACTTTGTAGCAGTGTACTTGAGACATTGTGCTGCTCAACTTGGCTTCGGTTTTGACTAAGTTTGTACTTGCCTTCCAAACGCGTAACAGTTATTTCAAATCCCACAATAGCATTCATCAAACCTTCACGAAATCCGTCAGATAAACCGTGCCAATGCGATTTATAGTCAGTTTCGTAGGTATCTATCATCTCGTTTATCATTTGGTTCATTGATTCTGGGGAGTCATTGAGCGTAATGACTTTGGGAATACCATAGGCATGAACAGCAATGTAGTTCCATGTCGGTACGCTCTCATGCTTTTCATACAAGGTAGGAGAAATGTAAGCGTGTGCCCCGGTGAAGATAGCAAGTAATTCAGTGTCAAGGGCTTGTGATTGAGGATTTTGCTTTGCCAAATGACCAATTAATTTAACAGCATCCCCTTGCGTGGCAATCACAAGAGGAACGTGTGAAGCATAAGGTACATCGTCTATAATCGATACCAATGTAGCGAAACTATTGGCTCTCATAAAGGCGATCAATTTATCAACATTATCTTCTTGAAAAGCGATTGGTCTATACATGGCGATTTAACCTCACTATCAACTTATAAAAGTCCCGTTAACTTTCATTCGTATAGCAAGCAGAGAATACCCAATTCTCACTACCCTTACTCTCATTCCGGTAAACCCTCAACTCGCATCAAATCCAATTCACGTTCAAATATTTCATCAATTGGCAACATTTGACCCTCAACAGTCATAAATTTATGGTCTTTTGTTGCTCGAATTAACGAACCATCTTCCAAACGATACTCAAATACTTCTTGTTCTCCGCGATCGTGCCACTGTGCCACAGGTTGCGTATAAATATTTCCATTATTATCAACACTGTACACATTACATTCAATGCGTTTTTCTACAATTTCCCCAATGGGCAACAATCCATATTCTACTGTTAATATTTCCGTGTCATAGCTTAAACAATATTCAGCAAACTTCAACATTTGCTCAAATAATTCATCTGCAACTTTTTTATGAACGCCATTTTTTGCAGCACCATCCACAAATTTTTCTCGCTGCTTTTGCATCTCCGAAACTTTCTTTTTACCCATCGCCCGCCGCAGCAAATCAGCTTGTCCTAATGAATATCCAGCCATATCCTGAGCAATTTTCATGATTTGCTCTTGATAGACCATAATTCCATAAGTTTCATCTAATATTGGTTCTAAAATAGTGTCTTGATAATCAATTTTTTCTCGCCCATGTTTGCGGTTAATAAACTTAGGAATCAACCCCGCATCTAATGGGCCTGGTCGATAAAGTGCTAAAATAGAAGAAATATCTTCTATATTAGAAGGCTTCAAATCGCGCACAATCTGACGCATCCCAGAAGATTCTAATTGAAATATCCCTTCTAACTCACCGGCTTCTAATAGTTCATAAGTTTTTTGCACATCTTTTGGTAAACTGCTATGTTCACCTTTAGCTAATATCCTCTGGGCTTTTCTTTCCTGGCGGGGAATTTCATCAGGATCGACCCGATATCCTCTAGTTTCTTGAATCAAATCAACGGTTTTTTGAATTAGCGTCAGATTCCGTAAACCCAAAAAATCCATTTTCAACAAACCCATTGATTCCAGGTCTTCCATGAAATACTGGGTAATTACTGAACCATCATTATTCTTTTGTAATGGCACAATTTCATCAAGTGGATCGGCAGAAATTACCACACCTGCTGCATGAACACCAAAAGTTTTGTTAGTTCCTTCAATTCGCATGGCCATATCAAGCCAATGGCGAACATGAGGTTCTTTATCATATTTTTCTTTAAACTCTGGTTCTGGAGTTTTATCGGAAACCATCACCTTGAGTTTCGTTGGTTTCCCCCGCACCACAGGGATCATTTTCGCCATTTTGTCAGCTTCCCCGTAGGGAATATTTAATACTCTGGCGACATCTTTCAAAACCGCTTTAGAAGTTAGGCGGTTAAAAGTAATAATTTGGGCAACTCTATCTGCACCATATTTATTAGTGACATATTCAATAACTTTATCCCGTTGTTCAATACAGAAATCCGTATCAATATCAGGCATGGATTTCCGCTCTGGGTTCAAGAAACGTTCAAATAGTAACCCATGATGTACAGGGTCAATATTAGTAATTCGCATTGCATAAGCAACTAATGAACCAGCCGCCGAACCCCGACCTGGCCCCACAGGAATATTATTATCTCTAGCAAATTTAATGTAATCCCATACAACTAAAAAGTATTTGGAAAAACCCATCTGCTGAATCATTTTCAGTTCGTATTCCAATCTTTCTTTATAGACGGAATCGACTTCTTGACGAGATTTGCGATTTAACCGTTCTAAAAGTCCACTCCACGCAACATCTTCGGCGTAAGTGTCAGCAGTATGACCAGAAGGAATGGGAGGTGTAGGAATCTGAGGCTCACCCATGATATGGTAAGGCTCGACTTTATCAGCGACTTCTTCAGTAGTTGCGATCGCTTCTACAATCACATCATTGGGCAAATGGTCGCGAAATAGCTGCTGCATCTCCTCACCAGATTTGAGATACTCTGTGCCGCTATAACGCATCCGCTTATCTTCAATAATTAGCTTGCCAGTTTGAATACATAGCAAAGCGTCATGGGCTTCAACGTCAAAACAAGAAATAAAATGTGAATCATTAGTAGCAATAATTTTAATCCCTAGTTCCCTCGCAATTTTGACTATTTCTACATTCACAATCCGGTCTTCTTGGAAACCGTGGTCTTGAATTTCTAGATAATAATCATCACCAAATACATCTTTATACCACTGAGCAACTTTTCGGGCGGCATCTGGTCTATTACTAAGAATCGCTTGGGGGACTTCTCCACCCAAACAAGCGCTGGTGACAATCAAGCCTTCATGATATTCTTTTAATAAATCTTTATTAATACAAGGACGAGAAAAAATTCCTTTACCTTGAACACCTTTAAGGTGAGAGATTGTGGTTAATTTGACTAAATTTTTGTAACCTTTGGTATTTTTAGCTAAAACGACTTGATGATATTTGGGGCGGCGTTCTTGTTTCTCAATATCGCCGTTGATAATATACATTTCATTGCCGATAATCGGCTTAATATTTTGACTACGGCAGATTTTGATCAGTTCAACCGCACCATACATGACACCATGATCGGTAAGAGCGATCGCTTTCATCCCCAGTGCGATCGCTCGATCCACTAACTCTGGTAGCTGACTCGCTCCATCTAGTAGACTGTAGTCACTGTGAATATGTAAAGGGACAAAGGACATAAGCATCTCCAACCACAAGCCAAGATATCTCTAGGGGTCTACCTTGTGGTATACCCTTTCAAGCCGGATTTTGCAAAGCAACGGAATATTACATTAGCAGTTTTTACCTAAAATTAAAGCTGTTCTTTTCCGAAATTATTATTGTCATCAGTGTTGTTTTAATAGTTACAGCAGTTAACCAGCATCTAAGTAATGAATCAAACAGAGAGTACTACTTCGCCTGAAACCAAAGCTCGCCCTTGGTGGCAGCGTATCCCTCTCACGTTACAAATTCTCATCGCCCTTGTAGCCGCAGTCAGCGTTGGAATTGCCCTCGGTGCGGGGAATCCGAATCCCAGCAACGCCACCTTAATCAATAATTTAGCAATTCCGGCTGATTTAGTGTTAAAGGCTCTCCGCGCCCTAGCTACGCCCCTGATTTTGGTAGCGGTGCTGCATACCTTAATGACTACCAATATCCCCGGTACAGCCGGACGACGACTGGCTGTACTACTTTTAACTAACACTACCGTAGCTATTTTAGTAGGACTTTTAGTCGCAAATGTGCTGCGTCCAGGGACTTGGGGCAATGTAACCACCCCAACAACTACACAAATAACTGCTCAGAGTATCGATCCTTGGGGAATCCTAAAAGATGCTGTACCAGAAGCTGTCCTCAAGCCATTAGTTGATAATAATGTCATCCAACTAATTGTTATTGCCCTGAGTTTTGGCATCGTCCTGCGGGCATTAAAATCTGAACAAATCGCCCAAGGAAAAAAAGAATACCAGCCGATAGAGGATGTCATCGGGATTTTATTTGAAGCGGTAGTCCGCGTCCTCAACTGGGTAATAGCCTTAGTACCTTTCGCCGTCTTTGGAATTGTTGCTAAAACTGTTGCTATGCAAGGATTTGCACCATTTAAATCTTTGGGTGCATTTATCCTAGCGGTGCTATTAGCACTGGCATTGCAAGCGTGCTACTACCTCACCAGAGTAAAATTTGGTTCTTGGGTACCTCCGTTAAAATTCCTCGCTGGTGGTTCTGATGCTTTTTTGACAGCTTTCTCAACTTCTTCCTCGGCGGCGGCAATGCCTGTAACCTTTGAGGTTTTGCAAACAAAAGTTGGTTTAAGGGAATCTTCTGCTGCTTTGGGGGCATTAGTCGGGGCTAATTTCAATAATGATGGCACTGCCCTTTATGAAGCAATGTCTGCGTTGTTTATTTCCCAACTAATTGGACAACATCTAAATCTGGGACAACAATTAATTGTCATCCTGACCTCGATTTTTGCCTCTGTAGGTGCGGCAAATATTCCTAATGCGGGACTGGTGACAATGACACTGGTGTTCACTTCTGTAGGCTTACCTACCCAGTACATCGCTTTGCTAGTTACTGTAGACTGGTTTCTTGATCGCTGCCGCACCATGATTAATGTCATGGGGGATATGACTGTCAGTGCTTTACTTGACGGCAAAAAGCCTCGTTCTGTAGACGAGGCTTAGTTTGACGGCTTTTTAGGTAGCTAATGCTGTTGAGGCCCTTTGGCATCACATTCTTTAGCCCAACAGCGTTCTAGAAGTCGAAGATGCCAGATCAATGCAAAGCGTTGGGGATTTAGTACTAATTTAGTATCGCGACTAAATAAAGGCTGGTTCAGATATTGCCAAAGGGGAAATTTAATTTTGGTGTGTTTTGGAGTCATAAGAGCAACAAATATTATAAAAGTTTAGTGGCCATAGTTGGCATTTTGTCTAGCAATAGCCCGATATGTTTTTCTAGTTAAAGACTACACTGCGGTTTTACAATTGTCCTGGTAAAAATTGCGGAATTTCACAAAGTGAATTTATGTTATTTCCGGTTTAATACTTAAATTACACCCACCATTTCTTGGATTCAATGAAATTTCGCATCTCTACATAAGTAAGCTGGCGCAATTAAAGCTAACTGGCGAACGCGAATAGCAGCGACCACAATAGAAGGCTGTCCTTTGTCATTAATTATTAATTATTTTCGGGGCGCAAGGTTTTGGTTTTGCGCCCCGACTTTGATATTAGACGATAGTGAAATTAGCAGCAGTTAGTGTGGTAGTGTTAATCCCAGTCAGGGTTGCCAAAATTTCATCGGTAGCCGTCACTACGATCTTGTTACTAGTGAAACTTAGTTGATTGAAGGTCAGTCCACCAGACAAGCCAATCAAGTCATCGCCCTTTGAGAAGTCGGTAATAGTATCACCGATATCGCTCAAGCCTTGATAAATGAACATGTCATCACCGCTACTGCCAGTCAAAGTATCCTTACCTATACCACCAACGATAACGTCATTACCAGCATCACCAATGAGGCTATCGTTACCAGTTCCACCGCGGAGTAGATCGTTACCACTCTTGCCATTGATGCGGTCATCACCACCCTGACCATTGATAACATCAGATGAGTTGTCAAAACCATTGATATTATTGTTCAGGTCATTCAGAAAGGTGACTGTGTTTTTGTTGAAGATGGTGCTTTGGGTGGAGTTAGCATTCAGGACATCAAAGCCATCAGTAATTGTAGTTTGCCCATCAAACAGGATATTGCCAACTGCTGATAGGTTATCTAGTTTTTCCAGAGTAAAGTTTTGTAGGATAACTTTTTCACCAGTCATCCCTTCAAAATTGATTTCTAGATTGTTACTATTTTGAGTGAGTAGTAGATTTCGGGCAGTTAAGCCTGAACCTTGGAATTTTAGGGTATCCACTTCGGCGATGATTGCTGCCAATGGGTTTGAGCCTTTGCCTACACCACCAAAATCGGTGATGGTATCAACACCGTCACCTAAGTTGTAAACAAATTTATCTTTGCCTTTGCCACCTGTGAGGATATCGCTACCAAGATCGCCAGATAACACATCGTTGCCATTACCGCCATTGATGTAAACTAATCGGCATTTAAGCTGCATAATATAAATGCAGAGTCGATTCAAAGTAACTATGCCACCACCAGCCAAAAATTTTTTAACTTCGTCAGAAGTT
>NZ_JBALBW010000118.1:0-48771 GCF_036919895.1 Nostoc sp.
GCTGATTGTGGTTTTTGAGTTGTCGTTGTGAGAGACAATAACTCTACTACATCGGCCCTCTCTCCTCATCCTCTTATTTTGGCTAAGGTATTGATTATGGATTGCCTTAATACTCATCAATCTGAATCTCTTGTTCGCCTAGTTGCTGAAAAAGAAAATTTGAATCTCGACCTAGGTATTAAGGGAGAAAGCGGTATACTCAAATCGATGAAATCTCGTACTGCTTTTTTAAAAGACCAAACACATAAAATCGTTTTCTATTACACCCCTAAACACTCTTCTTGGCTCAACCAAATTGAAATTTGGTTCAGTATTTTAGTTCGGAAGTTACTAAGAAGAGCCAGTTTCAAAAGTCAGGATGATCTCAAAACTCGAATTCTTGAATTTACCGACTACTTTAATCAAACAATGGCTAAACCTTTTAAGTGGACTTATAAGGGTAAAGTGTTGGCTATTTAATGGTCTACTTATTTCCGCCGTGTAGTACTAGGCTGTTCCCCCAGAACGGAATTAACCAACAATCGAGAATTGAGTTTGAGAATAAGCAATTTCCAACCTCAACTAATCTTATTTCGGTTTTTCGACACAATATTATTGAATATATTACAGTTGAAAGTTCTCAATTTCCTCTAGAAAAGACTTTTTTAGCTACTTCCGATATAATCGAATCTATTTTTGGTAAATACAAACATTTTTCTTCTAGATGTCCTTTCAAACAGATAGGTCAGATGATTCTAAATATTTCTTTATGTACTATGAATTTTACTGGTTCGATGGTTAAGGAGGCATTAGAAAATGTTCGCTATCTTGACCTTTTGGCTTGGTCATCTCAAGTTTTTGGTCAGTCCACGCTCTCAAAAAGAAAAACTGTATTTTCGACCTCAATCGACGACACAGTAATTGTATGAAGTTTTTTTAGCAATTTTCCTACAACCCTACCAAACACCTATCAGTTGGGCGAAGTGTGCCAAATCCTTGCCAAAGACAACCCGGAACTCAGGGGCAAAGGCGGGTGTTGGGCGATTGTCAGCGCAGTGAATGAGTTTAGTTGCACCGTAAGGGTTTGGGATGGTGAATATACGGTTGGATTACAGTATCTAAAGTCTTACAACTACTTGCCTGCCGAGTGTGAGCAGATGCGGGTGATTTGCGATCGCATTAGTCGAGTGTATTCCGATTCGCTGGAGGAGACAGTCAAAAGTCTGTTGCATTTGTTAGGGAAGGTGAATCGGCCTTATTTCACGGCTGTCGAAGAGAAATTGTTGAATGTACTAGAATCTGAATACCGGGGAGAGATAACACCCTAAACAATTTTGGCAAATTGGCATCCAATGGCTTTGGGTTGCAGTTTCAATGGAGTTAGCAAGACAAGGGGACAGTGAAGAAGTTGTACGAGGGAAAAGATAAAACTTCCCGCTTCTTGACATCCAGCTACGCCAGTTGTTTAATTGAGTGCTGTAGAACCCCTCTACATGATTTACACAGCGCTCAACAGAGTTCAGTTCCCACTCTACAACTGGCTATAAATCAACAAAACTCAATAGAATCTCAGAAGATGTAGATAACTTGCATTTCTTTAACAGCGATGCCTGCGGCGGGCTACGCCTACGCATTCATAGCCTACGGGAAAACCTAGAAGAAGCTGCCCGTGGTGTGCTGAAGCACTTGGGGGAAGTGAAGCGACCTTATTTGACTGCGTTTGAGGAAGAAATTTTGAGTTTTATTGAAAGAAAATGTGTAACTAGAAAAATTAACCTGCACTTATTCTGTAAGAGGTCTATTGATTATGTTGCCCACTTAAAAAATGTGTATAAATAACTACGCTAGCTCCACTAACTATCAAAACTAAAACTGATGGCACTAGTGGTATCCAGGCTCCTTGTATCAATACAGCAAAGGATACACCATATAAAACGCAAACAGTTGCCACTCCTACCAATCCCAATCTTAACCATGATCGGAATTGCCAAAAAATTATGCCTCCAATTAACGACCAACCCCATACCCAAATGAATTCACCCCACTTTGGTAGCACCCATAATAGTGGACGATTATCTAAAACGGCACTGAGAATCTGACTCACCATCTGTGCTTGAAGCATTACCCCTGGCATCTGATTATACGACCATTGATTGGTGCTATATGGTGTAGACCAATAATCATGAAAACTTTCAGCACTTGTACCAATGAGAACGATCCGATTCTTCACTAAATCAGAAGTGAGTTTATTGTTCAAAACATCTGCTAGAGTTACTTGTGTAGCAGCTTGATGGGAAGAGCGATAATTAAGTAGCACTTGATGACCTAGATTATCGATTCTGTGATAGCCGCCGCTATTTGACTCTAAGTTTTTAAAGACAACATTGCCAAACTGCCAGTTTTTTTCTGTGGTTAGTTTGGACTGAATACCAAGAGCAAGCAAGTAACGATTTGCTAATTGAAAGCTAAAAGATTTATCAACATTGCAGGGCAATGCAGGAGCCATAGCCAATATTTGACGACGGATAATGCCATCGGGATCGGGTATAACGTCACTAAAACCCAAGTTTTGTTTTGGAACTTCAGGGGGTGGCGAAACACCACTGTTTTTGTTTTCCTCACTAACTTCGCAGATTGCAAAAAAGCGATCGCTCTTTTGCATAAGTCTAGATAATTTCTTATACTTTTCTCCTACGCGATTCTCTCGGTAGATATCTAAGCCAATGACTCGCGGTTGAAACTGCTCTAATTTTTCTACAACTTGAGCGAGGGCGCGATCTGATAGTGAAGCTCCACCTCTTTCTTTGGCTGGTTGCGATCGCACATCAGCTTCAGTTACGGTAACAACTAAAATGCGTGGATCTTGTCCTTCATCAGGTCGCGATCGCATCATTGCATCAAAAGCCATAAGCTCCCATGACTGCAACATGCCAACAGAGCGCATCCCCATTATCAAGGCAGTCGTAACTATACTGACTTTGAAAATTGTCCCAATAATATTACGTCGAGCGTGCCAGCTAGTAGGTTGAGAGTCTACTGTGTTCGCCAACACCAACGACATCGCGGTTGGATTTTGACACATCACTGGTAGCCAACTAGCACAGGGAAAGCTGCTTTCTAGACCCTGCAACTTTTCTATAGCTTCCCGCATCGCCAAATGGCAAGATTCTCCATTAGCAAAAGCCTCTAGAAAGTGCTTTAAAAATTCTTGAGCAACCCGATCTGGCACTGCTTCCCGCATGACAATCATTTGGGGAATATGCAGCGATGCCAATTGTCGTACTAATCCTAGTCCATCACAGCAGTTAAAAATTGCCAATTGTAACCCCTTAGCGATCGCTGCTTTCAGTCCATTTTTTAACTGAGAAATTGTTAAACTATCAGTTTGATTGATATAAATTTGACCTATTTCACCATCAGCTTGACTCGAACCATGTCCGGCAAAAAAGAGAATATCCCAGCCTTTCTTGTCCCAAAGCCATTGATCTAACTCCCTGCGCTGTGGCTCAACCAAAAAAACAGTCTCCGTTTCTGGTAGTTGTTCAAGTATTGCCCGGTCTTGTTGAATATCAATTCCTTCACTATTACCAAGAATAGCTAATATTCTAATTTTATTTTTAGTAGGTTTAGGTAATAGTTTAACTTCATCTACTTCAGGAGCGCTTAAACCAAATACTGCCTTATGGTAATCCTCAAAGAAATCCCATAAATGCCAGGGTAGCCGACGAACTTGGTCATCTTCTGTTTCTAGAATGACCCGAATTTCTTCATGAGGATTTAACTTCGTGCGTAATTTCTGATCAATGTTGCGAAATAGCTCAGATTTCAGCCAAACATTAATTTCATTTTGTAAGTTGTCACATAAATTACTAAACTCAACAGAGGAAATATTAGTTATATCTTCTGTATCAATTTCAATACCTGCATCGTTTGCCATATTTCTATGCCAACGTTGACCAGGGAAAAGAGTCTCATGCAGCAACAAATAGAGTAACTGCCAACGTCTGTATAGTTCTATAAGTTCTGGAGCCGCAGGCAAGCTACCTGTAAATTGTATCGGTATAGGGTTGCTATAGTTGTACAACTGTGCTGTAACGGTAGCAAATCCCTGCTTCAAGTTACCCTTTCCTAAGTTCAACACGACTAATTTAGTCATGGCTATCAGTCATCAAGTGCTTCCAGTAGAAAATCTTCCTTTATACTGACATTACCCTGAGCAACTTGTATACTAAAGCGAATTCCAGGAGAAGATTTAAATTTTTTGAGTTGAATATAATTATCGTGACTTCTGGAAGTAACTTCCTGAAGAATTGTCTCTGTTTGTGAAAGCAAAATTAGTCTGAGATTAGATATTAAGTAAGGTTCTCCATTTGCTGGATGTAATTGTACGCGTAGACCGATTTTGCCATCAACCTCTGTTTTAAGGCCAATTAACAACACAACTGCACTACCCCCAACTTCCATCCCTAAATCAATTAACTTGGCTCGTTTAATATATCCCTCATTCAACCCCAAATCGCTTCTGAATTGAACGGCTAAAGTTTTTTGTTGTGGTGATAATAAAGTATCCAAATTTTGCCAACTCATACTAAAGATATTTTGAAACCATAAACTCAAGTTACTACCCACATAGCTGGCTTCAACTTGATTATTGTTTTGCTTTTTCAATCTTCTCTGATAGAGATGCTGCCGAAATTCATCCACCGCCAAAAATGCTCCCCACACATCAAAGGGGACATTAAGTCTTGGCGAAGAAAAAGTCCACTGATTTAATTGTTCTAGTAATTGCTCTGCTTGTACTTTTGACAAAGTTGGTAAAGATTTAATCTCTGGTATCTTGGAAGGACAAAGTTCTTGTGCTACCCACATCACATTTAAGTCTGCAATCAAATACTCTGCATCTAAACAATAAGTTCGATCCGTTGGATCATAAATAGCTTGCTCCTGGATTTGTTGATAGTTAGCATAACCCGATATCCGCAGCCAACATTCTTCTAGGTTTATCTGCACTGCTAGATAGTAATGGGCTGACCAACTAGGAATATCAATCCATTCTTGAGGAATCCGAAACTCTGGAAAGGAACTTTTATCACTAGTAATTAACGCTAATCGAGTCTCACCCAGAGTTAAAACAGAGCCATTTACTAACTCCCAAATACTCGGTAATTCAGCTTTTGGAAAGCATAATCTAGGCATTACTTGCAAATCTGGGTCTTCTTGCAACCAATTTAAAAAAGCATTTAAAGATAAATGATTTAGGTAGGCATTCCAGCGAGCAGCTGTGTTCGAGTAAGACTCTTGCATCGTTTCCTGCCATGCAGTTTCTTGCTCTTGGTTTGATATATCTAAACATAAATGCTCAGGATAGATTAAAGTCAAATCATTTAAGCCAATTGTCATAATATTAATTCCTAGTCCTAATAAAAAATTTATCTTTTAGCCATTCATCTACAAAATTAGCTAGTTTATTGCTGACTACCACTAAAGAATTTTTAGGTAAACCCATATCTATTTCTAGTTGGTACATAAAAGCTTCTCTCAAATTTTCATTGACTTTATTTCTACTAAGATATCCCTTTAAAGTTGGATGTGCTAACTTTTTATCTATTTTTTCTTGGTCTGTCAACCCCAATTCCAAAACACTTATTTTACCTTCAGTATGCCATTTGTGAGTAATTTTATCTAAAGCATATTTACAGATTTTCTGACAGTGTAACTCTAAGCATTCATCCAATGATTCTTTGATAATTTCAATATCTTTTTCGTCATTTAAACAAATTTCAGGATAAATTTTCTGAGATTCTTTAATAAAGTCTTTTAAGAGTATTTTGTTATATCTTGCTAACTGTCTAGCTACTTGATATTGTTTCTGGAGTTCAGGATATTTATTTTTTAAAACTACTGCCATCTCATTTTGAGTTAAGTTTAATCCTAGCGACAGTATTAACATTATTTGGCTAGTCTCTGAGATAGTTGAAAATAAGTTTGAAATAAGTAAGCTTACTTGCTGCCATTCTTCTTCTTGGACAAGATTATCTAAAGCAGTATACCGACTATCAGTTAAGTTTTCGTAGTTTTCTAAAGGCAGAAAAGACTTTGTTCGGTAATCACGAGCAGCTTGGATAGAAATTTCTAATATTTCTTGAATTCTATCCTTTGAAACTGGTGTTTCCATAAATCCTAATTGATTATAGCGTTCATTATATAATGATGCAATTGCCTGAAAACATTCGGCGCTAGGTGTTTCTAAACTACGACTTCCTTGCCTTTGGTTCGGTTGATAAATTTCATTTAAGCATTGCCAAACTAAACAGTATGAGTTAACACGGTTTTGATTTATCCCTTTTATCGTTAAAGCTTCCTGCATCTCTTTTTTAGTCAAATCTTTTAAAAGACCGTAGTTAGAAAATTTTTCTCTTTTACCTTCTAAGTCTTTTTGATAAATGGTATTACTAATAAAACGGATGATAGATGTTTTCGCATAACCTTCTATATTGCTTTGAGAATAGTTTAAATTAAAGTTTTTCAGAAGTTTAGCTGAAGGAAAGATAGCAAAATTAGCTATTTGAAAGTATTCTTCTAATGGATATTTATGCTGGATAAATTTAAATCTTTGATAGCTTTTTCTAGCTGCCCAAAGACAAGCTTCCTGTAAGTATGCAGACAAATGTTTCTCTGCTCTAGAAGAAGACTTTGATATTTTTTCTGCCGATGATGTATAAACATGAAGCTTTTGTTTATCCTCCGTTTGAGAACAAATTTTAAGTAACTCTTCCTGTGATACTTCTCTAATGATTTTCAGAAAATAACGTGCCCAATATTCTTCTTTAGCATCTGGCTCTAACTGCGTTAAAGAACTTATATCTCGTTCTAGGTCTATATCAACTTGCCAAACAAAATTAAAATTTTTGTGGTCATTTCTTAAGCTGAGAAAGCTTGAAAATTGTTCGATGATACCTTCACGTTTTTTCATAATTTTTTCTGCATTTTACATAAATTAATCAAAGAAATTTTTAATATTATCTGAAATAACTTTTTAAGATATATCGTCATCATAGAGGAAAGATTAAAATCAATCTGAGAGGGTGTTTGAAAAGTTATCATTGATGTATCAAATATTTTTTACCCCACCCTAACCCTCCCCGTATGTATTGGAGAGGGAACTAGATTTTTTGGTTTCCCCCCTTTCTAAGCAGGGCTGTTTCATTCCATCTCAAACAGGATTTGTCAAGATGGTTAGCAATAAAAATCATAAATATGGGTGGTGACAAAATAGACTTTTAAGCACATAAATAACAGTGTAATTGTCTGTTCTCTCGACACGCAGGTAGCAAAATCATCAATTTCAAATTGCTATAACGCTTGATTTTTATAGCTTTTTAGGGAATGAATCGTCCCTGTTTTTCTAAGGGGGGATTAAGGGGGGTAAAAATGCAATTAAAATCATAGCCAACGACTTTTCAAACATCCTCTGAGATTAGAACATGGCGATCGCATCATGTCAACAAAAGCAATAAATTCTCAATAGAGTATATATTAATCTCATTAATTTATACTTATTGCCAAAGGTTTTGCCATCACCCTTAGTAAGTTTTGTCTGCGACACGCTACGTATAGCTTGCTTCCCTGTAGAGGTACGAGGGTAACAACCTGTTGTAGCCATAACTTTGAGTTCTGCAAACTAAACCAAGTGAGAAATACTGATTATGAGCGTTGATTCTTAATCTTGTCTGTGGTCAAGAGTAATTTAGATGCGTTTGCTCTGGAAATTCAGAGTAAAACAGTTGTAATTGACTGTTTGAGCAGAAGTTCAACTCCGTTTATTATACCTCTATACTTTTAATGGGTATTAAATAAATCAATTTATGCAATTTTCAAATAAAAATTGTATAAATTATCTATGTGATTCTAAATGGTAGTATTCCGGTTTGCTGCTAAGTTGTAACTATTACACAGAATAGGTGAAGACGAGCGCATTTACTGATATATCATCTGCCAAGCTCTATCTTAACAATTATCGAACAGAATTCACAGATGCATAATTTGATTCCTGTTATACCCATTTAAGATATAGAAGTAAAAAATCCTCATCTGAATTTCCGTTTGACAAGATTCTATTTTTCTGAGCTTGACAGGAATGGCAAGATTGTCAATAATTTGAGGATATTGGGTATTTATATTTAACTATGAAACTAAAAAATATACAAAAAATATTTTTTCTTTCTCAAAGTAAATTTACGATCGCTCTACTTTTGGCACTGTTTAGCTGTACTAGTTATCCTTTAATATTGATAGCAAAGTCTCAGCAGGCAACTAGCAGTGGTAATCAACCACCACAAGACGGATCGAGTAGAGGTAGACCTACTCAACGAGGAGGAGCAGGTAGCCGTGGTAACTGTCCATCTGTGGAAGTACCACTTGTAGCCTTAATACCTGAAAAAACAGTAAGCTCAGTTGTTGAAGCAAATCCCACCTTTTGGGTGTTTGTACCCTATCAACTTAAAGATGTACCTAGCGGAGAATTTGTCTTGCAAGATGAAGCAAACAACGACATTTACCGGGCTTCTTTTACTCTACCTGAGATACCAGGTATTGTTAGCTTTGCTTTACCATCAGTCATACCGCTAGAAGTTAATAAAAGATACCAATGGTACTTTAAAGTTTATTGTAATCAACAAAAATTCGACCCTGTATTTGTGCGCGGATGGGTACAACGTATAGCACTAAAGTCTGACTTGGAAAGGCAGTTAAAAACAGCTACCACAATCCGCGATCGCATTCAACTATATACCCAAAATGGTATTTGGTACTCAGCCCTGACAGAGTTAGCAAAACTCCGCCTTGCTGAACCAAAAAATGCCACTCTAGACAATGAATGGGCTAGTCTACTGAGAAATATTGATCTAGAAGATTTGTCTCAAAAACCTCTTGTGGGAGAAGTAAGAATTAAACAGTAGTGGCGCAAAGATGCCGCTACTAATTGTTCCTTGTGCTTTTCAAAGCCAGTTTCCGACCAAAATGTATGGTGCCCATAAATAAGGAATTTCATAATCAGTCAATAGCTGAATTTGAGCGCGACGAACAGCTTCAGCTTTAGTTACTTTACCATTTTCTAATTCTTGATAAAACTTACTCATAAATTGAGCAGTAGATTTATCATCTACCGCCCACAAAGTTGCTAAGGTACTCCGAGCGCCTGCACGGACTGCTATACCAGCAAGTCCTAAAGTAGCTCGCTTGTCTCCTTGAGCAGTTTCACAAGCACTTAAGACAAGTAGTTCAATAGCGCTAGATTCTCTTTGTCCGCTGAGTCGAATTAAATTATCAAAATCCTTAGCTTTTAATAGTTGTTCCCAAGTTAAAATAAATGTTTTATTCGGATTAGAACTAAACTCGCCATGAGTTGCTATGTGAACTACTGTATATGGTATTTTTTTAATTTGATTCTGTAAATTTATTTTGGTAAAGGTTTGATTAAATAGTTCTGCATTTCTAGGTATAGCTGATTGAATTTGTTGTAATTCAACTTCTACATTATTGAGTTTAGCAAATGAACGTCCTTCAATTTTGCGCTGCTCACTTACCCCGGCAATTAATCCATTTATCTCCACTTTTTGTAAAGATTTTGGTTCAATTAATTGTAAACCTGGAGCTAAGGATATAGCATATTTTTGAATTAAATATTTTTGGTGTTTCTGATCATATAAAACCGCCATTGGAATATTCCGTAAGTCACCATCTAGTACAAATACTAAGGTTTTTATATTCATTCTTTCTAATTCAGTTTCTAAAGGTTGAATTAGCCAACTATAAACCTGTTGAGATAACTTTTTAACATCGTTTATCCTGTCTGGTTCTCTCAAATATTGTTGTAATTTTTCTGAAATACTTCCAATGTCTCTGGATTTTTTATTAATTGTGTAATGAGATAATTCAGCTTGATTTGGTAACTTGAGAATAATGTCTAGATGGTCTGCCAAAATAATTGGATAAATTACTGCTGCGGTGCCATCCGTTTTATCAACTACCTCATCAATTTGTTCGGGTACAGCTTTTAAACAAGCTTCTCGGAAGAAGTTTTCTAGTTCAGCTAGTTGGAGTGTTTCAAGTATGCCACGAGCTTGCTTTAAATTTTTTTGACTAATGCTTTTTGAACTAACTGTAGATGAAGGTTGCAAAAGTAAATCAACTAATTGTCGGTAAACGGGTTCTATATTATCCCGAAAGGAAAACTGTATATCTGGATTGAGAGTAATTAAATCATTGCGTAAATATTTGAGAGTATTTACAGCTTCAGTGTAGTTAGCGATCGCTCCACTCACATCTCCTTGTATTCTAAGTATGTACCCTAGTTGCCATTGCCACAAATAACCTATATCCCCAGCTTTTATCGCTTCGGCTACCATTAAAGCTTCCTGTGTCAGTTTTTGAGCATTAGATATATCCTGGTTTTCTAGATACAATCCACCTAATGCGCCTAAAGCATAAGCAACTGAACGCTCATCATCCATACTTCTAGCTTGCTGTACAGATGTCGCTAACATTTGAGCAATTTCTTTCGATGAAGGAATGTCTGCGTTGGTAGCTTGTTTCAAGCACACCAAGTTCTGAGCAAAATTAATTTGTGCGTAATTTGCTGTGTGACTTGGGGGAATTTTAGCTAGCTTAACTTGAATTTCAGAAGATAATTTTTTAGCTTGTGACCATTGCTGAAGTTTCAATAATATACTCAAATGATTAAGTTGGGCTTGGATTTGTGAGAGTGGTGAGGTTGCAGTGGTGACAGCTTCTTCATAGAATTGCGCTGCTTGTTGATAAAATCTGAGAGATTCTGTAGAGACAGGTCTATTTATACAATGTAACGCAGTATAGTTTTCAAAGCTGATATTGTTTTGCTGCGAGATTTGGCTATTACCTAAAGCAAGTGCGGTATTACCTAAACTCAGCAGTGTAGCACTGATTTCTGAAGGAGATTGTAATTTTTTGGCGATGTCTCGGCTTTGTTGTAAAACCTTAAAAGATGGTTCTAAATCACCGACTAATTGCAGAACATCACCAAAGCTACGTAAAGCTATGGCTTTAACAAGCGAATCTGGTTGCTGCTCAAGACGGGGTTGTAACTCTTCTAAGGTGGTGCGAGCTTGATGGTAAAGCCCTAATGCTTGCTCTGCCATACTTTGGTTAATCAAACTGCGGATTATACCAACTTCATCACCTGCTTGAGCATAGGTATTAGCAGATTGCTTCCATGAATCTAAAGCTTGTTCAGTTCTCCCTAGTTCTAATTGCAGATTTCCTTGAATATCTAGAGTTTGTGCCAATATTATTGCAAAGTTCTGAGTTTTGAGTTGTGAATTTTTTAAAAGGTTGAGACTTTGTGTAATTGCAGCTTCTGCTTTTTTCCACTGTCCAAGTTGCTTAAAGACTAACGAAAGATTGCTTAACGCCATTGCCTTTCCTAGTTCGTCTTTTTGCAGATTAAAAGTATCTGTTGCTTGTTGCAAAATTATTACTGCTTCAGATAACTGTCCAGTTTCGTAGAGTTTTCGACCTTGTTCAACCAACAATTGAGCATTTGGTTGGGTCTGGGTAAATTGAGAGAAAGCAGGAACTGAAATTCCCGAAACACTTAACAAGGTAGCCAAAACAGCTATTGTAATTCTTCTTAAGTACTTCCTAAAATAAAGGCGACTTTTGCAAGTCACTATCGTGCTTTTGAGAAAGTGCTGTACTACAATAAAAAATCGAAATCTTTTTTTTGTCATTGACTCTGCCTCGTTCTTATCTAACAAAGCAATGAAAGCTAGAGTATTACCAATACAATACTTTTTTTAATTAAACCATATTTAACAGTATTTTCAATTTATAATATAAATTTTTTCCTCTTATTGACATGGATATCAATTGTCAGATGCAATTACAGCAGAATTTAGGAGTAAAACTGGGGAGCATCCCAAATGTACAAGTTTATTTTTATATGGAATTTTGGCTTAGAACAATAATGAAATAACGAACCGCCAAGAACGCCAAGAGCGCCAAGCAAAGAGGTTTGTACAGGGTTTTTGTGTCAGTCCTGTACCTTTTGGCTTGCATTGGGATGCTCCCTAAAACGGGCTTAAGACTAGGGTGTTGACTCTGTACCCTTTAGCCCACAAGACTTCATGCAGAAATTGTGTTTTTTATTTTGGCGTAAAGATGGCTGTTGCGGGCGCTTTCACGCAAGCAAAAACCAGCACAAATAATTTTTCGGTAATTCCCAAAAAAATAGCCAAAGTCAACAGCCTAGCTTAAGACCTCGCTACCAGACCTAGATTGTGTACTCAATCAACTTGAAATACGCTATATCATACTTTTAGGTTGTATTGTACAATAATATGTTTTTTTTATATTTTGACACAATCTGACTGTTAATTTTAAAAATTTTATTGAATCAAGCCGTTTGATTTTTTATCACTATTTGCATAATATTGATTCGTTTACACCCATAAAGATATAGAAGTAAAGTTTCACATCATCAAGATAAACAGTATATGTCAATAGCTTCTAGAATTAAGCAAAATAGTTCTCGTGAATTCGTGAACAGTACTACAACTAATACCCTAGAGGATGGTACAAAAAGAAGTAGCGAATTAGTCTTGGATGAAAAATATTTACGCTCTAGTGCTTTGAAATTGGCTCAACAAGGACAATATAGTAAGGCTATCGCATTGTTTAGCCAACTAATTGACTACGATTCTAATAACGCTATTGATTTTAACAACCGGGGGCTAATTTATTTTCAGATTTGGGAAAAACAAAAAGCTTTTTGTGACTATCAAACTGCTCTACAACTTAATCCCAGATTAGCGGGTGCTTATAACAATCGAGCAAATTATTATGCTGGTTGCGGAAATTTAGTAGCAGCAATCGCCGACTACGACCGGGCAATTGATTTAAATCCTAGCTATGTTCGAGCTTGGATTAATCGAGGCATTACCTTACGTGACCTAGGGCAATACGAAGAAGCTATTGATAATTTTGAGATGGCACTATTTTTCGGGCAACTAGAAGCTTACATTTGGGCTGAATATGGCAGAACTTATCATCTTTGGGGTGATTGGAATTGTGCGATATCTGCTTATAATCGTGCTTTTTCACTACTATTCTTTGTCGATCAGAGAAAAGAAGTTTCTGGTTATTCCTTGCATTTACAACTTGAAAGTTGGTTAAACGAGATATTGCTTCCTCAGTCTTCTAATTGTTTAGAGATATACTGGTAAAGTCGGTGAGTTTTATTAGTTATACAGTGGCTAATAACGCAATACGGTTCAGTTAGCCATGAAAATCTTAACCTGCGTAGGTTGGGTTGAGGAACAAAACTCAAAATTTTCAGGGCTTCTCCCACACTTGAGTCTAGGAAAAAGCAACTTGCATTATTTTTGAATAGCGGCGGCTTGAGATGGACAAGCTACGATGGGCAAATCCCCGGTGGGAGCGATCGCAGAATTAAAAGTATTGTTATGAGTAGGTATAGGTGTAAAGGCTGTTAGCTCCACTGTGCCAGACTTATTAATTACCCAACCAGTAGCTTCCACAATAGTCGGGCTGATTTGCGGAACTTCTAATTTAGGGCTTTTACTCCTCCTTAAGTGTGAATTCTCCCCTACACTTGCACTCCTTTGTTCTTGAGGATTCAATGTCACCCAATTAACAGTTGCAGTTTGATTCGCGCGAAGAGCTTGGGTTGGTAAAGGTGGTAAACCTCCGCGTCCGGTGATGGTAAACGAATTACCTTTATTTGCTGGACAGCCTTGAGCAATCAAACCAGACCGATCTACAAAATCGGCTGGCAATTGGACTAATCCCGAACTAGGATCTACATCGGGTGTATTGACTTGCACTGAACCATCGAACTGTGGAATTGCCCCTGTAGCAGTGATATCACTTTGTGGAGTTTGTACATTACTGCGATACTGCATCCCAAAAATGCTTTGGGCATTAATTGCGACTCGACCACCACGAAAGTCTCTAGAATTAGCACTGATATCACTATTTTCTTGGGGAACAGCAATGATAAAACCATCTCGTGCATCAATGGTGATGTTACCCCCAGGAATATTTTCGCCAGTAGCATTAGTCGTTATAGCACTTCCATTGCGTAATAGTAACAAGGGAGTACGCAAAAAGATATTTCCTCCACCGCCTGTGGTGTCAGCTCGGATGCTACCCTGGTTGTTGAGATAGATGCGATCGGCATCCACAGACAGGGAACCTGCATTGCCAGTGCCCAAACTGCTGACCGTCACTTCTGCCTGGTTTTGAATGTTAAGGGTTCCCGCTTGGAGATTCAAGTTCCCACCCTGACCACTGCCACTCGTCCCGGCGGCAATAATT
This sequence comes from Nostoc sp., assembly GCF_036919895.1. GTDB lineage: Bacteria > Cyanobacteriota > Cyanobacteriia > Cyanobacteriales > Nostocaceae > Nostoc. The sequence continues at coordinate 14,353 of NZ_JBALBW010000118.1, forward strand.
GAACCATTACCTGTAAGTGTAATCGACTCTGGGGCAGTAATGGTCAGCTGGCCCCCATCACCACTGCTGGAGGTAGAGGCAGAGATTTGTGCCCCGTCCTCGAGATTCACCCTGACACTTTGCCCGTTACCCCGTGGCTGAATCGTCAAGCTCCCGGCATCTGCTGTACTGGTGGTTCCGGCAAACAGACCACTGGTTGCCCCACTAAGTTGCAAGTCTGGAGTATTAATCTTGATGTCACCGGCATGGCCGTTACTAGAAGTCGTGGTGAGCATCTGTCCGCCACCGCTCAAACCCACCGTATCGGCACTTACTATGATGTCGCCACCTCGTCCACTGCTGAAGGATTGAGCATTGAGAACTGCACCCTGAATGACCTGCAAATTTCTTGTTTCAACGCGAATCTCACCCCCGTTCCCGGTAGCTAATGGTTTAGTGCTTGTAAATAAGCCACTTACATCCCCTGACGAATTTACACCAGAGAGGTTTATAGCATCCAAGGTAGCAATGCTGATATTGCCAGCATCTCCTTTTCCAGAGGTGGTAGCCGAGAGTTGAGCGCCATTGAACAGTGAGAGCGATCGCGCTGTAAGGTCAATATCGCCTCCTTTGCCTACTGCCCCTGGCTCCAGGGTGCTAGTAGCCTCTGCTCCATCAAAGGAAACGGCATCCCTTGCATGGATCTGGATATTCCCGGCCTTGCCTTGCCCGTCAGACTTAGTGATAATTCTCCCTTGGTCAGAAACAGAGAGTGAGCCTGTGGTGAGACTTACGTCTCCTCCATCTCCCTGAGAGCCTGATGTCACGGAGGTAACAACTCCACTGTGGTACACAGTATCTCCACTGTTGTTGTCGTCGTGGTAAAGTATAGGAGCTGTTCCACTAATCTGTACGGTGTCACGAGCGTGGATGGTAACGCGACCGGCATTGCCTGTCCCACCAACATTGGCGGTATTCACAGCAGCCCCGTTGGTCAATAACAGCGAGCCAGTTGAGATTGTTACATCTCCGCCTTGACCTATAGCATCTCGATCAAACACTTGTGTATAAATACTGCTGGGAAAATCAAAGTCGGACTGACCATTTAAAGAGACAGTATCGCGGGCATTAATATTTACGCTGCCTGCATTCCCCCGTCCAAATGTTCTGGTTGCTATTACACCGCCATTGGTAAGAGAAAGCGACCCCGTAGTAATGTTGATACTGCTAGCGTTACCGACAGCATTTGTATATACGATGTTGCCCACATTAGTACCCAAACCATCTAGGGAGACGAGATCGCGGGCATTAATATTTACGCTGCCTAAATTCCCATGTCCACTCGTGTCGGAATACAGTATAGCGCCATTGGTAAGAGAAAGCGATCCCGTAGTAATGTTGATGCCGCCAACGTTACCGATGCCATCGGAAAACACGGTATTTTCTACAAGAGTGCCATCTAATAAAACGCGATCGCGGGCATTGATATTGATGCTGCCTGCATTTCCCTGTCCGGCCGTGCTAACAGCCACTCCAGAGGCGTAATTGAGATAAAGCGACCCTGTAGTGATGTTGATGTTACCAGCGTTACCGACACCAATTTGTTCTTGTTCCAAGCTATTGTCATTGTCATTGAATATATAATTATGAGCCACGGAAGTGGATACATCACTTAGGTAACCGAGATAGATTGTATCGCGGGCATTAATATTCACACTGCCTGCATTTCCCTGTCCGGCCGTAGTAGAAAACAGATAAGTATAAGAATCAAACCCATCTGTGAGAGAAAGTGACCCTGTAGTAATATTAATGTCACCTGCATTACCCGTACCTCCAGGACGTACTTCGTTGCTGATTTCACTGCCATCAGCTAGATTTATTGTTTCTGTTGCATCGAGCTTAATATCTCCCGCTTGAGCGCCAGTAAAGCCCAATCCTTCAGCAATTCCCGCTCTAAGTGTACTTTTCTCGTTCAGGGTCAAGTTCCGAGCCGTGATGGCAATACTCCCACGATCCCCTGCAAGAACATTTATCTCAGCACTGTTGCTGAGGGAAACATCTGCCCGCGCTACATCATCGGGAATGGTTAATTGCCAATCTTCATAAGCAGTAGATAAACCAACAGTTCCTACCCCACCAATACCCCCTAATTCAACATAGCTTCCCGGACTGGTCAAGTGTCCCCCATCTAGTTCCACCGAGCCACCAATCAGCAATAGGTTTTGTCTCGGGGGAACTTGTAAACCAGTGTTATTAAAAGTAGATTGATTAACAATCGGCTTCGGCGTGAGTTGGTTAAAGAAAAAAGCATTAGGGTTAACGCTTAACAATTGACTGGGTAAAGGTTGAGTCGCATTGCTGCTAAACAATTCGCCATTAGCAAACCCGATCGCGTTAGCAGTCGTGGCAACAAAAGAACCCCCGATGTTAAGTGACGCATTTGCACCAAAAATAATCCCATTGGGATTGAGGAAAAACAGATTGGCAGTACCATTTGCCCGCATCACACCATCAATATTAGAGATCGATCCACCTGTAACGCGACTAAAAATGTTCTGTACATCTGCGGTATTGTTGAAGTAGGCAGTACCCCCAGTGGGCACAGAAAATGATTGGAAGCTGTGGAACAGATTGCCACCCCGCGTAGCCCCGCCGTCAATTTGGAACTTGGAGTTGCCAGAGACTTGCGATCGCTCCCCCGCAGGTAGTGTATTATCGGGTATTACTTGAGCTGCGATCGGTTGGGTACAACCTAGTATCCACAAAGCACTGCCTATAAAAACCCATAGATTTATACGCCACTGGCTCATCTTGCTGACTTGCCTCCAGCTATGCTTGAACAAAAATCTTGAGCACAGTTTCCACATAAAATACTTTAATTATAAAGATTATCGGAAAAGACTCAGCAATTGCAAATCAAATAATGATCGGATTTTTTTTACAAGGTGAGTTGACAGACAGCAATACTTTACGTCGATGGCTGTGATTTCATCTGCCTGTTTGATGGGGCAATTGAATTTTTATCTATAGCTGCATAATCTTGATTAGCTCACACCCATAGATATATAGAAGTCAAGTTTCACATCATCAAGATAAACAATATATGTTAACGCAACCAACGATGCTCTTTTGTCTTATCTGGGAATGTTCACATCTAAAATTGGTTATAGCAGGAAACAGGCTTGAAAGTCACTTGGTGTCGGGGTTTTACGATCAATTGATGTCCTAACCTACCTGGGAACTGCTATATGTTTGACAAATCCTGAATGTATAGTCATTTCATATTTAATCAAGACTAGTAGTTCGCCAAGTGAACTTTGCGGGGTAAAGGGTTTAAATCGAATGGCACTAAGATAACGGCGAATCCATTATTTATAAAGCTTTTGGGTGTGGGAAGCGTAAAGCCTGCGGCATAGCAACTCTTAGAGTTGAAAGCATAAATTCTCTTTCCTCCCACACCTCCCACACCTTTCCAGGCAAAGGTTTCAGCTTTTATTAGTGCCATTCGGTTTAAATCCCTTACCCTTTCCCCAGTCCTCACAAGCGCATTTTTGGGTTGGCAGACTACTAGTTAGGCAGTACAAGAACCAAAGGAGCGATTATGTCTGAAAAGAAAGCGTTAACAGACTATCCGATTCATGAATTACTCGCAGAACGCTGGAGTCCTTATGCCTTCGAGGATCGTCTGGTTTCACAAGCCGATCTCCGTTCATTATTCGAGGCGGCGCGGTGGTCAGCATCTTCCTACAACGAGCAACCCTGGAGCTATCTTGTCGCCACCAAGGAAAACCCTGACCATTTTCAACAACTCCTATCGTGTCTCGTGGAAGCAAACCAGATATGGGCGCAAAACGCTCCGGTTCTGGCTCTGGGCATTGCCAGCCTCAGATTTACTCGCAATAACCAAGAGAACAAGGCTGCTATTCACGACCTCGGACTTGCTAGTGGCAATCTTGTGGTAGAGGCAACGGCACGCGGAATTTGTGTCCATGAGATGATCGGTATCCTTCCCGACAAAGCACGCGATCTCTTTGACATACCTGAGAATTTTGAGGCATGGACGGCTATGGCGATCGGATATCGAGGCGATCCGATAACACTCCCAGATGCTCTCAAGGAACGCGACCTATCGCCAAGGCAGCGCAAACCGTTGGATCAATTCGTATTCAGTGGTAAGTGGGGAAATCCTTCGTCACTAGTGCTGAAGTGATGCTATGCGTTCCTATTATCTATCAAGGAGAAAACACATGGCAACAACTACAACTAATCTTGAACAGTTTTACTTTCGTATTATTACCGTTTTCAGTCTGACTTTACTAACAACGACAGCAGCAAGTCCTGCTTTTGCCCGTTCCCCTAGTACTTTTCAAAATAGTTGCAGAAATACAAATCTTAAATCAAATGTGCTTTCTGCTATTTGTAGAAAAAGAGATGGTGGAGAACAGAAAACTGGTATTATCTTAAGAGGAATCAACAATCGAAATGGATTCTTGGTAGATGATGGGGGCAATTCTCCTGCTTCTTTCCAAGCAAGTTGCTTTGGCGCGGCAGTTATAGGTGACGAATTATTGGCTAACTGCTTCAAAATTAATCGAACAAACGCGGTCTTTAACAAAATAAAAATTCAAGGAATCCGCAACGAAAATGGGAACTTGAAATATTAGAGTAGTTTTAACTAATACCTTTGGTGCGGCTGAACTCAAAGTCATACTACTCAAGTTCATCAGTCGGCTGGCGATCGCCATTTCCAGCAGAGAAACTCATATTCTCCCAACTAGCGATTCGCAAATATTTCACAGGTTTCAACAGGAGGTTCACAAATGAAGATTTTTGTTGCAGGCGCAACGGGAGCGATTGGTCGTCCGTTAATCGCGCAACTGTTAGCGCAAGGACATGAAGTAGTTGCGTTGACACGTTCTCTAGAAAAAGCACAAACTTTAGCTGAACAAGGCGTGGAATTGGCGATCGCAGATGTGTTCGATGCAGATGCTGTTAAAGCTGCCATCACCCGCACTCAGCCGGAAGTAGTGATTGAACAACTCACTTCCCTGCCCAAAACCTATACTAACGAGTCGATGAGTGCAGCATCAGCCCTGAACACTCGCATCCGTCGAGAAGGGGGTGCTAATGTGCTAGCGGCAGCCCAAGCGGCTGGCGTGCGCCGTTATCTGAGGCAGTCGATCGCATTCTGGGCGATTCCCGGCGCAGGCTTGGCAGACGAAGAAACGCCACTAGCTTTTGATGCCTCGCCTGCGGTAGCAGCAGATGCTCACATAGTCACTGAAATCGAGCGTCACTTACTCGAAGCGCCCAATATAGAAGGAATTGCTCTGCGTTATGGCTTCCTTTACGGCCCCGGTACTTGGTTTGCCCCTGATGGCGATGTTGCCCAACAGGTGCGACAACAACAGTTCCCGCTCGTTGGGAATGGGGAAGGCGTATGGTCGTGGGTTCATATTGAAGATGCAGCGATCGCCACAGTTGCAGCAGCAGAACGAGGCAATCCTGGCATTTACCTGATTACGGACGATCACCCCTTAACAGTGCGGCAGTGGCTCTCAGCTTATGCCCAATGGCTTAATGCACCACCACCTCCGCAGGTATCGGTTGAGGATGCTCTGCGAATTAGTGGTGCGGATGCTGTCTATTATGGTACTCAGATGCGAGGTGCATCGAATGCTAAGGCAAAACGCGAATTAAATTTTCAGCCTCGACCCTTGGAATGGATGGTTAACAGCGCCGTGGCTCATGCCAGTTAAAAATTTAGGGGAGAAGAGAGATGAAAATTGCTCAATATGGAACAGCGATTGTGGTCATCCATGCGATCGTACACGGACTACATGGTTTAGCCCATGTGGAAGTCCCAGTTCCCCTCTCAATACTTCAAAGTTTATTTGTGGGTATTGTGATTTATGCGATTCCCATGATTGCAGTCGTTTTACTTTGGACACAGTTTTACCGCATTGGTAGCTGGCTCTTGATGGATTCAATGGCAGCATCAGTCATTTTTGGAATCTACAATCATTTGATCGTAATTAGTTCGGATCATGTTTCTCAAGTTTCCTTTGCAGGTTGGGGATTGCTATTCCAAATCACAGCTATTCTGACATTAATTGTGGATGGATTCGGCTCTTGGATTGGCATCTGGGCATTGAAAACGCTTCAGGAACCAGAAAAGGTTATATAAATTGTTTCGATCGTTTTAACCCCAGTTGAGCATTGATATTTATTTCTCATAGAAGAGGTTGATAAAATATGTTTGATCTTGACCAAACTATTAAAGACCGACACTCAACACGCAAATTCTTATCTCAACCAGTGCCACGGGCTTTGCTCGATGAAGCCCTGACTCTAGCGCAGCTCGCGCCGTCAAATTCAAACATCCAGCCGTGGCGGTTGGTGTTTGCCCAAGGTGGATGCCGCGATCGCTTGCAAGAGGCTTTGCTAAACCAAGCCAAGCAGCAGCCCAGCATCTCTCCTTTGCCTTCTGCCTTCCAGCATTACCGCCAGGAACTAGGAGCGCAAGTCTACGGGGCGATGGGGATTACTCGTGACGATCAAGCGAACAGACAGTTGGCCGTTCTGCGTAATTACGAATTTTTTGGCGCACCAATGGTTGCTATTGTCTGTATGCACCAAGATTTGGGCGTTGCTGATACTTTAAGTGTGGGGATGTATTTACAAACCCTGGTGTTGAGCTTAACTGCTCGTGGCATTGGCACTTGCGTAGAGGTTTCGCTAGCGGATTATCCCGAAATCATTCGCAACGAGTTGAACATTCCACCGGAATTATTAATCATTTGTGGTTTAGCCGTTGGCTATTCCGATCCTGATTTTCCCGCTAATCATCTGCATATAAGCCGTGAGTCCGTTGAGAAAAACGTCTTGTTTCAGGGCGATTGACAAAAGGCTGGATTTTTTTTTCTACTAGACGCTAAACACAAGTGCAAAAGAGTATCTGCGTTCTTACTGCCATTAATGGTTTAAAAATTCTTTGATTTGTTTGATTCAGGAGATTTTATGTTTAGCAAGATCTAGCTGCAATTGACCGTTCCCCAAATGGTAATGCTGTTTTTGATGAAGCGCTGACTCTAGCAAAGGCAACTAAAGGAAGCCTGATGCTGTTGCATATTCTATCTAGTGAAGAAAAGAATAGCCCCCAAATACCTACGCTGGTTACTCTCGAATATCACCCATTACATGAAGAACTTCTAGAGGATTATTGGAAGCAGTGGCAAAGTTACGAAGAAGAGGGTTTCAAGTTATTGCGATCGCATACAGAATCAGCAACCAATGCCGGGGTGAGTACTGAATTCACCCAAAATTCTGGCAATCCCAGCCGGAATATCTGTGAACTTGCTCAAACTTGGGGCGCTGATTTAATTGTAATAGGTCGTCGAGGACATTCTGGTTTGAATGAGTTGATTTTAGGCAGCGTGAGTAGTTATGTGTTTCACCATGCTCCTTGTTCCGTGCATGTTGTTTATACTCCAGTTCCTCTTAAATCTAAAGTACCCGTAGTCAATAAAGCTGAAGTAGTTCATTAAGAATGGGCTATGAATATTTTGTTGGTGGTAATGCAAAAGTTAGATTCATAAACTTCAAGCTTTTGCCTTAGTCGTTGCCGTGGAATCGAAATTGTTCTCAAGTAAACACTAATTTAGGAAATTTTGACATGGATAATGTAATAGCTCCGACCAATTCACCTGTTGTAAGACCACCCGAAGTTACATTGGTTCCTAATAACTCACTCTTGACTGAGACACCAGAAGAAGGGCGACAACTAGCAGTCAAAATGTCACGGTTAATTATTAAATTGACTCAGCCGGATGAAGAAAAACGCAACCAACTGCGAGATGTTTATGGCAATGATGCCATGATGCTGATTGCAGTTGGACAGACGGTTGCAACAGAGTTTGCCACGATCGCAGCTGCTAATAACTACTGGCGTAAGTAATATCTCGAAAGCTTCAAATCAGTAATTTGCTCAAAGGTGATTTCAATGGCATCCAAAGTAGAGACCCTTGCCAAACTCTACCTGGAAGGATAATTTGTCGAAATTTCAGACATAGCTCAAGTAGAACTCTGTGAATGGCTGATGAGCGAGTTGCAACAACTTCCGAACTCCGAAATTGTGTTGAAATCGTCTGCTCACATTTACTTCGGTCATTCACCTCTATCTAAACTTGTGTTTCCCTAAAAGTTTACTCACAGGACTTACGCAAAATACGTCTCAAATTCTTATTCCTCCATGTTCTCTGTGGTAGCCTGCGGCAAGCCGCTTTGCGCCTACGCTTTTTAGTTATCTGTGCGTAAGTCCTAACTCATTACAAAACAACATATTGGAAGTAGAACTTATGGTTGCAACAACTAAGCAAGATGACACTAAATCATTCGTTTACTCAACCCGAATTGATATTCCCGTAGAAATCCGATCGCAAGTAAATTCCTTACTCAATGAAAGCTTGGCAACTGCGATCGACTTGAAGACCCAGATCAAATATGCTCACTGGAATGTCAAAGGTAAAGATTTTTATCAACTACATCTACTGTTTGATGAAATTGCTTCCGAAGTTGAAGAATTTATTGATTTGATTGCCGAACGAATCTCAACATTGGGGGGAAAAGCACTGGGAACCGCCCGGATTGCTGCCAAGGAATCCGAATTGCCTGAGTATCCCTTCGATGCTGTTGACGGTATGGATCATGTCATTGCACTTGGCGATCGCTTGGCAATTTACGCCAAATCCCTTCGCAAAAATATTGATAAAACAAATGATCTGGGCGACATAGATACCAATGATCTCTTTATTGAGATTTCACGAGCGATAGACAAGCGGTTGTGGTTTCTAGAAGCTCATCTGCAAACCTCATTTTAGAACAAAGATCGTGCAGACCAAAGTGAGGAGTGATTGATGAAGAATAACTTATTTACACGTCGAAGATTATTGAATGCAGGAATTTTCATAGGTTTAGGTTTTACTGCTACCCCACTGATTGCACTTGCAAAATCTCAGAAGCATTCACATCAAACGAAGGAGACTAAAATGGCTGCTAATAATATTGTGCTGGTGCATGGAGCCTTTGCCGACAGTTCAAGTTGGAGCAAGGTGATCCCACTACTGCAAGACAAAGGCTTTCGCGTTACGGCAGTGCAGATTCCGCTCACTTCCCTTGCAAACGACGTTGCTGTAGTAGAGCAGGTTCTTGCAGCTCAGACAGATCCGACAATTCTCGTTGGTCATTCCTATGGAGGTGCAGTCATTACAGTTGCAGCAGCCAATGCACCAAATGTTATTGGATTGGTTTACATTGCAGCTTATGCACCCGATACTGGAGAAAGCCTCGCCGACTTAAATGGGCGTTTCCCCACCCCATCCGGTTCTTCCCATGTCCGTCCTGTTTATAATAATCAGTTCCTTCAGGTTGATCCTGATACTTTTCAAGAGGCATTTGCTCAGGATGTTGACGCTGTTGAAGCACGTGTGATGGCTGCTGTACAGAAGCCGATCGCAATCAAGAATTTTGACGATAAAGTGACCAAACCAGCTTGGAAGTCCAAGCGATCGTGGTATCAAGTATCTGATAACGATCGCATGATTTCACCAGAACTAGAGCGTTTTATGGCGAAGCGTATCGGGGCAACGGTCATTTCATTACCATCAAGCCATGCCTCAATGGTTTCACATCCTGCGGAAGTAGCAAATCTGATTATTGAAGCAGCAAAGGCAGAAGCTTCAAGTAAAGTTCATTAACCTTAATTATTTATACGATGGTTAAGCGATCGCTAACCCTTATGAGCATTGGGTTGACGCATTAAACCAAACCTATGTCTATCGGATCTCGGAATCGGTAAATCAGGAAAGTGTTCTGATTTTAGAGGAATTCACCATGAAAGTTTTGATTCAAGCGATCGTCAGTTTTTTTGTATTTATTGTCGATTTCGTCTACGGAAATCGTTCTTACCCTCGGTTTTATGTCCTGGAAACGATCGCTCGTGTTCCTTATTTCTCTTATCTCTCGGTGCTGCATCTTTACGAGACGCTGGGTTACTGGCGCAAAGCTGACTTGTTGAAAGTTCATTTCGCCGAAACCTGGAACGAATTACATCATCTGTTAATTATGGAATCAATGGGTGGCGATCGCTATTGGATTGATCGTTTCGTCGCTCAACATATTGCAGTGGCGTACTACTGGGTGGTTGTCCTAATCTATATGCTGTTTCCCAAGTATGCCTACTACCTAATGGAACTGATTGAAAATCATGCCTACCATACCTATGACGACTACTTGAAAGCCCATGAAGCAGAACTGAAAGCTCAAAGAGCGCCCAAAGTCGCAATTAACTACTACCGTGATGGCGATCTTTATATGTTTGAAGAAACCCAGTTTACATCAGATCATAAATTTCGCCGCCCGAAAGTGGATAATCTCTACGATGTATTCGTGAATATTCGGGATGACGAATGCGAACACGTCAAAACAATGGAAGCACTCCAGCTACCAGAAGCGCGACAAACTTTCAAAAGTCCCCATACGGTTTTTGAAGCGATCGCAGCGATCGCCGGCGAAGCTTCTCTCCAAGATGCTACGCGATCGCCCATCACAGATAAACCAGACTGATCTCTGTTCCCCGTCTTCATGACTGAATTTAATTTTGTCCAACTACTTAATCGCCTCGATTTGCTTGAACATGCGTATCTAGCTGGGTAACAACTATGGTGAAAAGCCTTTTCTGCTCAAATGTAAGGAAATAATTCACCAACAGCACCAGCAAATGAACAGAAAACTGAATGAAACTCAAAACGCTTAATTTGTAAGGAGAAATTTGGATGAAACTATCAACAACCTGGATCACAAGTATTAGTTTACTTATCGGCGCTTCTGCTGTGGGAATCGCTGCATTTTCTCAAGTTAACTTCAAAGCTGTGGCTACTGCATCAAATATTCCACCAGCATTAACTAAACTTAGCGACAAATCTTATCTACTCACTTGGACAGATAATTCTGCGGTATATGTCTCTTGCTATCCCACAGTTAAACCCAGAATGAAACCTGCACCAATTAAGCAAACACCAAATAGGTATGTGATTACCTGTAAAAATAAATAAATTGTGAGCAAAAAATGAAACTTTACTATCGCGGTCTTAGTTACGAATATAACTCAAGAGAAGCAGCTAAAAGAGGAACACGACCATTTGCACCAGTTCGTCATCAAGGTTCTGCTTATAACCTAACTTATCGTGGGCAAACCTATCGTGTTGACCCGAATATCGAGGCTGCGGAAGTTTCTACACCACGAGTAGCTTATCAATTAATTTATCGGGGAGTCACCTATTTTGTGGAGAAGACGCATACAGGAGAAGTTTATACAACATTTTCTCAACCTTTTAACGCTCTAAAAGTTAGAAAATTTTTCATCAATATTTTGGGATGGCAAAAATAATAATGAAAAAATTTTAAAGTTTTGTCGTACTAGCAATTTGATTTACCGAAAAACAGCAAAGTACAGGAGAATTTTATGACTCAATATGACTACATTGTGATTGGTGCAGGTTCGGCAGGCTGTGTAATTGCCAATCGTTTGACAGAAGACCCTGATACAACTGTATTATTAATCGAAGCAGGTAATCCAGATACGAAACCAGAGATTCAGATTCCGTTAGAATGCACAAATTTACCAGGCACTGAAGTAGACTGGGGCTATTTCTCGGAACCAGAACCATACTTAAATAACCGCAAAATCTTCTGTCCCCGTGGCAAAGTCTTGGGGGGTAGCAGTTCGATTAATTTCTTAATGTATATCCGAGGTAATCCTCACGATTATGACCACTGGCAGGAATTAGGTAATCCCGGTTGGAGTTACCAAGATGTGTTGCCATATTTCAAGAAATCTGAAAACCAGCAACGCGGTGCCTCTAAATACCACGCTGTTGATGGCGAGTTGAGTGTCACCGATTTCATTTCCCCTACTGCAATATCTCAGCGATTTGTAGACGCTGCGGTGGCACTGGGATATGACCACAATCCTGATTTCAACGGAATGCAGCAGTCAGGAGCGGGATTTTTTCAGTTGACAGTCAAGGATGGGAAAAGACACAGTGCTGCTGCGGCATTTCTAGTACCCATTTTCCAGCGTCCCAATTTAACAACAATAACAGGCGCGTTGGTAACTCGATTGTTGTTTGAGGGCACCCGCACTGTTGGGGTGGAATATCTACACGAGAGAACGCTGCACCAAACCAGGGTCAACTCCGAAGTGATTTTAAGTGCGGGCGCGTTCGATTCGCCCAAACTGCTAATGCTGTCGGGTATTGGGGATGCAGAACAATTACAAGCCTTGGGGATTGAGCTGGTAGTTAATCTGCCAGGGGTTGGTCAAAACCTCCAAGACCACGTTGTCGTTCCTGTGCCATACGAGGCAACTGGTGATTTGCATACTGCCATTACTAGTAATGGCATCGCTGAATCTGGATTGTTTTTACATAGCGAGGGTAATCTAGACACTGCACCAGATTTAGAACTGATCTTCGGCCCCATTCTGTTCGCACCTCCTGGCTATGCTCACTCTAGTTTGGGATTTACAGGTCTAGTCACTTTGACCCACCCCCAAAACATTGGCAGTGTTAAGTTGCGATCGCTTGATTTCAAAGACACACCGATTATTCAGATGAACTATCTGCAAAGTCAATCTGATGTCCAAAAGCTCATTGAGGGAGTTAAATTAATCCGCAAATTGTTTCATACAAGTGCCTTTGATGAGTTTCGAGGCAAAGAAGTCGCGCCGGGTGCCGATGTGACTAGCGATGCAGCACTCGTTGCCTACATCCGGGAAACCTGCGGTACGGTGTATCATCCAGTTGGCACCTGCAAAATGGGAACTGACTCAATGGCAGTTGTAGACCCTGAATTACGAGTGCGTGGGGTTGAGGGGTTGCGTGTTGTTGACGCATCCATTATGCCCACACTAACTACAGGGCATACGAACGCGCCCACCATTATGATCGGCGAAAAAGCAGCCGATTTAATTAAAGCCAAAGGTCGCGTTTCACAGCGAGTATCGGCGGCAATTGCAAGCTAACAGTGCGCGCCTCAAGACGCGGTGGCTGGCTCCAGACAGCCACCAAAAATTTCGGCGAAAGATCAAAGCTCGCAGTGCAAGAGTTCTCACATTAACCTTTTGGAATCACCGTCTCTTCTACCTTATGAATATTAGGAACCTACAAGGATGAAGACGATCAATCAGTTCTATGCAGCTTGGACTGACCCCTCCTTGAAGCCAACTGCAATTCGTGTTGCCTTAGTCGTTGGAACAACCCTATTTATCGTGAATCATGGGGCAGCTGTTTTAGAGGGAAAAATGAACCGCGATCGTTGGCTTGCTGGACTTGTAACCTATCTTGTTCCTTACACAGTCAGCATTCATGGACAGCATGTTGCTCGGTCGAAACAGCGCTAATTTTAGAGCCTATGAATCAGTTGTAGACTCACTCAAATTCAAGCAGTAGCAAAATAGCAGATCACTCAGCAAAATACGACTCACAAAACTTTTTACCTTGCGTATTCACATCATTTGCCCATTGGCGATCGCATCTAACTTCATTTGGTCTAACACCAGAATTTTACCGCCTCGCTGGTAAGTGACACCTGCCTGAATCTGCTTGAACAGTCGGACACATTCTTCATAGGTAATCCCGATGCTGCGAGCAATCTGGTAGTAGGGCAAACGCGATCGCAACTGTAATCCATGTTCCGTTACATCTGTTCCTTCAGCGATCGCAGCGGCCTGTATAAATTGCGCCAACCGCACGATTGCCCGCTCCGAAGCCAATCCATGCACAACTTGATGCAGAAGTTGGAGGCGCTCAGTCAGGACTGCAATAATCTGCAATGCCAATTCTGGAGTGTTCTGAATCATTTCTAGTAGAGTAGTGCGTTCAATCGTGAGAATTTGACAGTCCTGTTCAGCCAGCACCGTTGCCGGAGCCACACCATCGCCAAATAATGCAGGCGCAGCAAAAAGTTCTCCAGCAGGTAAGATTCGCAAAATCGTTTCTTTACCTGTAGCAGCGGTTTTCTTGATTTCAATTCTGCCACCCAGAACAGCAAAGAGTTTAGCAGGCAAGCGATCGCCTTCATGCAGAATAATTTCTCCCCGCAAGTACTGTTTCACCAGAGCATGAGTTCGCAACTTGACAAGCTGATCTAGATCGAGTCCAGAAAAGAGTGAAATTTGCCGCAATTGTTCAATCGTAACTTGCATTGTTGAGCCACCCTAATCAAGCAATCCGATCATTTTCTTCTCCAATCTAACTTTTTCCGATGTTTAAACGCTTTTATGAGCTAGCTCATAAAGGGATTTACAAGAATTTAGCAAACTATAAACAGTAAACAAGAGGAACTGAATATATGTCTTTAAACATTGAATTGTTGGAATCCAGTTTTTTGCAGATTAAAGCCCAGGAAACCGAGTTTATGGCTCACTTCTATAAAACTTTGTTTGCAGACTATCCCGAGGTCAAGCCACTGTTTGCTAATACTCACATGGGAAAGCAAGCCAAGCAACTTTTCAAATCGCTCGTCCTGGTTGTAGACAATCTTCGTCGCCCTGATGTCTTGTCTAACGCGCTCAAAGGTTTAGGCACTCGTCATCTTCAGTATGGAGTGTTGCCTGAACATTATCCAATGGTCGGCGGTACGTTGTTAAAAGTATTGTCGATCTACTTAGAGAATGCGTGGACACCTGCAACTGAGCAGACATGGAGCGAGGCTTATGCAGTTGTGACTCAACTAATGTTGAGCGGTGCAGATTATCCAGTCGAGATTCTGACTCCTGCTACTGAGCAAGATGCCAAGCTGCGAACCTCTTTATGAGCTAGCTCATAGAAATAGTCGATAGAAATTGACAGAGTAAGGATAGTTCAAGGTTATGAGGGTAGCAATATGACTCTTACAAAAATCAACACAACAACATCTCAAGTGGAAATGCTTGCTAAACTCTATTTGGAGAGCAAGCCAGCCGAATTTGCTGACGAAACCATCGCTCAACTTTGTAATTGGCTCATGAGTGAGTTCCAGCAATTGCCCTTAAATTTGCAATTCTCAGATTATATGCGTTATGCCAATGCTCAAGAGATGTTTGTCGATATCGAGCAAAGTCATCTTTGGGTCTCTGCCGATAGTTACGATTCCTCTGTGTATCCCAATCCAATCTATGGCTTTATTTTTCAGGGTATGCACGATTATGACCACTATCTAACCGATAGCGACTTCAGCCTGAAAGGAGAAATCACAGCTTATAGCTTTGCAGCAAAACGAGTTCCTAGCTTGGAAATTCAAAAGATTCTCTACTCTGAAATTGTGCTGCGATCGGCTGCCTACCTTTATCTCGGACATGCGGCTATTCCTAAAATTGTGTTTCCTTAAGAGGTTAAAGATCATGCACAACTGTCTTTATTGCTCTCGTCCCTTACTCCGACACATTCAACACCATGAAATCTGCTGGTTTTGTTCTCACTGTTGGGCAACGGTGCCTGTCCTTTCTGAAGTATTAACCCAATCAAATCTGACTATCCAATCATCGACAAGCTTCTACAACCGTTGGAATCTTTCATCGAAATCTACAGTTGAACGGACTCAAGCAATTAAAAACTGCCTCAAATAGCAGCACAGGAAAATTATGAACCGAACGATGACACAAACTACTCTCAATCTGACAATTGCACCCGCTCATGTTGTACTGGCGGCTGCTGGTAAAACGGTTCTCCGTCCGGGTGGACGCGCCGCCACCGAACAGCTCTTTGAATGTGCGAATTTCCAGCCTGGTGAAACTGTTCTGGAACTCGCTTCTGGTTTAGGAAATAGTGCGATCGCTCTAGGAAAACGCTACAACGTTCAGGTTGTTGGTATTGAAAGAGATCCTGAGCGAGTTGCGATCGCTCAAGCTAAAGCGCGATCGGCTGGTTTAGATCGTCAGGTTCAGTTTATCCAAGGCAATATTTTTCAGCTAGAAACCATCTCTGCGTCGTTTGACTATGTGTTAGCAGAAGCCATTCTCACCATGCAAACGTCTGCTGGCAAAGCCAAAATTCTGGCAGGTGTGCGCGATCGGCTTAAAGTCGGCGGCAAATTTCTCAGCCATGAACTGCTAGCGCGTGACCATTTAGAATCACTGCACCAAAACCTGACGCAAGTGATGCGCGTGAATGCTATGCCACTACCAGCATTAGACTGGATTGATACCTTCAATCAGGAAGGGCTAACAGTAACAGAGCAGCAAACGGGTGCAATGAGACTGCTTGATCCGGTTCAGGTACTGAGAGATGAAGGAGTAATTCACACGGTTCAGATTGCCTGGAATATTTTGACTCAGCCTGTAATCCGCGATCGCATCATCAAGATGCGGCGAGTATTGACTCAACACCAACAAAACTTGGGCTACATCGCTTTGTGTGCTGTTCGAGACTCTTAATCAATCTTAAAACAACAAAGGAGCAAATATAATGTCTATCTTAAAAAATGATGCTGAGGTGACAGTCAATCTACACGAATTGGCAGACTATACAAAACCCGGAGTGACTCGCAAAGCGTTAGTAAAAAATGAACAAAACAGTTTCTCGTTACTCTGTCTCACTGCCGGAACAAAAATGCCTGAGCATACTGCTCCGCGTCCTATTTCGGTGACTATCATCGAAGGATGCGGAGTACTCACCCTGGAAGAACAGGAAATTACTTTGCAACCGGGCGTATTTGTTTATATACCTGCAAACACGCCTCATGCACTCCATGCCCTGGACAATCTCGCCTTTCTGCATACCTGAAAGTGATGTTGGATAGAAGTCATTTCTATTGTTCAATACCTTCGCCAAAAAAAATGGAGACAAATAAATTATTAGCACGTTCGTGATCTACAAAAATAGAGGAACAAACTATGAAAACGATCGCTCAACAAGCAATTGTCATTGGCTCAAGAAGGCGATCGCTGGATCGTTAGCATTGCTGGCTATCTGGGCGATCGCGCACCCACTGACGAAAGTTTATTGGGAATAACCCCTGGTAATTGAGAGATAAAATCTGATCTCACATTTTTGCATTGCTCCCATTCTCGAATCTTTATTTTGTCCCGCTTTACGCTGCTACCCTGTTTCGGTGATATTAATATCATTTACATTTTTAGACTTGAGATATTGCAAAACCTCTTGATATATCTGACTGCTAACGCGATCGCCCCGTCTACCATTCTCTAATTTAATATCATCAACAAAGAAATTGAGCTTAAATTCAGCATAGGTAATCCCATCATCGCTATGATTTGTACCTTTGATTAAAACTTGTGGTTCTTGCCACTTTTGCCGCGGTTCTTTGAATCGTTCCCGAACCCATTTATTTAATTCCATCACATAATCATCAATCCGAGTTTCTTCAGTTTGGGGATTAGAAATTTTTTGGTATAAACGCTGGGATCTCCGCTTGAGTAGATTAAGTTTACGTTCCCACTCTTCAGAAACCATGTAACTATCATTATCCAAAAGATTTGGATCGCGAATCCAGATGCGATACCATTCTCGGACTAACTCAATCAACGAATCTTGATCCCCGATTTCTTGCAGACTAAAAACAGTACGATTGTTTTGAGTTTCCGCAATTGCTTCTAACCCAATCAAACCTAGTATATCCTTATACTCCTGCTGTACATTATTAATTTCATCTTGCGTTAACCCACCCTTTTCGGCAAACTGGAGTGTAACAACTAGTGTTTCTAGCCCTATTTGAATCTCTTCTAATTTATAGTTAACTTCCTGTTCAGCAATTAAGCGCAATTTACCTATTTTTTGTTGTTCTGTTAGTTCATCAATTTGATAGTAATCATCAATTATTTCTAATTTTTTACCAATATCTCCTAACGTATCTGGATGAGATAAAATAATTTTTACTATTATCTGTTTAGCTTCATACATATCATACTCAACTAATACTTCTACCTGACTGGAGTGATGATAATAAGCTGTAGGACGGCTGAGGTTAATAATATTCTGGCTTTGTAAATTACTATTAGGAATGTAAATATTATAATGTTTGTCAGGTACATAAAGTTGCGTAACCCGCACACCAATTTTTCTTAGTATGGCAATAGAACCGTCCTCAAGCCGCAAAACATCACCAAACTGGAAGGGTGTATCAATCAACAACACAACACCACTAAAGAAGTTTGCTAGGATGCCTTGAGCTGCAAAACCAATCACGAATGTTGCACCACCTAAAGCTACCCAGATACCAGTGAGATCAACTCCAAAGGAACGTAAAACCAAAACAGTAGCTATCAAGTAAATTACAACAGGAACTACTGCTTCTAAGAGAGGTAGTAGCACGTCATCCCACATGGCCTCTGTTTGTTGAGTATACTCCTTGAGATAGTAGACAAAAACTTGGATAAAAAGTTGTACTATCCAATAGCTAATCGATACGATTAGTCCGGCTGTTATGAGATTTTCAAAGCTGTCAATTACTATAGATGACGGCAAACTCTTGAAGGTTAATTTGAGGACACCCAGCATAAAAGTAGCCAGAGCTGGATAAGCCGAAACGTTAAGGGTAACTAGGGCAATGTCTCGTTCAAATTTGCGGAAGATGGAACGTAGAACATAAAACAGAATAAAATAAAGTAGTATTGTCCCAATAATGGCGATAAACAGACTACTAACAACAAATTCCCATGTATTGACCGAAAATGGCATGGCAATAGTTCTCTCTATATTTTAATAATTGAAAAATTAATCTGAAATGTTGAATCTTAATAAAAAATATCGCAATGGCCTAAACCTATGTTTAGATTTTGACTAATTTAGGCTTTTTAGAGTTAGCTTAACTATTCAATATTTCTACAAATAAAAAAATAATCAAAAATTTTTGATTATTTTAAAATTCTGCTATTGGACTTGTAGTTTTAGTCCAGGTAGTAAGCGGACTAAATTCTGCAAAGATTTACCTTGCCAAGGCATAGCATTTGATCCTAAGACAACTAACTGAGTTCCTTTCTGTTTGCGTAAGCTCATAACAAATTTTGATAACATACTGATACCAGAACTGTTGAGAAACGCCAGTTCTCTTAAATCTATTGTCATCGTTAATGGCTCAGTTTTAGCAACATCATTGAGCAAATTAATGATTGGTTCATACTCTGTAGAACTACCAAGGCTCAACTTACCTTTGAAGTTCACTGTTGTGGAAGTGGCATCATATTGAACAAGATAATTTTCTGTTGTGATTTCTTGGGTTAACATTGTTTTATTTCTCCTTGGAGCAAGTTATAGAACTATAATTTGATTTTTGGAAATATCCTGAGACTAAAAAGTCTGTTTAATCAGGGTTTCATCTAAAATACTCTCTAGAAATTATACCTGATTTTTAGAGAGTATTTATGACTATAGATACTATACTTTAACTTGAGCCATCGTAGTAATCATAGACTCGACTTTATCCCAAATTAATAACTCGGTTCTCTTGATACCGCAAAACCCTAGCTTTTTGACAAAAACTTTTTCCAAAGTCGAGCTAAAAATCTACACCGCAAACTGTACCATTGTTGTTACTATTACGACTTCCGGCTGTTTCTGAATTGTCTCAAATTTCCAGCCTAACTTTGCCGCATAGTCATTTTTCATGGTTAGTAGTCCTAAACCCGAAGCTTTGCTGTTTTTATCTTCTGCACTTTTTGTTAACTGATTTATATACAAATCATGGGTATCTGAATTGAGGAATTTATCAATAAATGTCTGAAGATTATTTTGATTTTCTTCAGATATGCTATTGCTTATCAGCAGGATAACTGAAGTATTCTCTAGTTCTTCAATGAGATGCAGTTCAAATTTTATCGCATAACTCGCAGAGCGATCGTTAAATTTCATCCCATTTTCGAGTAATTCATTAGCAATATAATTAACTGCACTTTTTACCTCCGTCTGACGACGTACAGAATCAGGATTATCATTGCTAATGGGAAAAAAAGTAGTTATATAATTAGCAACAAAGTCAGCAGATAAAACATTATTGCGCCAACGTTGTTGAATAGGAAGCAAACTTGGAGAAAAGCCAATGATTAAGAATTCATGCTGTTGTGGTAAATTTTCTCGAAAATCTCCAAATATCTGTTTCATAGTTATTATTCAGTTATTATTTTCATCTGCCCCTTTCTCTGTCCTTTATAGTCTACGAACCTTTTTTATCTGGCATTAAAATGATTATCTTTGTTTAATAACTAACAATGTAATATCATCAAAAACTTTTTGCTCTCCAATATGCTGCCGCACATCTGCGATCACATTTTGTTTAATCTCTTCTGATGAATGTTGCCAACTTTTACTAGCAATTTCGCACAATCGCTCTAAACCATATTGTTCTCCATGAATATTTTCTGCTTCTGTTACTCCATCAGTATAAAGAATAATCCCATCTCCAGAATTTAGCTCTACTAAGGCATGGCTAATAAATTCTGCAATATTATCATCTAAACCTATAGGAAATCCCAAATCCATCGTATCAATATGCTCAATTTCGCCATTATTTCGCACTACAATAGTTTCTTCATGTTGACCACTGATACTGATTTTTCCTTCACTATAATTGAGAATCACCAACGTTAAGTTTTTATCTGAGTTCATCCTCTGCACATTTTGATAAATTGTGCGGTTCAGAGTATCTAAAAATCTCACCGGATCTTTTTCTTGAATTTCTTGGAGGGTGCGAACGGCGGTTTGAGTCATCACCATCAAAATTCCACTTTCTAGTCCGTGTCCTGTGACATCGCCAATACCAATAGTTACCACTCCATCAGTATGCAGTACGTCGTAGTAGTCGCCGCCTACTTCGTCTGCTGGTTCCATGAAACCCGCAATATCTAGTTCTGCAATGGCTTCTAGTTCCTCTGGTTTTGGTAGAATCATCTGCTGCATTTGCCGCAGAATATCAAGTTCGGCACTCATGCGGAGGTTTTCTCCTTTGAGTTTTTCATTCAGGATACTGATTTCTTCATTAGCTTCGGCTAGTTCCGATGTGCGTTCTTGAACTTTGATTTCTAGATTGTGGGCGTAATCTTCTAATTGTCCATAAGAAAGCATCAGATTTTGCCACAAAACCTGTACAAGACCAATTATTAAAGCACCGATCGCAGTTAATAATGGTGTAAATACAGGAATTAACCAACCACCAAGAAAAGCTACGTAAGCACTGCTAATAATAGTCACCACAGCCAACAATAAACCACCTATGGTCAGCCAAGGTCTTTTGATGTAAATTGCGCCAAGGGTGGCACTATATCCAGACCAAAAAACGATTAACAACCAGTTTAGAGGTTTAACGACAGCTCGCATCATCGGACGACCATCTATAGCGGCGCTGAGAATCTGGCTGGTAATATTTGCGTGAATTACTACTCCAGGGATTAGCTCTGTGGGAAAAAATAAATTGCTGTTGTAAGGGGTACTATAGTTATCATTCAAACTGGGGGCTTTTGCGCCGATCAAAACTAGGCGATCGCGCATAAAATTATTAGGTATGCGATTTTCTAGAACATCGGTCATGGAAATATGGGGAAAGCTTTTTAGTCCACCTCGATAATTAATTAAAACTTGGTATCCTCCCATATCAGCTTCGTTGTATTCTCCATCATTGCTAGATAGAGGTACAAACTTAGCTTTGCCCAAGCCGTATATTTGTTTATCTGCGTTGATTTCCTTTAATTCAATGCCTGATTTTTCTAAATATGTTAAGGCTAATTTTACTCCTAACCCTTGAGCTAAACTTTGATCGGGTTTACCTAATAAAATAATACCGCGTCGAATTTTACCATCTGTATCTAAGAGTAGGTCATTAGCGGCTACTTGACCCTGTTTAGCTAGAGTTGGTGGTGGTGCAATTGGTTTTCCAGCAACTTTTTCGATGCCAATAAAATTGGGAGTACTTTGAAATTCTTTGACGAGTTCTGCGTGTCCTGGTTCTACAGTTAAATCTCGATAGATATCGATGGCGATCGCTCTTGGTTGTTGGGCTTTAATATTGCGAATCATTTTAGCCATGACGCGATCGGACATCGGCCATTGCTTGACATATTGAATATCTGGCTCATCAATTGTGACAATCACAATTCGCTTATCTACAGATTCTTGAGGACGAATCCGAAATAATTGATCTAAAGTTACCCATTCTAAAATTCTAAAAATACCTATATTACTCCCGACAATTACTAATCCTGCGACACAGGGAGTAATTATCAGTGTTCCTTGCCATTTTTTAATTGATTTTTTGAGTTTTTGCCAAATCATTTTGTGATTAAATTAAAAAGCTTCTGTCAATGGTTGAGAGGCAATATCTTCTAGTCCAACTTGTTTGAGTAAATCGTGCCATTCAGTAGCAAAATCTTTGTTATTTGGCTGCGATCGCTTTGCTTCTGCCAAAACTTTGAGGGTATCATACCATACGCCAGCTTCAGCATATTTAGTTGCTAGTTTGACAGGAGATGAGGCTAATTCTTGCTGATTAAATGTTGATTTGACTCGTTTGATCCAGCCTGTTACAGAATAGTTATCAGGTCGGAGAACTCCACCTGGTTCAATCGGTGCAAAATACCACAGGTAATTTTTATCTATTGCCAAAGCTGGTGCTGTTGGAGGTAACGTAATACTAACTACACCTCCATCGGGAGAAACTTTCAGCATTGTGGAGTAATGGGGATTTCCGTCTTCATCTTGGAGGCTGAAAAACACAGTTTCTGCGCCAACTGGAGGTAAATAAGCAAAAATTGTCGGTCTTGCTAATACGGTGCGTCCCTGTTTGGTAGGGGGAACTAATGCTGTTAATGGTAGAGTTTTTCCCCTTGTTCCTCCACCTATGCTGCTTCTGGGGGTTGAATTTCCACTAGGTAGAGTCAATTGCACATTACCTCTAGTTCCGCCACCAACGCTGGTTCTGGGTGCTGAACCTCCTGGTAAGCCAAATTGCACATTACCTCTAGTTCCGCCACCAACGCTAGTTCTGGGTGCTGAACCTCCTGGTAAACCGAACTGCACATTACCCCTAGTTCCGCCACCAACGCTGGTTCTGGGTGCTGAACCTCCTGGTAAACCAAATTGCACATTACCTCTAGTTCCGCCACCAACGCTGGTTCTGGGGGCTGAACCTCCTGGTAAACCGAACTGCACATTACCTCTAGTTCCGCCACCAACGCTGGTTTTGGGGGCTGGATCTTTGGGAGGTTTAAAGTCCACACTAATGAGAACTTGATTGCTAACAGTGGGATTCTGTTGAGGGAGCAGACTGGCTAATGTGGTATTACTTGTTAAAACTAGTGTGGTGCTAACAGGAATAAAGAAAAATATTTGAGAATTAAATTTAATCATCTTTACCTTTTTTGTGATGTTTACAACCAGTTGCCTACGAGAACGAAAGAAGACCAAAAATAAGGATGTTTATATAAAGGATTAGCCATAATTTTTATTTGTGCCTGTTGCAATGCCTGAGCTTTATTGAGTTTTGGGTTACTCAATTCGGCATAAAATCCTTTCATCAAAGAGGAAGTGGATTCGTCACTGACTGACCACAAACTAGCAAGAGTACTTTCAGCACCAGAACGCAAAGCAAATCCAGCTAAACCCAAAGTTGCCCGATTATCACCTACGGCTGTTTGACAAGCACTCATTACCAATAATTCAATCGGGGCTATGTTTTTTTGCCTTCTGTTTTTAAATAAACGGTCAAAATCTTGAATGGAAATGCGATCGCTCCATGTCAACAAAAAGGTTTCTTCTGGATCGGAACTAAATTGACCATGAGTAGCAAGATGAACTATGGGGAAAGATTCATTTTCAATTGCTGTTTTTAAGGTATCTCTGGTAAATTTTTTGTCGAGCAATACCTTGGAATTAACTTCTGCTGTGACTTCTTTAATTTCTTCTGTAACTCCAGGTAAAGAATTGAAGCCTTGGCGTGCTTCTGTCAATCCAGCCGCTAACACGCTCAATTTTTGGCGTTGCAGTCCTTGAGGAAATAGTTGTAATCCAGGACTGAGAACAACACTATAATTTTCTATTAAATACTGTTTGCCATTATATAGAGCCGCCATCGGTAAGTTTCGCAGTAAACTATCTGGGATGAAGACTAAAGTTTTGATATTACTTTTTTGCAGTGTTGCTTGAGCAGGTGCAACCAGCCAATTATAAACTTCTTGGGAGAGTCGCAAACGCTCGTCACTGGGATAACCAGGGGACAGGGAAGAATAAAGTTGTTTTAAGGTAGCTTCAATTTGCTGCTTTGGGAGTTTGGTGCTGTAGTGACGTAGGGGTTGATTGGGAACTGAAAGAATGACTTCGAGGCGATCGCTTAAAATAATTGGATAGATGACAGCTGCGTGCAAGTCAATTTTTTCTAAAACTACAGGATTAGTGTTGTCTAAACAAGCATCCCGAAAAAAGTTATCTAGTTCAGCTAGTTGCAAAGCTTCCATCACTTGCAGAGCTTGTTTGAGGTTGCTTTGACTATCTTTTTGCAACAACAAGCTGACGTAATCTCGATAGGTTGGTTCAATACTTTCCTTAAAATCAAACTGGACATCTCGATTAATTGCTACTAAATCACTACGTAGGGATTGCAAGTTATTAAAAGCAATCTCATAAGCGGCGATCGCGCTATTACTATCTGCTTGTTTTTTAGCGATCGCACCCAGTTGTCCTGCTGTACGAGCGACTAAATCAGTAGCATTAATTTCTTGAGCTATTGTTAATGCTTGTTGTGTCAATGTTGCAGCATCCGCGAACTGGTCATTTTCTTGATAGAGTTTACCTAATTGATTCAGGGAATAAGCTTCGGCTCTCGGATCTTTGATTTGTTTGGCTTGTTGAATAGCTGTTGCTAATAATTGAGCAATTCTCAGCGCGTTACTATCCGAAACTGCTTTTTTAGCTTCCCTTGTTTGCTCTAGCATCATCAAACTTTCTGCGAAGTTAATCTTGGCATAAATAGCAGGACGACTAGGAGGAAGTTGAACAAGATTAGTTTCGATTTCTGGGATTAGTGCCTGTGATGATTCCCAATTTTGTAGTTTAATTAACAAGCTAAATTGATTTAATTGTGATTCTAATCTCGCCTGTGGTTCTGAAGATAAATTAATTGCTTCTTGGTAGTATGTCCAAGCAACATCATATTCTTGTAAGTCTTTAGCGACGTTACCAATGCTAAATAAAACTGCACTCACATCAGTTGGTGAGTTGAATTGTTTACTAATTTCCCAACTTTTATCTAGAATTGTTTTGGATTGCCTTAAATCACCAACAGTTTGCAAAGCAACGCCCAAACTCCTCAATCCTTGAGCTTTCAATAGATTATCAGGTTGACTTTGCAATTCTTTCACCAGTTCTTCTAACAAAGTTTTGGTGCGGCGATACTGTCCCAATGCTTGCAAACCTTGCGCTTGATTAATTTGGCTGATGAGTTTACCTGTTTTGTCACCCGTGCGCTCATAAGTGATTGCTGCTTGCTTCCAAGTATCTATAGCTGTGTCAGTTTGTCCTTGGAGTATTTGGAGCGTTCCTTGAGTGTTTAATGCCTGTGCTAATATTAAACTACTTTTAGTATCGGGAGTTTTTAAGCTTTTGATGATATTAATACTTTCAGCGATCGCAGTTTGCGCCTGTGCTATTTTTCCTAAATCTTTATATGCTAACGCTAAATAATTTAAAACTTGAGCTTGATTAATAAATTCTTTTTTTGATTGATAAAACTTCAGGGCATTTTCCCAAACTCTAGCTGCTTCTGTGTGTTGTCCAGCTTGATAGTAATTTTTTCCTTGTTGTAATAAATCTGAAGAATTTGATAGTTGTTGAATTTCCTGATTTTCTCTTGATAATATGGATTGATTAGCAACAGCAGGAATACTCTTGATAATTAATATAATACTTAATATTAAGCAAGTATAAAAAAACCATAAAACATTAATTTTACGTTTTGAAAATAACCAAAATCCTGTTTTATTTAAATAGTTATATTTCTTTCGTCTAGATATTTTCCTCATATAAACTCTTTGGGTATTGTATATGTAAACTTTGTAAATTATCCCAAATTTATAAATCGCTACAATTAGGATGTTTTTGCGATAAACTCTCTTGAGGTAAAAATGCTACCAATTCCACTTGTCCTTTGGTGTTAATTATCAAGCTTGTTGCTTCGACAATTTGTTGTCTTGTTGGAAGAATTCTAGAAGAACTATTTGTTTGATTGCTATTCTGTGTAGTTGTAAAATCTCGTGTATCTGACAAGATAGTTTGACCACGAATAGTTGCTGTGGGATCTGTTGGTAAACCTCCCCTACCTGTAATAGTAAAAGAATTACCCTCTGTAGATGCACAACTAGGAGTAACTATTTTATTCTCGCGATCGCTCTGGGGGTTTGGTAATTCTATCAAAGCCGAACTCGGAGCAGCATCCGGTTTATTAATTGATTCAAGGCTAGAAAAATCGAACACAGGACTAGGAACTTCTGGTGTTGGGTTAGGAACTTCTGGCGGTGGATTAGGAACTTCTGGCGGTGGATTGGGAACTTCTGGCGGTGGGTTAAGAACTTCTGGTGGCGGATTGGAAACTTCTGGCGGTGGGTTAAGAACTTCTGGTGGCGGATTGGGAACTTCTGGTGTTGGGTTAGGAACTTCTGGCGGTGGATTGGGAATCGTTAACTTTTTTGAACTGGAAGTAATATTACTTAAGGAGCTAAGTGTATCAAACTCGAATCCTTGAATATCTTTAGTACTGATATCAACTTTGCCACCATCACCAAAGAAAGCATTGGCTGTAATATCACTGTTTTCTTCAGGGACAGTGAACAGTAAATCTGTGTTGATAGTGATGTTAGCACCATTTCCACCTGTAGTTTCATTACCTGCGATCGCCACAATACTGCTTTCACGGCGTAATGATAACGAATCTGCTAACTGTAAATTAATATTACCACCTTCAGTACTGGCTGTTTTTGTGGAAATTAAGGCTTGATTGTCGAGGGTTAATTTATTTCCTTGGATCTCAATGTTGCCACCAATACCACTACCTTGGTTATTGGTGGAAATAGCAGCAGCATCCCGAATATCAACAAGTTGGGAATCGACGAAGATATTACCGTTGTTACCGCTAGAACCCAAAGCTGTATTAGTAAAAAAACCTGTGTTTGCACCAGACAACAGAACTCTATCTGTGGCTTTAACTACTATATTGCCAGTATTTCCTAAACCTTCGGTTTGAGAAGAAATTTGACTATTATTAGTAGCAGTAAAGGATTTAGTATTAATCTCTATATCACCAGATTTACCTCCATTTACACCTATGCTCTCGCTTCCTATCTTTGAGTTATTTAAGAAAATTGAATCAGCATTAATAATGATATTATTAGCATTGCCACCATTACTTCTAGTGAATAATTGAGCTTGGTTGGCTTCTAAAGAATTAGCCGTAACAATCAGCTTTCCAGTTGTACCTGTTGTACCTCTATACAGATTACTTTGCACATCGTTGCTCAAGAAAATAAATGGTGCGTTTAGCGTCACATCACCGCCTTTTCCAGCACCATAGGAAGAACTTTCAATAAATGACTCTCTAAGTGGATCTTGTTGTTGAATAATTGCAGTTTGACTCTTGAGAGTAATGTTACCTCCATCTGTACCAAAAGAAACAATACGGGATGATGGTGGCATGACAATATCATCCTGAGCTAAAAGTGTGATATTTCCACCAGGTTTGGAAAATGTAAATCTAGAAGAATCAATTCCCAAACTGGTCAGAAATTGGGGAGTAATAATTTTCCCCCGTGAATCAATCACAATGTCTCCCCCCCTTGCACCCCTACCAAATATACTGAGTGCAAAGTTAACTGTAATATTGCCCGATAGAGAAGAATTAGGTTGATACTGATTAGTTAAAAAAACCAGTCCTCCTGAATTAATAATTTGATTAATAGCGATATCTGCGTTTGTTGGTTTAGCATTTGTGTTAGGAGTAGGTGAAAAAACATTTATTACTCCTTTGATGCCAGTTGGGTTGAAATTAGTTCCAGCCCTAATATCAACAGTAGGTTGAGCGCTACCATTAATAGGAACTTGCGTTACTCCATCGGAAAGAGTAACTGTTTCTTTAATAAAATTAGTTGTATCTGGACGGTTCACATTAATATTATTAATTGTTACACTTCCACCTGCAAAAATATGAATGGAAGCTCCTCTATAACTATTAAAACTAACATCTCCACTTGAATAAATAATTGGATCGTCAAAACTAAATAAATCTTCCCCTTGGCTATTAATTTGTTCGAGGCTAAAATTACCGCCACTAAAAAAATGAGTGTCCCCACCAATGGGATTGACGGAACGGAACAACATATTTTCACCAGAAAAGAAGCCACTGGAGGGATGATTTAAGGCAAAGATATCTATTTGATTTCCTTCGGCTAATAGTTGTTGTTTAGCTGATGCAATGAAAGGGCGATTTAGGCTGTCCCGCACTTTTAGAGTATTGGTAGCTTGCAAGGTTAAATTACTACCTGCTTGCAATTGCCCTTGTAAGTCAAGAGTTGTACCAGCTAAAGTCAAGTTTTCTCCAACTGATAATTTACCACTATTAGCGATCGCACCTTGGGGCGGTAACCAACTCTCTAACCCCAGAGGAAGATTGACAGTTAACAAGGGGGGTGCTTTGGGGTCTTGGGTAGTAAATTGATAACCGTTTTTGAACAAAAGGGCGTTGCTGGTGCTAGCAAACAAAGAGCCAGAGATATCCAAACGCGCATTTTTACCGAAAATTATGCCGTTAGGATTAATCAAATATAGATTAGCACTTCCTAATACTCCCAGTGTTCCGAAAATATTAGAAGCGTGGTTTCCTGTAACTCGACCCAGAATATTTTCGACTCCAGCAGGGTTAGAAAAATAAACCCGTTGCTGATTACCAATATTCAAATCTTGAAAACTGTGGAATAAATTACTACCTCGAATCGCTCCGCCATCAATGCGATCGATCTGACCTTTGGTACTTTGGACATTAGGTGTCAATACAGAACCTTCGGCTCCCAAACTGTTATCAGGAACTATCTGAGCTACAGCAGTTGTTGTTGAACCTAGAATATAGGCGATCGCAGCACTACTTGTTAAAATTCTAATCAGCATGGTAGCCCTATCAATCTCCTCTGTTTCAGCAACACCTGAATTTTTTTGTTCCACTTAGGGTCAATACTCTTGAACTTTGAGTAATTTACGCTTTAGCACAGATGCAGATTCCAACCAACTTATGGCCAAAACTCCCATCGCCAAACTAGCTTATGGAACACTGGCAGACATCAGATGTCAACTAAATTAACACTGATGTAAGTATTTTTATTTAAGTACAAATTATTATGGCAGATATAAATTATGCTTGAATTTAGATAAATAAAACACTATTTAATAGAAATTTTATATAACTCTACTTACTTCTTCATCAAAACTTTAAATTTCAACTGTTGGATTAGGTGATGCAGTGTTGGTTGGATACATTTGCAATCATTAGTTTAAGCCTAAAATCGACCCCTTGTTTTAAGACTTGTCATTCACAACATTTTTCAAGAGAGTGAATGATAAAATCAGCGCTACAATATAGCGCATTATTACTACAACTTTAGTTACAATAATTAATTTTCTTTGTACCATATTTAGTATTACTGTTAGTCTAAGCAATACCTTCGCCATTTTTTGTAGGTTGGGTTAAGCGAAGCGAAATCCAACCTACAAATCGAGGTATTTTTCGACTTGGTGAAGGTATTGTCTAAGTCTAAAACATTGCAGAAACTACAAGAGATTTACAAAAATCTTTATTGCAACTAAACACCAATTTATTCACCCCAATATTTGAAAATATTAGAGCAATTATGAATTTAAATTCCAGTAAATATATTGAAGATATCCAATTACTACAGGTTGATCGATATCTACCAGAAAAAGTCAGAACTTACATCGAAGAAAATTACTATGCTAAAGTTAACCAGCAAGCAGAGTTAGATTATGCTGCTCGAAATGAAGATTTTCTAGCAAATCCCCTTCAGCACGTTGCACTTTATTCCGATCATGGTGTCGTTCACGTCAGAGATGTCGCTCGTAACATCTTAGTTGTGCTGGAAGCCATTCATGGAGTTCTTATTCCCAAAAGAGAGCCTCTATGGTTTGATTTTATGAAAGGTTATGGAATTATACTTGTCTATAACCATGATATGGGAATGCTTGATTTTTCGGCATTTGGTCGGGCAATGCATCCAGAATTTGTCACCCAAGAAGTATTCAGCCCTGCCTTTGATCGGGTAATTGATACGATTTGGACTGAAAATTGTGGTAATGTGTCTTGGCGTTTAATTAACTTAGCCGAACAAGGGGCATTGACAGAAGATCCCAAACTTGTGTTGCGTGAAATGGTATCAATGGGAGTTGCCCATAGTAAGAGCAAAGTTCCTATTGAGGTATTGAATCATCCTGAACAATTGAGAAAGGTAATGAAACAAATTGCTGCGGTTAATTTGCATCACCTTTATCACCAACAACAAGTAACTAAAGCCGAAAATAAATTAGCTCAGGCTAAAAACTCCCCACAAGAACAGTCTAAAATTGAGAAATTAGAAATAGCTTTACAGCAAGTTAAAGCGACTCAAGCAGAATTTATCAAACAGGGAATTAGCCCCCACAACGAACGGATCAATCAATATTATACTGATTTTGAAAAACAGGGATTTTCCTGGCTGGTTTGCGATCATCCAGAAATACAAGCTTTAATTGTTGATGTGAGTGATACTATCCGTGCTTTGCGAGCCGCCGATGCTTTGCGACAGAGAGGTACTGTTTACAAAACATCAGGAGGTTATCAGATTTTTGTTGACCAAAATACAGCTAAAGCAATTTATGCTTTGCAAAAAGGAAGCGGGGAATTATTTTTATTAGAAGCAGCAAACCCCCTTAATGCTGGGGAAGCAAACATTGCTAGTAGTGAATTGACTGCAAACGGCGATTTAAGAATATCTTTTAATCGAGGTTCTTTTACTAACCAAGATGCTACACAACGGGCTGCTTACAATTTAGCTGTTGTGATTGATGATATTCAACGCGATATTATCGACACCTTTCAGCGATCGCCTAATGACAATGATGTGATTAAGAAGAGTGAAAACATTGAGATTTTATTAGAAAATACTGACGACAACCTAGATTTTGCCGAAGCTGTCCAAACAGAATTAACGAAAATCTCGTCAGAGATGGGATTGAAGAGCAGAGTTGTCCCCTCACTCAAAAATATTGATCCAGAAGAACGCGATCGCTATCTTAGCGCCAAAGAACTAAATTTATCGCTGGAACAGAAACAAAAAATTCTGCTGAGAGTTTCTCAATCTGGTCATAAAATCCACAATATTGATCCACACAAGGCTTTTACTGATGTGTACTTATCCACCCTAAAAGGAGGTGAAACATTAATCCAAGCAGGATCGCCTCCCGGTTTTGTTTATATTCCTATGGGCATAGGACTAGTAAGTAACCCATTAGGAGGGTATCAACCCAAAGTTGTCAAAGCTTGGATTCCGCTAGGTAATATCCGCGTCATTCGAGGGGATAAGCAGGAAGCAACTATCACTGCCGAAGAGAAGCTAGAACTCCTGATCATTCCTAAAGAGACTTACCTCAAGTATTGGCACAATACCTACAATGCAGAAGAATTTTCCCAACAAATAGTTCGTATTTACGCCGAAGATAATTTGCGAGAGTTAGAGCAGATTTTTAATATTCTCCGCCAAGTAGCCCTAATTGACAAAACTCTGGATGATACGGAAGTTGACTTTATTCAACAACTACTAGAATCTTATCGAATTAACTACTCCACTGAAGAAGTTCGAGAAAAGTTGTTAACTGGTGAAGATAGCGACTTTGTTAGTTTACGGCAAAGCGTACTAGATTATCTCTCATTAGATCCGCCCTATTTTCAGGTAGGAAGACTACGAGATTTGTTAAATCTGTTAGTAAAAGTTGACGAAGAAATTTCAGCAGAAGAATCGCTGATTATGTCAGAGTTAAATAATTTACTCGACAGTTATTTAGCAGATGAAACGCTGCCAAAACAATACAAAATCTTGATTATCCCCACTACTTCTGAGCAAAATGAGGGGATTAGAACACTATTTCCCACTGCCCCAAAGGTTGAAAATCCTTGGGGAAAAGCTTATCTATGCGGTTCGTTCTACTCGAAAGAATACGCCAATATGATTTTGCAAAGATATCGCAATTTAAATTTCTACGCCATTCTCGAAGAAGAGGAATATTCAGCATGACAATTATTCAAAATCAGACCATCCCAGTGATTATAGATACAGACGGTGGTGTTGATGATGCCTTGGCGCTGATTATGGCATTGAACTCACCACAATTAGACCTGAAGGCAGTTACAGTTTTAGCTGGTAATATTAATGTAGACCAAGCGGCTAATAATGTATTGCGGGTACTCAGTATTGTTGAACCAGATACCTTTCCAATTGTTGCTAAAGGTTGTGAAAAACCTCTGGTGAAACCACCCTTTAATGCGGCAGGAATTCATGGTGCAGATGGGCTTGGTGAATTAGATCAATTTAAAGCAGCAGATGGCACAGCCCGCTATCCTCAACTAACCATTGAACCATCTACAGAAAATGCTATTGATATTATTCTTAAGGCAGCCCAAGAGTATGGCGATAGTCTAAATATTGTTGCTTTAGGGCCACTAACTAATCTAGCAACGGCAATTCAAAAAGATGCCGCCACGATGAAACAAATAGGGCGGATTATCATCATGGGTGGGGCTGTCACCGTACCTGGAAATATTACAGCTGCGGCTGAATTTAACTTTTTTGTAGATCCTGATGCTGCTCAAATCGTGATGGAATCAGGAATTCCCTTAACATTGGTGGGTTTAGATGTGGCAATGAAAGCCCCTCTTCCCCGCCAAGTTGTTGAAGATAATTTACAGCGTCGTCCTTCAAAAGTTACCCAGTTTATTGCCGATTGTACTGGAATTTATATGGCTTTCTATAAGGATCGTGAAGGCTTTCATGGTTGTTATCTACACGATCCTTTAGCGATGGCAGTGGCCATTGATCCCAGTCTAGTTACGACTGAATCACTCTATATGGTAGTTGAAACTGAAGGACAATTTACCACTGGTTTGTCATTAGCAGATCGGCGCGATCGCCGAGATGATAAAACTAATCCACCTAATGTAAAAGCCTGTTTAGATGTTGATACTGAACGTTTTTTAAAGCTGTTTGATCAACTTGTCTGCTCATGAAGATACAACGTTTTTCGTAAGCTAATCGGCATTTAAGCTGCATAATATAAATGCAGAGCCGATTGAAAGTAAGTATGCCACCACCAGCAAAAAACTTTTTAACGTTGGAACAAGTTACTCAGTTACAGGAAGCACTTAAAGAGAGTGAGTTACCGCACGTAAGAGAAAGAATTTTAATTATTCTGCTCCAAAATGATGGCAGGACACAACAACAAATTTCTAGATTTTTGGGTTGCTCCCCCAGAACAGTTGCATATTGGTGTATGCATGGAGATCCAGATGACCTAGAAAGTTTACATAATAAACGAGAGTATAAACATTATCGAAAAGCCACTAATGAATATATTGAACTGTTATTAAAAACAGTTGAGCAAGAACCATCAGACTTGGGTTATGAATTTGGTAGATGGACAGCAGATAGATTAGCTACATATTTAACAGAACAAACAGGAATTAATTTAAGTAGTTCTCAAGTCAGGAGGATACTAAAACTAAAAAAGTATAGTTATATCTGGGCTAAGTATGACTTAGAATCTAAACAAAATCCCATAATTAGAGCAGAGTTTCAAGAAAAACTTGCCCAATATTTAGCAATAGCTAGAGTTCAACCAGAGCGAATGCAGGTATGGTTTTGGGATGAAAGTGGGTTCAGTTTGCGTGTGATTCGCCGGAAGAATTGGGGTAAGGGAGGAAAACGCAATAAATCTTACAGGTCAACGTCGGCGTGGTCGGGTCAATGTGATGGGAGGAATTAGAGAAGGAGATCGAAAACGGGTATGCTTTTTCATTAAAAAAGGTGAGGGGGATATTTTCTATGAACAGTTACAGCAACTAAATAAATTAATTAAAGAAGAATGGATAAGTCAAGAGAATTGCTCCCAGAATTTTCAGGAGCATGGCCCCAAGATTATTCTAATTTTAGATAATGCTAGTTTTCATAAACGCAAAGATATTCTCACTAAAATTTCTCAAGAACTCCCTAACTTCATACTAGAATGGCTATTTAAAACAAATTTTCAGACACAACGCTATACCGTGTAATACACGGAATTGTGAATATTATCAAAAGCTTGATGAATTTTCAGCTTGTGTTGG
>NZ_JBALBW010000119.1:0-32085 GCF_036919895.1 Nostoc sp.
TTTCTCCCGCAGGTCTACTGAGTAGGGTTTCATCTGATTTTTTACTTTTATCTTCTCAACTACTGTACCAAACCGTTACACAAAGTGCTGTATTTAAAAAATTGTTGATAAATCTACTCAACCAGAACGGTATCAAACTTGGTAGTTAAAGGCGTTATCAGATAAAACTAAAATTTCTTTGTCTAAAGGTGAAATGAGCAAGATAGCTTTAGTTAAGTTTTTGATATCTCCCCAAACTTAGGACTCCACCACCCTTTTTGTGTACTGAAATAAGCCACATCTTTATGTTTATTATCCTTACGAGATTGTGGGTCAGAACATCGCAACATTTTCTTACTCTCTCCCTCTTTGATATAACTGTACTCCTCTAGAGGTTTCTTACATACTGGGCAGGGATATGCCGTCATCTTCACAGGAGGCTTTTGTTGATTCTTAGCTTCGACTGTTTTAGTTTGTGGTGGCTGCCAAGTTTTGTTAAAGTCGCTCCAAAATAGCACAACATTTTCACAGCCTTTTGTGCATTTGAGGAAATATTTCTTTTTAACCTTAGTACTCGGAATTTTGGCGAGGAAATTTTTGCATTCAGGACATCGCGTCCTGGAATTTTCATATTTGCGCTCAGTTATCACATTAGCTTTAACTATTGAGGAGCTTGGAACTACAGTTTTAGCTTTGGTGAGTGCTGGGACAAAGTAATTCTGATTCCAACTAGTTAAATAATGCTGCCAAGAATTCTTTCCTTCGGAAATGGCATCAAGGGCATCTTCCATTTTCGCGGTGAATTCCGCCTCTAGTAAATCTGGCAATGCTTTGAGCAAAAACGCATCAACTTCTAACCCTAACGCTGTCGGTTGCAGATGGTCTTTTTTCAACTCGACATAATTGCGTTTTTTTAAGGTAGCAACAGTAGGAGCATAAGTACTTGGGCGACCGATTCCTTTCCGTTCCATCAGTTGCACTAATTTAGGTTCGCTATAACGCGGTGGTGGCTGGGTCTGCTTCTTCTCATGTCCAGCAT
Organism: Nostoc sp.; assembly: GCF_036919895.1. Taxonomy (GTDB): domain Bacteria; phylum Cyanobacteriota; class Cyanobacteriia; order Cyanobacteriales; family Nostocaceae; genus Nostoc. Next base: position 1,019 of record NZ_JBALBW010000119.1, read on the forward strand.
TTTCCAGTTTCAATGCTTGTCCCTGTTGTAATGAAGGTAAAATACTATCCTTGCTGAGATTGTTCCAGTAGCGGGCATAACCGTAAAATTCAATCACTTGCCCTCTGGCTGACCACAGTAGAGAACCAGACTGAGTAATCACCAGAGTTTTACGCAATTGGGCAGCCCGACACTGAGAAGCAATTGACCGTTTCCAAATCATCACATACAGATTAAACTCATCATCAGGAAGTTCTAAACGCAACTGAACTGAGGGACGAAATACATCAGTTGGGCGAATCGCTTCATGTGCTTCTTGAGCCGATTTGCTACTGCGATGCTTGGCGACTTGCGTCGGTACATTCGGCGGGTCATTTTGCTCTAACCATTTCCGGGCGCTGGCACAAAATTCTGGACTCAGCATTACTGAATCTGTTCGCATATATGTAATTAGCCCAGCCTCGTAGAGCTTTTGGGCCACAACCATAGTTTTATCAGGAGCAAACCTCAGCTTTGAACCGGCTGCTTGCTGAAGGCTGGAAGTTATAAATGGTGGCGGTGGCTGGCGGTTAACGATTTTTCCTTCAAAATGAATCACCTGATGAGGATGTCGCTGTGCTTCTTCAACTAAACGTGTTGCCTCTGCTTCGGAAAGAACGCGCTTAGACTCTGGTGTTTCTGGAGTATTACCTACCTTTGCGTCATCGTTAGTTTCCGTTTCTTGTTCTGCTGCATCTTTTGCAGAATCAACCGTCCCTTTGTAAAAAGCCCGAAATCCTTCAGCATAATCTACCCAGACACTCCAGTAATCTTGGGGGACAAACGCCAGAATTTCGTTTTCTCGCTGACAAATTAGGTGCAATGTCGCGCTTTGGACTCTACCAACACTCTTAGCGCCGTTATTTAATGCCCAAACTAAAGGGCTACCTTTGTAACCCACCAGCTTATCTAGGCAATCTCGGCATAACCCAGCACCGATTAAATTTTGGTCTAGTTTTCTGGGATTTGCGATCGCACTCTGCACCGCCGATGCTGTAATCTCAGTATAAATTACTCGTTTCGGTTCCCTTAAACCCAGCGTTTCTTTCAGATGCCAAGCGATCGTCTCACCTTCCCTGTCTGGGTCAGTTGCTAAGACAACTTCATCAACTTGCTTCACCGCAGACTTGAGCTTCTGGATTGTTTCTTTGGCTCGTTGGTCACGCGGGACATAATTGCATCGAACATGATTGCCATCCATGACGAAGCCCAAGGAATCGTCTCCTTCATTGCTGAGTTCTCGGATATGACCACAACTAGCGAGAACTTTCCAATCTGAACCCAGAATTTGACTGAGTTTTTTGACTTTTCCGGGAGACTCGACTACAAGGAGGCGTTTGATCATAGCAACTGCATTCTTGATTCTGAGCAATAAAATGGCAATTGCAATTAGCGATGGCTGCGCCAACGCCAAGGGCGAACGCCTATTCTCGTGATATGGATTTTCTAAAATACTGTACCAAAAAGCTTTGGAAATTGCTCAACCCTGAAGTAATTTTTTGTACCTAAACCTTTGCTTTACTAGTTTTTGCAACAAAACCGCGATCGTCCGGTGCAAGCGTTTATGATGCTGCATACCTTAATAACAGTGCATTTGTACATGGTAAAAATAATTTTATACTTTAGCATTTTCAACCAATTATTGCTACTCTAAAAGCAGTAAATTATGATTTATTCACAGATTTCTGTCTGAAGCCTAAACTTCATCCTATGCTTATTGAATTTAGTGTCGGTAACTACAGATCGTTTAAAGAGCAAGTCACCTTTAGTATGGTGGTAGCCAAGCTTGTCGCAGAAGACAAAAAGCTCGACGAAAACAACGTTTTTGAAATAGATGATGATTTAAAACTACTTAAAAGCGCCGCAATATACGGTGCAAATGCTAGTGGTAAAAGTAACCTGGCTACAGCTTTAGCTTTCATGAGATGGTTCATGATTAATTCTTCTAAAGAGACTCAAAGCACTGAAAAAATAGGTGTTGAGCGATTTAAACTCAGCACTGAAACCGAAGAAAAACCATCTTTTTTTGAAATTGTATTTTTAATGAATGGCAAGAGATATAGATATGGATTCGAGGCAACTCTTGACAAAGTTGTTTCTGAATGGTTATTTTATGTTCCTAAATCAAAGGAAACTAAACTTTTTGAGCGCAAACTGGACAAAATTAGTGTTTCTAAAACATATAAAGCTGATGGAATTCAGCAAAAAACAAGACATAATGCTCTCTTCTTATCTGTATCTGCTCAATTTAATGTCCAGATTGCAGAGAAAATCTTGGATTGCCTAACAAACAAAGTCAAAATCATCTCTGGTTTAGATGATAGTGGCTATCAAGGATACACAGTTAATTGTTTAATGAATAATACAAATAAAGATGAAATTATTCAGTTAATCAAAAAATTAGATTTAGGATTTGGTGATGTTAAGGTAGAAGAAAGTGAAGTTACTGTTGATTCTTTCCTTATTGAATTTCCAGATGAAATAAAGAATTTTATTTTAAAAAATGCTGGAGGCAAAGTCATATCAATTCAAACCATGCACCGTAAATTTGATGAAAAAGGAAATATAATGTCTACAAAAGAGCTTTTTAATTTAAATAATCAAGAGTCTGAAGGAACTCAAAAAGTCTTTTCTTTAGCAGGGCCTCTTGTTGACACACTAAAAAATGGTCAAGTTCTAATCATTGATGAATTCGATGCTAGAATTCATCCTTTAATCAGCCGTGCAATTGTTGAATTATTTAATTCTAACGAAACGAATCCAAATAATGCTCAGTTAATATTTATGACTCACGATACCAATTTGCTTAATAATAAGCTGTTTCGTAGAGATCAGATTTGGTTTACTGAAAAAAATAGATATGGTGCAACAGATTTGTACTCTCTAGCAGAATACAATATAAGTAATGATGCTTCATTTGAGAATGATTATATTCAAGGTAGATATGGCGCAATTCCATATATCGGAAATTTGAATCATCTAATCGATGCTCATGTCTAAAAGAAAGATAAACTCTTCTGGATACTCACCAAGAAAAGTTAATACGAGGGAAATTAGACAGAGGTTCCTGATTGTATGTGAAGGAGCAAAAACCGAACCTAATTACTTTAGAAGTTTTCGTGTTCCTAAAAATGTCGCTGAAATAGATGTGCTGGGTTTAGGACAGAATCCAAGCAAACTAGTGCAAAGCGCAAAGGAACTGAAGAAGCAAGGAGAGTACGATCAAGTCTGGTGTGTTTTTGATCGCGATTCTTGGACTACAGAAGATTTTAACAACGCTATTAAAAATGCTAAAGATCAGGGGTTTGAAGTAGCTTATTCTAATGAAGCGTTTGAATTATGGTATGTTCTGCATTTTGAATTTCTCAATACTGGTATTCCTCGAAATGATTATCTGAAGAAGTTAACTTCTTTATTTGGTCGAACATATCAGAAGAATAGCGAAACTATTTATGATGAGCTATTTGAGAAGCAAGCTATTGCTATTAAAAATGCTGAAAATCTCCTTAAACAATATAATCCTCATATTCCAGACAAAGATAATCCATCAACAACAGTGCATTTATTAGTAAAGGAACTCAACAAATTCATTGTATAAAAAGCATTGAGTAGCTAGACAACTTTACGTCCACTGAGAACCGGAAGAGCAGACGCTTTCTACTTGATAAGTCTCCACAGTAAGCGGTAAACCAAGTTCTCCACGAACTTTCATGCAAGCTGCGATCGCGTCCTTGATATTTTCGAGAGCTTCTTCTCTTGTTTGACCTTGACTAACACAACCAGGTATACTGGGACACTCAATAATCCAAACCCCATCTTCATCGCAGTCAAGTATTACATTGAACTTTATCCACTATTGTTGACATTATGCCGATTACCTGTGACGTTACTCCAAAACTAAAAGTTGGGGCTTAAGCCCCAACTTTTAGTTTTGTCACCTTGATATAGCTACCCTTAAATCTTAGTCATGAGAAACTTTGATATTTCCGCATGTGCCAACACAGCAGCAGGTTCGTGCTGGAGAGCGTTGTAATATTTTCTCTCGAAAGTATTACCCGTTTCTAACGGTATAATCAGCGTGCGGATATCAGCAATCAACTTCTCAAAGTCGTCCATTGATATCGGTTCATCTGCTTCGAGCATTTCATCAACTTGCACAACCACCTCAGAAATGCGATGTAGCCAAGCAAATTGTTCATGAGCGATAACTAGCTGAAGAAGTTCTCCGCTTGATACTCGTCCACTAACCTGTTCGTAGGCAATGCGTTCTGTGTCCAGCAACATCTTGTGAAGGTGGAGTAATTTGTTGCGTAAATCACGTAGATATTGATGTTGACGTATTCTTTGTGAAAGTGTATTTGAAGTCAATGTTATTTATCCTCTCGTTACAATAGTCTTTGGTGGCTTAAATAATTGCTGCGTTAGGAAGCTGAAAAACATCTAAGTTCCATAGCTTTCTATTCAAAAAGCCCTACTCCCCGTAGAAGTACAGGAGCAATACTCAACAAATAATGCGTAATTAAACTTTCAATTTTGCTCAACATCCATAGCTACTTCCTCACTGTTTTGTGAAAACAGCACTATTAACGATCTGCCCAACCTCAATTTATGTATTCGGTCTCTTTCTTAAGACGTATTACAATCAACATATCTTTTTATAGCGGTTATATCTTATATTGGATTAATCATATATTAGCATAAAATTATAAGAAGTACATAGTGTAAAACCTATTGAGGAAATGTCAATTATGGGAAAACTGTCTTAATGTCCCTAGCATACGTAATTATAGGTTTTCTTCAGCAGCAAGAAATGACGGGCTACGACCTCAAAACTAGCTGCTTCGATCGATGTATTGCCCATTTGTGGCCAGCAGACCAGGCACAAATTTACAGAACTCTTGATAAGCTAGTTGAGCAAGGCTGGATTACCTGTACAATTGAGATTCAACGCGATCGCCCCAACCGTAAAGTCTACAGTGTAACGGAGCCAGGAAAAGCTGAATTTGCCCGATGGCTTGAAACTCATCAGCCTTTACCGACTATCCGAGAACCTTTGCTGCTCCAGTTGCATTTTGCAGAGCAATTGCCGAATGAAACCATTATTCATCTACTAGAGCAACAATTTGCGGCTCGAATCAAAAAGCTTGCTGAGTGTGAAATCATTGATTTGCCATCACTTGGTGATGAGTCTGCCAACCGCGAGCAAGTAATGCAAAGGCTGGTGCTAGAGTTAGCGATCCGAAGAGAACAGACTTATATTGATTGGTTGAAGATAGCGATAAATGTTATCAGTCAGCAAAAGCCATGTACATCACACTACCAGATTTTATAAATGGCAACAATAGCAGTCAATCCGTATCTCGATCGCAATTTTGCTCCAATCCGTGAAGAAATCACCACCGACAAATTGCTAGTCATCGGTGAATTACCCCTTGACTTATCAGGGATGTTTGTACGGAATGGCCCTAACCCTCAATGGACACCCATCGGTCAATATCACTGGTTTGATGGAGATGGGATGTTGCATGGTGTACAAATTAGCAACAGCGTAGCGACTTATCGTAACCGTTACATCCAGACAGTCGGATGGAAAAAAGAACGAGAAGCAGGCAAGGCTTTGTGGACAGGATTGTTAGAACCACCGCGAAAGGATAATCCCTACAGTGGCTACAAAAAGACCGCCAACACTGCCTTAGTTTGGCACGCTGGTCAGATGTTGGCGCTGAACGAGGGAGGTAAACCTCACGCTATCAAGCTTCCTGAATTAGAAACTATTGGTTAATATACTTACAATGACAAGCTGATTTCTGCCTTCACAGCCCATCCCAAAGTAGACCCGGTTACGGGTGAAATGGTCTTCTTTGGCTATTCTTTGTTTGCGCCACCATACGTACAATATAGTGTAGTCTCTGCACAAGGCGAACTATTGCGGACAGTACCAATTGACCTGCCAATAGGAGTGATGATGCACGATTTTGCCATCACTGAAAACTACACGATTTTCATGGATTTGCCATTGACTTTTAGTGCCGAGCGATCGCAACGGGGAGAACCCATTATGATGTTTGAGCGCGATCGCCCCAGTCGTTTTGGAATTGTACCACGTCATGGTGACAACAGTAATATCCGATGGTTTGCAAGTCCCTCTTGCTACGTCTTCCATACTCTCAACGCTTACGAAGATGGCGATGAAGTAGTGCTTATTGCCTGTCGCATGAGTTCTACAACTGTTTTGAGTTCTGATGATTCGCAACCCGACCCAGAAGCAAATATCCCGCGTTTGTATAGCTGGCGATTTAACCTCAATACGGGGACAGTGCGTGAAGAAATGTTGGACGATGTAGCTTCAGAATTTCCCCGCGTCAACGAAAATCTATTGGGGCGGCAAACCCGATATGGCTACACCAACAAAATGGCGAATAGTCCCCTACCTTTATTTGAAGGCATCATTAAGTATGACTTCAGCAGTGGAAAGTCCCAAGCCCACGAATTCGGACAGGGACGCTATGGCGGTGAAGCTGTATTTGCGCCGCGTCCTGGTGCAATTGCTGAGGATGACGGTTGGCTTATGACTTTTATCCACGATGAGAATTCAAACACTTCAGAATTAGTAGTGGTGAATGCCCAAGATTTAACAGCTGAACCTGTAGCGCGGGTGATAATTCCTCAACGAGTGCCTTATGGATTTCATGGTACTTGGGTTGCTGAAGAATAGGTAAAAGGAACTGGGGATTAGGGATTAGGGATTGGGTAAGAACGCGGGAAAATGATGTTAGAGGCTTTGACCTCCAATACTTCTCGGATAAGGGTTGAGTCGTCCGTCCTAGATTCAGATCCCCCCGCCTATGGCGACCCCTTAAAAAGGGGGCAAAAGAGGGTTAGAAGCCCTGCTTTTTAAGGGGGGGGTTGGGGGGATCTCAACGACTAATTGCTGTCCCCATTCCCCTGTCCCTAGTCCCCTAAAAACTTTCTTTAAAATCGTGTTTGATACTCGACTACTGCACGACTATCATCGGTTAAATTAGTGGAAGCACGCACACGAAATTCATTATTTATCCGGTAATTAACACCCCATTGGAAGGGATCATTTGTTGTTAAAATTTTGATACTGGAAACGGATATTTTAGAAGAAATATCAACCCCCGCCTCGGCTGCTAATTCCAAAGTTGAACTGCTCCTTCCCGCTTCAGGATTCTCAGAAATAACGGTAGGAAATATCCGCAGTTCGCTTAAGCCAAAAGTACTCCCAATCTGGTTAAAAGCTGACTGAAAATTGTTAAACACAGCTGACCCGGCGATGTTAATCAGACCCAAAGTACTGTCACCACGTCCTTGGGTGTCTACAAACCCACCTCCTAAAAGAGCAACAATTTCGTTTTGACTACGTGACGGACTGCTTGTTAGTTCTATATTTTCATTTAGTTTACTAGCCAGACCGTTGATAGTGGCTTCGACTCGAACACTTTCTAATGCTGATAAACCCGTGGAATTTATCCGACTGAAATCATTACTTTGAGTAACATCTAATACTTTGGCAAATAGCCGAATATCTAAGTTGGGGTCGCGGGGTTGGGAAGGACTAAAAGTTGCGGTGTGTGTATAGCCAGAAGCAAGGTTAAATTGGGTAGTAAATAAATTCACGCCACCTTTTTCTAAGCGGATAGTTCCATCAGGTATTGGCTGATTGATTAAGCCGTTAACGATGAGATTACCACTGGCGCGGAAGTTGAGAATTGGGGGACGGGTAATTTGGACATTTTTACCGAGTTCTAAATCTAGATTATTAAATCTAGCGATACCTGACGGCAACGCATTTCCCTTGCTATTTTCAATTTCAGGTTTACTCTGCTTATTCTCTTTTGTGGGTGATACACCGAGACTACTATTTCCAGATGAACTAGCGTCGGTAGATTCTGCCAGCAATACCTGACCGTCAAATAAACTTACTTTACCGCCAATTATGGGGTTAAGGGCAGAACCAGTAATCTGCAAATTGCCACTAGCGCCTCCTTGGTAAAGTCCCTTAAGATTCAACGCCAACTGTTCCAGATTAACAGTTAGGGGATTGTTAATAGTCACGTTCTCATTGTTGAAAATGGGAATTGCTCCAGCAGCTTCTACCTTCCCACGGCTAAATTTACCTTGAAGATTTTCTACTAAGATGCTGTCAAAATTAAACAGTACTCTACCTGTGACATGTCTGAGCTTACCTGGCAAAGCCTGGGCTGAAAAAGTAGCATTATTAATCGTAGCAATTCCATTTACTTCGGGTTTTTTTAGTGTTCCGCGTACCTTAAGGTCTACTTCTCCTTCACCTTTTTCAAATACCACTTGATTAGTGAATGCGTTTAACAGTCCCAATCCTTCGTTTTCCAACTTCATATCTAAACTGATTTGCTCGCTGTCTGGTGCCACAGAAGCAAAAGGCAGTTTATAAGGTATGCTGCCAGTAATATCAACAGGTTTTGGCCCAGCAACTGCTACAGTACTACCAAAGTCTAAGCGGCCGTTGGCATAGCTGAAACTTGCCCTTGCTGAGTCTATTTTGTTCTGATTCAATAATCCTTCTGTGATTTGCAATTCCCCTCTAGCTTGGGGATTAGCAATGCTGCCGGCTATTGCTGCTGTACCATTAAGATTCCCTGTAATTCCAACTGGCAGTTTGACAAAATTATTCAGTACTTGTACCGGAAAATTATTCACCCGGAACTGTCCAGATTGTTCATCACCGCCAACATTACCTGTGAAGGCAATCAGCCTATTTTCAGATTCAAGCCGTAAAGGTCGCAAACTCAAAACACCGTTCTCAAAACTGCCTTCGGCGATCGCTTTATCGGCAGTATAATAACGATTTCGTTCTTCCTTTTTACCCCAGGCAAAGTTTTGTCCATTCAACTTAAAATCTACTGATAATCCATTGGCTGTAGCTGTATTCACAGCTACTTCACCGTTGAAAGTCCCCTTTAAGTCTGCTAAATCTGGTATTGGAGTAGAATTAAGTCGCTGTTCTTCCTGTTCTTCTAGCAAAGTTGCAATTTCAGAAAACCGTTGGATTTGGGTGAATAAGGGTTGATTTGGCGCTCCTTGGGGGTTGGTGGTTAGATCCTCTGCTGTACCGTAGATTTCTGGTGAACCACCAGGCAAATTTTGTAAATCAAATATCTGTGCTACAGCGAGAACATCTTGGATCTCCCCCTGGTTGACGTTCAGTTTACCTTGTAGTTGAGGGCCTTTAGGACTTTGGGCAAAAGTACCAACAAGGGCGTAACTACTTTTGCCTTTGACAAATTCGCTACTGGCAAGTGTACCTTTACCGTTACCGTAGCGGAATTGAGCAGCTATTCGATCGCCTTTAAGCCGACCAATTTGCGGATTAGCGATCGCTAAATTCCCCGTAGATGCCAATGTTTGCTGATTAAATAGCAAATCCCCAGTTAACAAACCAGCGATCTTTCCAGCACCCAATCGAGTTATTGGTGGCGGAGTCAAATTCAATATTTGTAAGGGGAAATTTGCAACTTTGAGTGCCCAATCATTCCCTTGAACATTACCTGTGGCTGATGCGTCTTGCCATTTTACTAAGAAAGATTTCGGGCGATTATTGGCATCTAAATTAAAGGATAGGCGATCGCTATTTCCTGCCAAGTTCAAATTTAAACCGCGTCCCTGTGCTGAATCAATATTTCCAGTTAACAATGGCTCAAAAGCAATATCTTGAACAACCAAGTCTCGTAAATTAATTTGCCCTACCACATTTGGTAAAGGCAGCTTACCGGTGATTTGACCATTAAAATCTACTCTCCCCGCCACCGCAACCTGATTAGGAAGATTAATCGGTAACTGTTTTAAGTTGTAATTCTGAGCTTGGACGTTGAGATTTAGGGCAGTAATTTCCGGTATGCCCGCTCCCCTGGCATTGGCTAATATATTACCAGTCACACTTAAACCGGGAGCAGTTGCTCGCTCAATGGTAAGCCTTTCACCACTCCAAGCGATCGCAGCCGTCAGGGGTTGCTCAAGCCCAGGGATACCTTGGGATAATTGCACTTGTCCAGCCGCCCGGACATCCGCTAACTGGGACGATCCGACAGTGCCAGCTAATTGTAACTGACCGCCAAATTGACCCCGCAATTGCTCATTGAACCGATTTAATTCCACACCAGAAGCATCAACTACAGCTTGATAGCGACCATTAGCCAATTGGATATTAGAAGCTGCGATCGTTCCACCTGCAATATTCAGCCGTCCTTGACCGCTAGCTTGGATAGTTTGCGGTTGGAAGGACTCAACAGAACCAGCCACATTTGCTTGACCAGTTAACGTCCCTCTAAACTGCGGTGGTACTGCTGCTAACTGCTGCAACGGTACATTATTCGCCTGAACTTGCGCCTGGTATACACCATTAGCCACTTGGATATTATTAGCTGTAATCGTCCCACCTGCAACATTTACCCGCGCCTGACCCATAGCTTGGATAGTTTGCGGCTGGAAGGATTCAACAGAACCAGCCACGTTTACTTGACCAGTTAACGTCCCTCTAAACTGCGGTGGTACTGCTGCCAACTGCCGCACAGGAACATTATTTGCTTGAACTTGCGCCTGGTATACACCGTTAGCCACTTGGATATTAGAGGCTGTAATTGTCCCATCCCCGACATTTACCCGCGCCTGACCACTGGCTTGAATAGTTTCCGGTTTAAAAGAATCAACAGAACCCGCTACGTCGAACTGACCAGTTAATGCCCCTTTAAACTGCTTTGGTACTTTTGCTAACTGCTGCAACGGTACATTCTTAGCCTGAACTTGCGCCTGATAGACACCATTAGCCACTTGGATATTTTTAGCTGTAACTGTTCCACCATCAATAGCAAGACTACCTTCACCACTGCTACGGAGGGTTTTCAGGCTGAAATTGTCTCTGTCACCTGCGATTTGGAATGTCCCCGCCAAAGGATTATTTAAAGCTGAGGGAGACTGTTTTAATATTTGCCCCAACCGCACACCATTAGCTACAAGTTGAGCAGAAAAGCTTTGTTCTTGGAGTTGGACATTAGAAAGTGTAACTGTGCCGCCACCAATTTGAACTCCTGCCCCATCACTGCGAATCGTGGCAATTGCAAATGGTGCTGTGCTACCTGAGAGAATGAGACGACCATTAAATTGCGCCTTCGCCAAAGAGACATTTTGCAGTTGACTTTTGTCTACAAAGGGTTCCAATTTTACCCCAGAGGCAACAGCCACAGCTTGCCAACGCTCATTAACATAACTCCCAGTTGCCCTGACTGTACCACCACTGACATTAAGAGCCACATTACGGAAAGAGACATTGCGATCGCTCCCAATCGCAACTTCACCAGTTCCGGGGTAAGTTCCGTCAGGCGCTTGGAATTGCACCGAAGTTTGGACATTGGTAGAAGCACCAGTTACTTGTGCTGTAGCTGAGACATTGCCGATTTGGAATGCGGATGTTATTCCATAAACTTTTGCGATCGCATCCCCTGGAACATTCTTGGCAGCGAAATTTAAATCCAGTCGCGGCGTTTTACCGAGTTGAATTGTGCCAGCGCCAGTAATATCACCACCAACTATGGCTTTACCTTGAATATTTTTCAGGCTAAGTAAAGACGAACTAGAACTAGTAACAAGCTCAAATTTACTACTGATGCTCTTAAAATCAACTTTATCAATCCGGGCAGTTTTTATTGTGGTAACTGAACCTGAGAGAATTGGCTCTTTAGTCGATCCGGTAATCAGCAAATCTGCTTGTACTTGTCCAGCGATCGGTACAGGTAGTTTTACCTTCAGAGTCTCCTGGGCATTAGCCAAACTCACGGCATTTACGCGCCCTGCCAACTTAAAGCCTGCTTGAGTGTCGATGATTCCCGTAGCCACCACAGGAATTTTGCCGTAGTTGGTAGTAACGTTATTTAACTGCAACTCTGTTCCTTGAAAACGGAGATTTCCCTGGCTATTGCTTAACAGTTGCGGCACTTTGGGTATTTGAAGTGTTACCCCTTGCACAGCAGCATTGCCATACAATAAAGTCTGCTGTCCTGGTGTCAACCGAACTAACAAGTCGCCATTGGCTCGACCCGCCTGTAAGTTTACTGGTAACTTAATCAATCGAGTAATATCAGCAGCGAACAAATCTTGTGCTTGCAACTGAAAATTGCCTGCCAGCACCTTAGAACGTGTCTCTCCCTGAATGGAAATATTGCCACCACTGTCTGCTTGACCCCCCACATCAAACCGGATCAACTGGTTGTTTGCCAAAAGTTGGGCAGATCCATTCAGTTGAGAAAATGCTATGGGGGAGGTGGGAGATGAGGAGGATCTTGCACCCCCATCCTCCCCTGCTTCCCCTGCCTCCTCTACTCTCTTGTGCGGCATCAACGCCAGCTTGGCATTGCGAAACCGCAGGTAATCCAAATCGGTTTTAAGGGCACCGCCTTCACCTGACGACGCGATGCTAGTGGAAACCCAGCGCTCTTGGTTATCCTGTTCAATATAAATATCTGGATTGACTAAGGTAACATCTAGCTTTAGATGGCGGTTAAAAATTAGTTGTAACAGGTCAAAACCCACTTCTACGGTTTCGACTGTAGCCCGATCTGGATCTGTGGGTGTAGCTGGGATAGATGAAGCCCCAAACTGCACTCCCATCAAGGAAAATTGTGTGACTCTTCCCAGTTTTACCGGACGATTGAGTGTAGTAGTCAGACTTTGTTGTGCCAGCGGTGTTAACTCTGTTTGGACAAAAGTCCACAACCGCCAAATACCAACGATAACTCCTAACAGTAAAAGTCCGCCCAAAGCAATACTACCCCGCCTCAACACCAGCAACCACAGACGCTTGCGGATAGGGCATGGAGAGTGAGTATCTTGATTGGGAGATTTAGTCATTTGCTTTCACTGTATTAATTGCCGGATGTCGCTGGCACACACAAGCATTAACTGACACATTGATTCAGTATGCCATTTCCAGGATACGCCAACTAAACCCAAGACCCCATTGGTTGAGTTACGGTATTTACTTCATCCAATACTATGCTTCATAATATTGGCGTTTTCAGGTAAATCTGATCTGAATAGAGTGAAAATTGTTCCTTTGACTTTCGCAGAGGGACAACCTAGAACTTTAATATGAATAGAACTTAAAAAAGACAGATGATTACACCAATGCGTGTTTTTGTGTTGATTTTTAATGCTCGAACGGAAAATGAGGGGATTCACACGATTCGGGAGGGCAAACGCAATAAAATTCTGATGTTCGAGTCAGAAGACGACGCGACGCGCTTTGCCCTGATGCTGGAAGCTCAGGATTTTCCCGCACCGACACCAGAACCAATGGATGCTGAGGAAATTAAGGAATTTTGCGAAAGTGCTGGATATGAATGGGAAATCATCCTAGAAAACAGCAATTTAGTTGTCACTCCCCCAGAACTGAACGTCGAACAAACTGACTGGCAAGCGGATGCCCAGAAGGAGGATACTGTTGAAGACACCTTCCCTCTCAATCAACAGCCACTAGAAGAACCAGAATTATCTAATTCTGAACTAGAGAAGATGCGTCGCAAATTGGAAGGATTGCTGTAATTAGTCATTAGTCATTAGTCATTAGTCATTGGTCATTGGTCATTGGTCCATTGGTCGCTAACTGACTAATGACAAAGGACAAGGGACAACGGACAAAGGACAAATGACAAATGACAAACTTGCAAGAACGCGGGCATCTTTTAACCGAGATGGTAAATTCTAACAGTCTTAACTTAGACCAGCTTAATTCTCTGGAATTAGTAGAACTGTTTAATAGCGAAGACCAAAAAGCAGTCGCAGCTGTTGCGGCGGCGAAAGTTCAGTTGGCTGAAGCAATTGATACCACCGCAGAGCGTTTGCGTCACGGGGGACGCTTATTTTATATCGGTGCAGGCACAAGTGGTCGGTTAGGGGTATTAGATGCTGCTGAATGTCCGCCTACTTTTTGTACGCCCCCAGAATTGGTACAGGGGATTATTGCTGGTGGTGCGGGTGCGCTGGTACGCAGTTCGGAAGATTTAGAAGATAGCATTGAAGATGGCGAGGCTGCGATCGCTGGGCGACACATTACCCAGCTAGATGTCGTCGTCGGTATTACTGCTGGTGGCACAACGCCTTATGTCCACGGTGCTCTTCATGCTGCTCGTCAACGGGGAGCCAGTACTATTTTTATCGCCTGTGTTCCGGCTGAACAAGTTAGCTTTGATGCCGATATTGACATTCGCCTATTGACAGGGCCAGAAATCATCGCCGGCTCAACTCGCCTGAAAGCTGGTACAGCCACTAAGTTAGCTTTAAATATCCTTTCCACTGGAGTAATGGTTAAACTAGGTAAGGTTTACGGCAATCGGATGGTGGATGTAGCAGTAACAAATCAAAAGTTACGCGATCGCGCTTTGCGAATTTTGCAAGACCTCACAGGTTTAAGTAGAGAAGCTGCTGGTTTTTTATTAGAACGCAGTGGTAAATGGGTTAAGCTAGCGCTATTGATGCACTGGACTAGTTTGGAAAAAGACGAGGGCGATCGGCTTCTTTCAGAACACCAAAGTAATCTTAGAGCAGCTGTTATAAGCTATCAAAACCACAACCAACCTTAAAGAAGTTTTCTTAAATAAATACTCTATAGGTGGCTGCTACTTACCTGAGTAGCACACCTTTTTTTAGTATAAGATTTCCTAAAAAGCTCACTAAAATTGATGTGTATTAATAAATGTAAACTTAAATAAATATTTTTAACATTCAAGAACTAAAGCAAAAATATCTAGAGAATGCTAATCTTTTTGTAAACGAAATTCAGAACTTATACGGATAGAATTCCGTATGGAAATTATTAAAATGATATATCAATACTGAATGCATCTTAAATGATGTGGACTATAGCAATATATTTTAGTTATAAAGCCTATTGATAATGAACTCTATGCTATAGGACTTATGGACTAGCAAGATACTTGCTCTTTTCCGATCGCCCTTGATTTTAATAAACTTGATTTAAACCGCTATATATCAAATGTATTTCCACTTTTTGAGGTGTCTGCTGACCACTATATAGCTAGTGTTGGTTTTCAATAACTGGCTTTTTAATACAAGGAACAAAGTATGACCCACTCGGAACTTCTTCTTTCAAATAACCTGGTTAATGAATTTAAAACTTGTACTCAATTACAATATAATGGCAGATTAAATATTAAAAGTTCAAAAGGTAGCCAATGGACTTTTTACTATCGACTAGGACGGATAGTTTGGGCAACAGGTGGAACTCATCCCTTCCGGCGCTGGCGCAGACAGATGGCTCAAAATTGTCCTCAGATTGAGGTTGATAAATTGCTGTTGCGTTCGCAAGACGTATCAATGGATTACTGGGATTACCGCCTTCTAGAAATATTTCATAAAAAACAGAAAATTCAGAGAGAACAGATTCAGTGTATTGCTGAAAACACCATAGCAGAACTATTATTTGACCTAGCTCTACAAGGAAATTTTGCTTCTATAAGTTGCAATCGCAACCAAGAAGTTATCTTAGAAACACCAATAAGCTTCACGAGTGCAGAAATGTCTGTAAGGCACATGCAAGACTCGTGGAAAACTTGGTCAGAAGCTGGTTTAGCAAATTTTTCTCCTGACTTAGCGCCAGTTCTCCGGCGACCAGAACAACTCCAGCAGATGGTAAGTCCGTCTGTCTACAAAAACTTTGTGAGTTTAATCAACGGCAAATTGACTTTGCGAGATTTAGCCGTGAAAATGAAGCAAAGTGTACTACCGCTCACGCGTTCGTTGCTTCCCTATATCCTTAAAGGAATCATCGAATTGGTAGAAGTACCCGACACGCCCTTAGTGCCTTTAGTCGTGACTGAGGTCAATAATAAGCCTGTCACTGCACAACCAAAGAAACCAAATGCTCCACTAGTAGCCTGTGTGGATGATAGCCCTCAAGTCTGTAAAATGCTGGAGGATATTATCACTTCCAATGGATTAAGGTTTATGAAGATTCAAGATGCTGTACAAGCTCTCCCAACCCTCATTCAAGATAAACCAGACCTGATTTTCTTAGATTTAATTATGCCAGTCGCTAGTGGTTACGAAATCTGTACTCAACTGCGGCGAATATCTGCCTTTGCCAATACACCAGTGATTATATTAACAGGCAGTGATGGTCTTTTAGATCGAGTTCGTGCGAAGGTAGTCGGTTCTACAGATTTTATTACTAAACCCGTAGTGGCTGACAAGGTAATGAGTATAGTACGTAAGTATTTACCTACATCGATTGTCCCCATTGAGAAGAGTAAAGCTAAGGTCGATGTTCTTCAGGAGGCAGGAGGCAGGAGGCAGGAGGCAGGAGGAAGCCATGCTTAGAAACGCGAACTTCTCTTGTATGTAATTAGGGAGAATTAATCATTTTTATTGAAATTAATCATCAGCGAATCTGATGAGCTTACAAATTTAATTTCTCAGCATTAACCTCCTGTCGCAAACAGCCATAAAAAATCCTTACAAGGGATGTTTGCCGCATCAATAAACATAAAATTACTGGGGTGATAAAGAAGAAATCATAATTCAGAAAAATTAGGTAGCAGTCTTAAAGCTACCTAATCTTTTGCACCTAATCAAATATTTAGTGGATGTATAAAATATACTTATTCATCCGCTATTGCTACAAAATTACTCTTGAATTATAACGAATAATTCCTTGATTATTTATTGGTGAAATCATTTTATATTAACAAATATATATATTCGGCTCTCTTCATTACGTACTTCTTCTGAGGTTAATACATAAAGATTGAATCAAAATTAGACAAATACAATTTTTTGTATTTATAGCAATTCTATTTGAATTGTGAAATAAATATTGGTTATAAAAAAGGCGTTAGGGTCTAGTATCTAGTGCTTTCCATGTCTTTCTTCAGTAATCAGTTAGGATTTGTATATCTAATTTGTTTACATTCTTAAAAAATAAAGGGTAATTACCATGAATACTGTTTTAGTTGTTGAAGATGGCTTAACAGATATGGAGATAATCAGCCGTTACTTACAACAGGCAGGTTATTCTGTGATTAGCGCCACAAGCAGTGAAGAGGCTCAAGACAAAATAGATAAAAATAAGCCAGACCTAATATTTCTCGACGTAATCTTGCCAGGTAAAAGTGGCTTTGAGATTTGTCGAGAGCTAAAAAATAATCCCATCACTAGCAAAATACCTGTGGTTTTCTGTTCTACAAAAAATAGCGATGTAGATAAAATTTGGGGTAATATGTTGGGTGCTGAAGGTTATCTGTCAAAACCAATTGACAGAGACGAATTAGTAGTAATTGTAAAGCAACTAATTAATAAGTAGTAATTTAGTAGATAAATACTCAAAAAAGTCACTGTTTTTAATTTAGAATCACCATCAGATTAAAGCATAACTGCAAATAGTGGCTAAAGATAAATCATCAAGGACAAAGGAACGATAACTTTGGAAACCAAAGAAAAGTTTTTAAGTTTTAATTTGGGAATCAGGGATACAGCCGTAATTTCGCTACAACACATCACAGAGGTTTTGCAAGTATCATTACCAGAAATATGTGGCGTTCCTCAGATGCCTAGCTGCGTCTTGGGTATCTATAACTGGCGCGGTGAGATGCTTTGGCTAGTAGACTTAGAAGCAATGTTAGGTTATCCTCCAATTTCGCAAGGAGCAAATTTACTTTCAAAAATGATGGCGATTGTTTTGGAAAACAATGGTAAGTATTTGGGACTTTTGGTGAGACAGCTTATAGATATTGAAGGGCTGGACACTCAGCAGATGAAACCCCCAAGTGCCGAATTATTTTATCCTAAAATATCACCTTTCTTGCAGGGATACTTTATTAATGATTCCGAGGATATGATTTTCCATTTGGATGCTATAACGATTATTCAAGCTCCTATGTGGAAAAATCATAATTGAACTTTTAAAACTGAGTGATTAGGTATAGTATTTTTGCACTTTCTAATCCTTGCTAACCAAATAATGGTTCATCTTTACTTGTCAAATATCCAAGTGTTACCAATAACAAATTTGAGGTTAATTCAATGACATTTCTATATAACAATAGCCATGAGAATGAGCATCTAATGCCTGAAGTAGAAAATATGAATGGAAACGCTAGTATAGCAAATATTGCTAGCAATGAAATATCTTTGTTAAATGCGATCGCTCAAGAATTTAAAACTTGGAGACGACAGTTACAAGACATCGCAACCCACATGCGCCCAGCCCCAGACATTGATACACTACTCAAAATCACTGTAGCGCAGATTAGAGAAAAGATTGGTTGCGATCGCGCCTTAATTTATCAGTTTACTTCCCTTGATTCAGGTAATGTTTTAGCAGAATCTAGAACACTAGGCTGGACACCGACTCTCGGCGAAAATATTCCCGGAATTATTTTTGGCTTATATACTAATCAAGACTATATAGAAGCTGTAGTTATTGATGATATCAATCAGATTCAACTTACCCCTTATCAAAAGCAACTGCTAGATAAATTTCAAATTAAAGCTAGTTTGAGTTTACCGATAGTAGTAGAAGGTAAAGTCTGGGGATTACTGGCAGTAAATAATTGTTACTCAACACGGCAGTGGCAAGAAGTAGAAATTAGTCTCCTATCCCAAATTACAACAGAACTGATCTACAAATTGCAAAGTTTTGAATTCAAAAGAGAAGAACAACAGCGAATACTAGCAAAAAAATCGGTAGCTAAAGTCATCGACAAAATTCTCCGAGCATCAAGTGTCGATAAGATTTTTCAAACAACCACTCAAGAAGTACGTCAATTACTAAAATGCGATCGCGTCGGCGTTTATCGCTTCAACGCTGACTGGAGTGGCGAGTTTGTCGCTGAGTCAGTGGGTAATGGCTGGATAAAAATGGTCAGCCCTGATTTTTATATGGTGTGGGAAGATACCCACTTACAAGACACCAAAGGAGGACGTTACGCCAAGGGTGAAAGCTATGTAGCTAAAGACATCTATAAAATGGGTCATGCTCAATGCCACATTGACATTTTAGAGCAGTATGAAATGAAAGCTTACATCATTGCGCCCATATTTTCTGGAGAGAAATTATGGGGTTTGCTGGGAGCTTATCAAAATTCTGGGCCTCGTGATTGGCAACCTTGGGAAGAAAGCTTTGTGACTCAAATTGGGCTGCAATTTGGTGTGGCTATCTCACAAGGTGAATATCTCGACCAAATGCATAAGAAATCTGAACAACTAGCTCAAATAGTTGAACAAGAAAAAGCTTTTACTAAGATAGTAAACCGCATCCGACAATCTTTAGATGTAGATAGCATCTTTAAAACAACCACTCAAGAAGTGCGTCAATCACTACGATGCGATCGCGTCGCAGTCTATCGCTTTAACCCTGACTGGGGAGGTGTATTTGTGGCTGAGTCTGTGGGTAGTGGTTGGACAAAGCTAGTGGGGCCTGATATTAAAACCGTTTTAGATGATACCTACTTGCAAGATACGAAGGGAGGTAGGTATGTTAGAGGCGAAAACTTTATCGTTAATGACATCCATGAAGTAGGGCTTGCTCCTTGCCATATTGAAATTTTAGAGCAATTTGAAGCCAAAGCTTACATGATTGTTCCTATATTCTTCGGGGATAAATTGTGGGGGTTGCTGGCAGCTTATCAAAATTCTAGCGCTCGTGAGTGGGAAACCTGGGAAGTGAACTTTTTGGTTCAGACTAGCTTGCAATTTAGCCTAGCTAAATCACAGATAGATTATTTGGAATTAGTGCGGTTGAAATCTGAAAAACTATCTCAGATAGCGGAACAAGAGAAAGCTGTCACCAAGATTAGTAACCGCATCCGCCAATCTTTAGATGTAGAAGAAATCTTCAAAACAACTACTCAAGAAGTACGGCAATTACTGCGGTGCGATCGCGTCGCCGTCTACCACTTCAATCCTGATTGGACAGGCGAATTTGTAGCAGAATCAGTAGGTCATACTTGGGTAAAACTGGTAGGCCCCGATATCAAAACTGTCTGGGAAGATACTCACTTGCAAGAGACTCAAGGAGGTCGATATGCCCAGGCTGAAAGCTTTGTTGTAAATGACATTTATCAGGTAGGTCATTCTCCTTGCCACATTGAAATTTTAGAGCAATTTGAAGTTAAAGCTTATGTAATTGTTCCTGTATTTGCTGGGGAGCAATTGTGGGGATTGCTGGCAGCTTATCAAAACTCTGAAACTCGTGATTGGGAAGAATCAGAAGTCACCTTGTTAGCACGCATTGGCAATCAATTAGGATTGGCATTACAACATACCGAATATTTGCAACAAGTACAGGGGCAGTCAGCAAAATTATCAGAAGCAGCAGCACGAGAAAAGGCAGCCAAGGAGTTACTACAACAACGATCTATTCAACTCCTAACAGCCCTTAGACCTGCACTTAACGGTGACTTAACAGTCCGCGCACCCATTACAGAAGACGAACTAGGTACAATCGCTGATGCTTACAATAATACTCTGCAAGCACTGCGGCAAATAGTTCTTCAAGTACAAGGGGCTGCTCAACAAGTTGCCCAAACTTCTACCAATAGCGAGTCTTCACTAGCGGGACTGACTAATCTGGCGCAACAACAATCTGAGGAAATTACCGCAGCATTAGGTGAAATTCAACAGATGGTGGACTCTACTCAAGCTGTGGTAGCGAATGCTGAGTTAGTGCAACTAGCAGTAAAACAGGCTAATCAAACTGTAGAGTCTGGTGATACCGCGATGAATCTGACTGTACAAGCTATCCAAGGAATTCGCGAAACCGTTGCTCAAACCAGCAAAAAGATTAAACGCCTCAGTGAATCTTCGCAAAAAATCTCCAAAGTGGTGAATTTGATTGGTAATTTTGCCACACAGACAAACGTGCTGGCTTTGAATGCAGCCATTGAAGCCACCCGTGCCGGTGAATATGGCAAAGGCTTTGCAGTTGTAGCTGATGAAGTCCGTTCTTTATCTCGCCAGTCGGCAGCAGCAACCATCGAAATAGAAAAATTAGTCCAGGATATTCAAGCAGAAACCGGAGAAGTTGCAGTAGCGATGGAAACTGGTATTCAGCAGGTAGTAGAAGGCACAAATCTAGTTAGTGAGACTCGCCAAAACTTGAATGCGATCGTTTCTGCAACTGCCGAAATTAGTCAACTAATTGAGCGAATTACCGCAGCGACTCAAAAACAAATGACGCAATCTGTAACAGTCACAAAATCAATGCAAGATGTAGCAGGAATTGCTAATAAGACTTTTGCTGAGTCTCAAGAAATTGCTACTGTATTTCAAGATTTATCAGGGATGGCGCAAGATTTATTAACAACTGCTAGCAAGTTTAAAGTCAAATGAAAAATAGTTAGGAGTTAGGAGATATAAATTATGGAGAAAAAGTATTTATTTGATAAGCTATGCAGACGAAATCATTCTGATTTTGAGTTGAATAGTCAAGACAACTGAAAAATAAATTGGCCGATCAACTCTAAACTCCAAACTCCAAACCCTTAACTCCTAACTCCTAACTCCCAACCCCTAACTCCAAACTATGATTACCGACGCTGCAATTCGCGAACAAGGATACATCTATTTTCTAGCTGAAGCCCCGGAATTAATCCAAATTATTGAGCAAGAACTATTTAGTTTATCAGAAGACTATAGTATTGCCAAAGTTCATAATTTAATGCGGGCTACTCATACGCTTAAAGGTGGTGCTGCTAATGTTGGGCTAGAAGTAATTAAGATGATAGCTCATTTTTTAGAAGATGTATTCAAGGCTCTATATAATCCTAAAGTGGAAGTTGATGCTGAATTACAAACACTTCTACTACAAGCTTATGAGTGTCTTAGCATAGCATTAAATACTGAGTTAATAGGCAGTACTATTAATGATGAAGAACTACTTAATCGAACAACTTCAGTATTTGCACAATTACAAGAAAAGCTAGGTGATGCATTTGGTGATGAGGCTCATATCCCTACTTCTGAAGAATTGGGGTTTGATATTGTGCAGTCAGTTTTTGAAGTGGGAGTAGAACAACGTCTAAATAGTATTGCTGAAGCTGTTAACAATCCCCCAAATAATGACGATTTTATCGAATTATTACACTCTCAAGCTGAAGTTTTTCTTGGTTTAGCAGAATCTCTAAACTTACCTGGATTAGGAGAAATTTCTCAAACAATTCTGTTAGCCCTGCAAGCAAATCCCACTCAAGTACAGCAAATTGCAGAAATTGCCCTTGCAGATTTACAGCAATCACAAAAATTGGTATTAGAAGGCGATCGCACATCTGGCGGAGAAACTTCTCCAGCTTTACGAAAACTGACGATAGTCGCAAATAATGAGTTATCTGGAGAATGGCAAAATAATTTATCTACTGATACATTCGATGAAGAACAATTTTACCAGTTTCTTACTACATCTGACGATAATAAAAACGAATCTGTAAAGCCAATAACTGCCAAATTTTATTTAAAAGTAATTCGCTATATTTTTGGCTGGTTTAATCACGAGATCCAAATACCAGAGAAAGACCTTCATTTGGACTTACTAATTCCTAGCTTAGAAAGAGATGATTTACTTGATTATATTGAAAATTGGCTGAAAAACTTTCTTGATTATATCCAAGATGAGGAGGATAGCAAAAGTCTTTATATTTATCGAAATGGGATCGTTTTGATTATCTTATTTGCAGTAACAAAATTCAAGTACTCTATCAAAAAGCTTGATGGTTATCTTGCAGTAATAAAAATATTACAGAACCGAATTCATCTATTAGCAAAAGAATATAAAAATTATCCTCCTGTTACTAGTAAAGAGATAAATTGGCTTGATAGTCCCAGGTTACAATCACTGTTAGCTATTAAAGAAATACCCCAATCTGTCTCTTCTCAAACAACTGATAACCTCCTAGAGGCAATATGGGGAGAAGAAGCTAGCCAAAATTTTACAGAGCAAGTGGTTACTACTGCAACTGAACATTCTCCAGAAAAGCTTGATTTATTAACTGTCAATGAGCAGGTGGCTATAGATGTTCCTGAAACAGCTATTGAAGTCATGCCTGATTTGGCTACACAAATAAACAAAGAAATAGAAGATAAATCACAGTATGTTCAAACTAAAAACTTTCGTCAGCCTTCATTTATTCGAGTAGATACAGAGAGGCTGCAACATCTAAATTATCTAGCTGGAGAATTGCTAATTTATCAAAAACGGCGTAGTTTGCAAGATGAACAAGTCCAAGAAATCATTGAGCAATTAATTGGGCAAATCACTAGACATCAAATAACTTTAAATGAATTACGCGACTTACCATTACAAATACCAAATATTGCCTCACAACAAACGCAAAATTTTGCGGTAAAATTTGACTCTTTAGAAATGGATGTATATACAGAATTTCACATGACATTGCATGAAGCAATAGAAGAGACACTGCAACTACAAGAAACTACAGAATCTCTTGAATTGCTCGTGACGCAAGCTGCTCAAATTAGTAACAAACAAGAGAATTTAACTCTTAATATTATAGAGAGTTTAGTAGAAGCACGAATGTTACCTTTGGGCAATATCTTAAATCGTTTCCCCCAGATGGTAAATAAGTTTGGGAATGTTTATGCCAAACTTGTAGAATTGAAGCTAACTGGTACTGAAGTACTAGTAGATAAAGCGATCGCAGAAAAACTCTACGATCCCTTATTACATTTAGTCCGTAATGCTTTTGACCACGGGATTGAAGCTCCGCAACTTCGCAGGGAGCTTGGTAAACCAGAACAAGGGTTAATCGAAATCCGCGCTTATCATCAGGGTAGCCAAACTGTTATCGAAGTTAGGGATGATGGTCAGGGATTGAATTTAGACAGAATTCGCAGAAAAGCCGCTGAATTCTATCCCATACAAACTGAAGAAAAAACCAAAAGTTATGCTTCTAATTTGGCCGAACCTGAACTTTTAGATATGATATTTTCACCTGGATTTTCTACTGCTAATAAAGTGACTGAGATCTGTGGGCGTGGTATGGGGTTGGATATTGTTCGGACTCAGATGAATGCACTTAATGGCTCAATTTCAGTACAATCCTTACCCAACCAAGGAACAATATTCATGCTCAAAATTCCTTTTTCTATGACTACAGAAAAATTAATGCTAGTTCAAGCCAAAGGTGTTATTTATGCCCTTCTTTTGGACAGTATCGAAAAAATATTGATTCCCTCCGAGCAGCAGATTAAAGAAATTGAAGGGCAAAAAGTCTTGCATTGGAACACAGACAATGATGAGACTATAGTTAGCCTCCGTCAACTTTCAAAATTGATTAATTATAATGACTCATTCTTGAATAGTCCTGCTCCATACAACACATCAAATACTGACGACCCAAGCATAGCGAAAAATCCGGTGCTTTTGCTCCGACGAAATCAAGGAATGTTTGCTTTGGAAGTTGACCAAATAATTGGTGAACAAGAACTGGTAATCAGACCTTTAGGAAATGCGATCGCACAGCCAAAATATATTTATGGCTGTAGTAGTTTACCTAATGGTAATCTCATCTTAGTGATTGATGCTTCCCTGTTGCTAGAGTCTAACAGGCTCCAACAAACAACACTTGATATCATGGCGCGACCAATTGCTTCTCCCTCAAATAAAAAAGCCTTGGCGATATCGGGAGACACTTTTGCATCTACACCATTACTTCCTGCATCTACTTCTACAACAACTATAGAAACCGAACCCAGTTATTCTCAAGGGTCAGATAATAAATCACCAAAGGTTGTTTTAGTAGTAGATGACGCGATTAGTCTCCGCCAAACTATCTCTCTCACTCTGCAAAAATCTGGCTATCAAGTAATACAAGCTCAAAATGGTGTAGAAGCTCTAGAAAAGTTGCAGTTACATCCAGAAATTCAAGTCGTAGTCTCAGATTTAGAAATGCCACGAATGAATGGTTTTGAGTTGTTAGGCAATTTCCGTCAATACCCCAAATTAGCAAGAATACCTGTAGTAATTCTCACTTCTCGCAGCGCTGAAAAACATCGCCAGCTTGCTCAAGAATTGGGTGCAAAGGCTTATTTAACCAAGCCTTATTTAGAAAATGAATTTCTTTCTACAATTAAGGGTCTAATAAACAGTAATACAGATGATTTAAACCATTTACTCATGGTGACAAATCATTAAAAATTCGTAATGACGCTCTCTACAAGACGCGCAAGTGTTATTACGAATTAGTAATTATTTGTTGATGATTTTTTAAATGTGATCGCCTTAATTACCAGGTAGATTATTTGGATCTACACCTAGAGAACGTAAATACTGCGCTAACTGTTCAGCCCTTTGTCGCTCCTGTTGTGCTTGTTCTGCATCTGTCAAATAACGGTTTCCTTGCTCATCATACCAACATAAAAATTCCTGTTGTATCCCGGCAATTACAGCTTGGTGTCGCCCAATACCTAACCCAACCTCTGGTATCAAATAGGGTTCACCTATTTGTAGTTGGTAATTTCCATCTATCAACCTATACACTTCAAAGGGTTGATGTTGGTCGCGTCGCCAAAACTCAGGGCTATAAATTACGTAGTATAATACACCGAGTTTTCTATATATATCTAGCTTCTCTTCATATTCACCTCCGGGGGTGTGGGATACCATTTCTAATGTGAAGATTGGAACTATGCCATTTTCTTCCCAAACCGCGTAATTTTTGCGTGATTTACCTCCCTTTTTGCGCTCTACTCCCACACTTAAAAAAGCATCTGGCACTACAGGTACTCTAGGATTTACCCCTGTAGTGTGATAAATACCCATATCTACTCCAAAGTACCAATCTAGACGATTTGCCCAAATGGAGTTAAGTAAGAAAAGTAAAATGTTGGGCAAAAAGTTTTGATCTTCGTTATCCACTGGCGTATTGTCTGAACAGGGAAGTTCATCAGTAGTTGGTAACGCATTTTTGAGATCGGGTGAGAACATAACCGTTGTCTCGCTGGCGTTTGATGCCATTATTATAAATGAGTAACGAAAAGTTAGCGTTTGGTTTCAGGTTCGCCAAACTTAATTAAAAGTGCGATCGCAATACTAACAAGCAAAATTAACGTCATACTTAAAGCTGAACCAAATCCCCAATTTTGGGTTGCTCCCAGAAACTGGTTATAAATTAACCGCGCCGCCGTCATACTAGAAGCACCACCAAGTAATTCTGGATCGACAAAATCCCCCAAGCCTGTGATGAATACAAGCATGGAAGCAGCCGCAATTCCAGGCAAAATTTGCGGTACAGTTACTTGGCAAAAAGTTTCCACTGGATTTGCACCTAAATCAGCCGCCGCTTCTAGCAACCGCTTATCTAGTTTTTCGAGAGAAGCATATAAAATCAAAACCATATAGGGTAACAAGCTATAGCTCATACCAATAAATACAGCTTGACTCTGATTAAGTAATTGCAAGGTAGGCAAGCCGAAAGTGCTGAGTAAACCGTTCAATAAACCAGTGGGACGAAGAATTGTAATCCAAGCATAGGAGCGAAGTAACGAGGAAGTCCACAAAGGCAAAACAAAGCCTAATAGCAGCAAATTTCGCCAACGTTGCGGCGCTATTTGGGCAATCCAATAAGCAACGGGAAAGCCCAAAACTAAACAAATTATGGTGGTGCCAAATGCGAAAAATAGCGATCGCACAATTACTTGCACATAAAGCGGATCGAATATTCGGATGTAGTTTTGAAATCCGTTAGGGTTAACCAAATCTCCTGGACGGATATCTGCAACTAAACTTAACTCGAAAATTATCAAAGTTGGCAACACCAACAAAAGTAATAACCAAATCCCCGATGGTGCAAGTAATATCAAAGGTTGCAGCCACTTCCCTCGCAGGGAATGCAATTCTTCTACTTGGAAAATATCATTTTTTTCAACATTCATCACTTTTAATTTCTCACTCCTAACTCTTAACTATTTTAGCTGCTAGTTAATTGAGTCCAATAGCGATCGTAAACCTCTTCAAAGTCTCCTACAGGAGTAATTCGTTCGCAATTTGCTAAAAGCGACTCTGAGGGAAATAAATTACCATTGTTTTGGATGACTTTTGGCAATTGCTCAAATCCCGCCCTATTAGGCGTAGAAACACTCAGACGTTTACTGATTTGAGCGGCTATTTCTGGTTGCAAAATCATGTTAATCCAAGCATAGGCTCCATCTAAATTCGGAGAAGCTTTGGGAATTACAATAGTATCTGTCCATAATGAAGAACCACTGCGAGGAATCACATATTTGAGTTTAGGGTTTTCTTGAGATATTCTCACCGCATCTGCTGAATAGCACATTGCTAATAGCAAATCTCCTGCCAGAATTTGATTTTGCCAAGCATCGGTGTCAAAACGGGCGATCGCAGGTTTTAACACCTTCAACTTTTCATAAGCTTGTTTGATTTCTTGTTCATTTTTGGAGTTGTAAGAATAACCTAGCATCCGCAACGTCGCACCCATCACCTCTCGAACATCATTAAGCAAGGTCATTCTCTGATTAAGTTCCTCTTGATTCTGCCAAAGGTAATCCCAGTCTTGTGGTACATCTTTGATTTTTTCGGAATTGTACAGGAAACCTGTTGTCCCCCAGTTAAAAGGGATACTGTAACGGTTATTGGGGTCATAACTAGGATTCTGGAACCGGGGGAATAAATTCTCTAAACCGATTAAGCGATCGTGATTTATTTCTATTAACAAACCTTTGTTTACCATCTTCTGCACCATGTAATCGGATGGGTAGATGATGCTGTAAGTACCACCACCTCCAGCTTGCAACTTAGCCAGCATGACATCATTGGAATCATATACATCCGCTAGCACTTTCATGCCGGTTTGGGTACTGAAAGTTCTCAGTAATTTTTGGTCAGTATATTGTGTCCAGGTAAAAATATAAAGTTGGTCACGCTGACTAGAAGTATTAGAATTGGCGCGGACTTCAGCCAGCCTCCAGCCACAACCAGCTAAAGATAAGCTAGAAAGTGCTGCCACCCCTTTTAAAAATTGCCGTCTGTTAGTCATTAAGTTAGAAGTTATTCATCGACAACTTCTAGATTACGGTATGATTCCTAGCCCCTGGTGTGATTTACTGACGGAAATGTGTCATTCTTCACACTTACCAAACGCACCTTCTGCTTCTCCTGCGATCACCTGCTACGTAAATGTAATACTCCTCGAATGCTTGGAATGTGGGGCTTCTATCAGATTTAGCTAAACACTTTATTTTACTTTCAGACTTGGTTAATCTATGATTGTTATCTTTCCTCAAGTGAAGATGCTTGGATGAAAGGAGTTTTTCACCATAGGGGTATCAGTGGGATAACAAACCAGAGGTTTTTGCAGGTGAAATCATATAGATTTTGAGTATATAGCTTACACTAGTAGGTTTATCATCATATTTCTTATAGCTTCAATCAATAGGCTGTTATGCTCTTCCCAAGAAAGTCAAACAAGTTTGTAGAAAATTGCGGCACAAAGTATTTAAATATGTTGTTAAACATTTGTAAACTGTTAGCAGCCGAGTAGCCGCGTGTCACATCTTGTTAAGGAATTATCATGAGACAACTTGTTATAGCTGAACGCGTATGCCTGATTGGTCATATCGTGTCAAAAGCCTTTGGACTGGTAGGGATGCTACTGGTCGTACCTAATGCCGAAATAATTTTCAACTTATCGCAGGTTGGAGAAACTGCCGTACAGTTAAGTATGGCTGGCGGTGGTGTA
Organism: Nostoc sp.; assembly: GCF_036919895.1. Lineage (GTDB taxonomy): Bacteria > Cyanobacteriota > Cyanobacteriia > Cyanobacteriales > Nostocaceae > Nostoc. Next base: position 29,815 of record NZ_JBALBW010000119.1, read on the forward strand.
GTTGATATCATCTTAGGGACAATAGCTGTCTCTATTTATGCCTACCGAACGCTGGGATTGGGAACTTGGCTAGCATTTATGCTGCCGGCTATGTTTATCTCTTTGGGAAGTGAACTGCTGGGAACCAGCACAGGTTTTCCATTTGGTGATTATAGCTACTTGAGTGGCTTGGGTTATAAAATTGCGGGGCTAGTTCCTTTCACAATTCCTTTGTCTTGGTTCTATGTTGGGCTGTCGTCTTATTTAATTGCGAGAACTGGTTTGCAAGTGGCTCAAAAACCCAGTTGGGGTCGCCATATTGCAGCTATAGCGATTGGTGCTTTACTCTTCACTTGCTGGGATTTTGCCCTTGAGCCAGCTATGAGTCAAACTTCTCTGCCTTTTTGGTATTGGGAACAACCAGGGGCTTTCTTTGGGACACCTTACCAGAACTATGCAGGTTGGTTTGGCACTAGCGCCCTGTTTATGAGTGTGGCAGGCTTGTTGTGGAGAAATACATCGATTAAATTAGAGCGATCGCAACTCAATCTCCCCTTAGTCGTTTATTTAACTAATTTTGCCTTCGCCGCCGGACTAAGTTTGGCTGCTGGGTTCTCCATTCCTGTATTACTCGGCTTATTTCTTGGTGTGGTTCCCGCCGTGGTGCTGTGGTTAAGGAGTTCAACCACACCCACTCAAGTTTCTGTTGAACCAATAAGCAAAGAAGTATCAGTAGCAAAGGTTGAAGTTGCCTTGAAATAGTCTAGAGATTGGGGACTGGGGACTAGGGACTGGGGACTAGGGAGGGGAATAACCAATGCCCCATACCCCATGTCCAATACCCATTTATTTTGTATAGTCGCACTTTTAATTGATAAGTATTTTGACAACAGTAGACAACGCTTTGATAGTAGAAAGTGCCATATCACTTTTATTGCTACTTATCCAAGTACCAGCAACGGCAATTCTGTTTTCACGTCTGCTAAAGGGGCCAAGACGGTTGCCCCCAATAGAACCGCAACAGCCGACACCAGAGCTTTTAGGTAGGGTTAGCGTCGTTGTTCCCACATTGAACGAGGCGCTTCGTATTAGCCCTCTGTTGGCTGGTTTAAGTCAGCAAAGTTATGAAGTTCGGGAAATTATTGTTGTAGACAGCAATTCCAGTGATGGGACACCCGACTTAGTAAAAGCGATACAGCAAAAAGATCCGCGCTTTCGCGTGATGACAGACGATCCCTTACCCTCTGGTTGGGTGGGACGACCTTGGGCGTTGCATAACGGTTTTCTATATAGTTCTGAAGATAGTCAGTGGTTTCTGGGACTAGATGCTGATATTCAACCACATCCTGGTTTAGTTGCTGGTTTAGTAAAAACGGCCGAAGCACAAGGTTATGACTTAGTTTCCCTTTCACCTCAGTTTATCCTTAAATATCCAGGGGAGTGCTGGCTACAACCCGCTTTGTTGATGACTTTGCTTTACCGATTTGACCCTGCTGGGATCAATGCAGAGCAGCCTGAACGGGTGATGGCAAATGGACAATGTTTTTTGTGTCGTCGCTCCGTTTTAGCTGCTGTAGGTGGCTATAGCAGTGCGAGTGGTTCTTTTTGTGATGATGTCACCTTGGCACGAAATATTGCAACTCTTGGGTATAAGGTAGGATTTTTAGATGGCGCAAAGGTGCTGAAGGTACGGATGTATGAAGGGGCAATGGAGACGTGGAAGGAGTGGGGGCGCAGTCTCGATCTCAAAGATGCAACTTCTCGTTCGCAGTTGTGGGGAGATTTATGGCTACTCACATCTGTTCAAGGTTTACCCCTTTTAATTGTCCTCACTTTTTTATTGATTTCTTCCCAATTCCCAGACTTCCCCACTCCCTCATTCCTCCTGCTGGGACTGAATTTATTCTTGGTGGTGATTCGCTTTGCTATGCTAATTGCGATCGCACCTTCTTACGATCGCAAAAGTGCTAAAGGCGGTTGGTTATTCTGGCTTTCCCCTTTAGCCGATCCCTTAGCTGTGCTGCGAATCTTCTTATCTGCGTTCCGCAAGCCACGCGAGTGGCGAGGACGCAAATATATATAGTCAGGAATTGGGAATTGGGAATTAATTGGGAATTGAAAAGATGCTGAGGGGAAAACTCTTCTTCCTCAGTCCCCAGTCCCCAGTCCCCAGTCCCCAGTCCCCAGTCCCCAGTCCCCAGTCCCCAGTCCCCAGTCCCCAGTCCCCAGTCCCCATTTTCTACTCCTCTTCACCTCCTACTTGATCCCCACGTTCCAGTTCCCAAAGAATTT
>NZ_JBALBW010000120.1:0-31831 GCF_036919895.1 Nostoc sp.
TTTCTCCCGCAGGTCTACTGAGTAGGGTTTCATCTGATTTTTTACTTTTATCTTCTCAACTACTGTACCAAACCGTTACACAAAGTGCTGTATATCGATTAAATGGAGTTATTTATTATATTAGAAAATTAAATAATATGTTTAAAAATTACTTTTAACAAATCTCCTTGTGTGAAAGGTTTAGTTAAATAGCCAGAGGCTCTAACCATCTTAGCTTTAGCTCTATCTATAAATCCTACTTTTTCTGACACCATAATCACAGGTGTATTTTTAAAATGTGAGTGTTTACGCAGCAAAGAACAGAGTTCATATCCATCTAAATTAGGCATTGAAATATCCAACAAAATTATGTCGGGTTTTGTATGAATAATTTGCATTAAAGCTTTTAGAGAATCGTTAACTCCCACAACAGAAAAGGTTTGCTCATCTAAATAACTTTTAATAGCATTCAATACTGTAGGACTGTCATTAATACAAAAAATTGTATATATTTTTTTGTCAGCAGGTGGTTGGACAATTCGCTGACCGCTATGTTCATTAGTATTAATAGAGTAGGCTGAGGGTTTATAGCCGTTTGTTCTAGACCAGTTTGATGTACTTTTGTTTTTAGGTTTTAGCTCATTTATTTTGAACAGTTCTGAGGGGTGCGATTGAGAAGAGGGGGATGTCTGACGATAAGCCACTTCGCTTCGGGGCATTTGACATCGTTCAACCAGTAAGCGGAGATTTAGATGACAAAACTTTGGCATGTCATCCAGAAAGCTTTCAGGAATAAATTCATAACTCCCCTCTTCTAAGTTGAGAAATGACTCCAGAACTTCTAGTGCCAATTGTTCTATCAGTATTGCTGCTTGAGAGGGACTAATATATTTCTGATTAACTAACCAGCAAATAGCTAGATAATCTGGGTTCGGTATTGCCTGATTTTCAATCCCAGTTTCAAATATTGCCCGTAATTGTTCGTGAATTTCAAGAGGGAGAGTAGAAATTTGCTGACTCAAGCGTTGCAAATTCCTGTAAAGCGGCTCAAACATTTTCTCTGAATAGCAGGCATAAATGAGCTTACCCTCATCTACATATATTGACCAAGAACCTGATGTGCTAAACACCTGCAAACAACCAGTAACCGACTTACCAGTGATTTTTTTCAACAAAGATAAAGGCTGGAGCTTTTGGAAAAATCTGTATCTACTAATTGGAAGTGTTTTCATTGAGATAGTTCTGGAATAAAATTAACATTTGCAGGCAAAATTAGTGAATTACCTTTTCGGAATTCACCGCGACTTTGTTGGAAACACTATCAAATAAATATAGCGGTCACATTTGACTTAGTACAGAGATTCCACACCCCCCAACTCTTAATTAACCAATCTCTGTTAAGCTAGAAAGCACGAATTATAATTAAACCAATCCATATTATTGCCCAATAGCAAAATGGCCCGACTGGTTGTCAGGATATAGTATTTCAAAGATTAGATTGGTTTTCTGTATCTTTTGCTAATCTAGCCAATCTAACAGTAACTCAAGTGCAACGGACAGACCATTGGCTCTCGCCCATCAGTCACAAAAGCATCATTGTTATCCGTATTTCACAGCCTAAAATTGTAGATACTTTGCTTCTCTTACAAAAGTTTTTCTGCCCATCATCCTAAATTTTGGAGCAACCAAAATATATTGTGATATAGACTGAAATACTTATCCATCAAGGCTTTAAAGGATTAACTTCGTGCTGCTTTTATATCAGTGACGAAAGTTATCGGCTACTTTTGCTAGAGGTTTATGCTAGAGGTAAACTTCATCAAGAGAATAAGTATTATTAAAAACTAAGCATTCAGAAAGCTCAATGTATTACTTAGGTTTGTGGGTCTAGAGCCGCTCTTAGTGTTGGAATTAGGCGAAATTATTACTTGCACAACAAGAATGATAAATATCCGACCAAGGATGAGTTAGCTGACAATTGCCGCCATAATGGTGTGTGGTGAGATGCAGAGGCGACCAGTTCAGCAGAAGGGAATCTCTATCATAAGTACTGGAAATGGATTTTAATGTTGTGTGGGGCTAAATAGTCACTCTGTACAATTTGCTGCGATTGCTTCTCTACAAGATGCTGCGCGTAGCTTGCTTCCCCGAAGGAGTAAGCTTCATTTCATTACGCTCGCAATCACAAAATATGTTTTTACACATTTGGGATGCTCCCAACGAAAGTTTCTTTTCTGTTAAGAGTTCGCTGTTCCCTGTTCCCTGTTCGCTGTTCCCTCTCCCTTGTAACGGACTCACTAAAATTCAGATTACTATAATTTTCAAAAAAAGTTAGCAGCAATATATAAACTTCATGATAAATCAGTGAAGTAAAGATGAAAGCTAACTAATGTTATCTTTCAGTATTTCTTTTCTCTAATATCCGGGAAGGCTAAAAATGTACAGTAAAAGATAATTTTGTCTGCTGATTTAATTACACTTATAAATGAATGAATCATTTTATAATAGCAATTTACCCGAAGAATCTCAAGTTTTAAAAATCACAAATATCAATACAAAATTCTCCGCATGGGCGTAACTCGTCGTAAACATTGCATTGATTCAGCCATGTAGCAAAAAGACGCAAAGAATTTCTTTGCGTCTTTAGTGTGAGATTTAGAAGTAGACATTCTCACCGTTATAGTTCTCCATCTACTTAAACTTGTTCCCGCCAGCACCAGCTTAAAAGTGTACCACCAGCCACCAGCTTAACTAGTTCTAGTACCCAATAACTACCGTGTAGTAAATTCATTGTCGATGGAATAGCAGCAGCAGCTTCAAATAGATTGAGTTGAACTCCGATAGCGCACATTTGCGGAGTTAAGAAATAGGTGTCAAGCACAGCTATAGTTAGCAGCAGCCCAGATAAAATAATACTGCCAATACGCCAGTGATATTGGATTTTACCTAAAGCTAATGCCCCAGTTAATACTACAGCAGCAGATAATAACTCCATCCGATTGAAGTTCCAAAAAATCGTATAGCCTGCTGTCGTAAAACCAGCTTGGCTCATCATGCCGGAAAGATAAAGGCTAGGCATAATTACCCAGTCTAAAACTAGACTAGCACTGAGCCAAAAGCCCAAAGTCAATATAATAGCAGTTTGCCAAATTGGTCGTTTGAATTCAATGTTAGAAATAGCAGTCATAAAATAATTGCGTGTGTTGTATTCCTAGTCTCTAACTTCACCAGTAATTTGACAAGGAATATCAATTAACCTTTACAAAGCAATTTCTCTTAATTGATTATTAACTCAATTACAAGATTTCTTAAAGTTTATTGAGAAACGTAAAGATTTTTAAAAAAGTAATTTAAATAGATTTTTCTTGTTAGAAATGCTCAATTTTTTCTATCGAATAACTAAGTGATCGCAGTTATGGGAGAATTAATCGTTGGCTTCGCTGAATTAGCGATCGCAATTTCATGTTTTGGGTACTGGCTGTGGCTATTTATGGTTTGCGAAACTGGGAATACTGAATCCTTACGTCTTTCTTACCTACTGTTGAGTGAAATTAAGTCTCAAGATAGTGTTTAGCTCACCACAGAACAACTTAAGCTTGGTGTATAAGTTTGGGGAAATAATGATGAATAAGGAAACAGTTCCTAGTCAAGTTGAAAAATCTAATCCAGAAGGCGAACCATTGGAACTAAGTCCAGAGGTACTCGACAAAATCAAACACCCTGCAAGAATAGACGATGTTATTCGGGAGCAATCACCAGAAGAACGTAAGAGTAACCCAGCTTTAACGCCAGAAATGATTGATGATTCAACCGATCGATAAGCGAGTTTACAATCTAGTAATACAAAACCTCAGATTCCCAACTTCTCTAAGAAGTTGGGAATCTTGTTATTGACGTTAACTCATACTGTCAGTAGGTTGACGTAATTAAAACTAACTGGCGAAAGCTGTCCTTTGTCATTGGTCAATAGCCCTTACCTCTTCAAAAAGTCGCGGTTCTAAATCTAGCTTCAAGAATTTGCATTCCGCCCTAAATTACTCCTTAACCTAAAATTACTTACCATCCGTCATCTATACTAAGTTAGATTCTCTAAAGGTTGATTTTATAACTAGGGTTGTATATACAAGAGGTATCACAAAGTAATTTAATGTTCAAGTATTATCTAATTTACGAAAATCATACTTATAGGGAAGAAAGTCTATATAATTAAGTTCTAAAATAATTTCCACAATCCCAGCGAATATTTTAAATTGAAAGACGATAAAAATCATGTATAGTGACAAATTTTTACTCGACATATATTCAATAATTAGGCAAGATGATGAAATAACATGACGCGGTTACAAAGCGTCTTGTTGGCGCAGCTTCTCTTGGAGAATAGAAGCTGGTTGGCGCAAAGTTCTTGCGGAAGTCTTCAGATTATGAAACCATAGTTTGTAACTTATTGATACAAATGCGGCTAGCCTATCTCTCGGCTTGCTCCAGAAAAAAGTACTGGTACTGATAACGATAATGACGCGCTCTCCAAATCCAGAAAATAATCAGGAACCATCTAATCCTCGTTTATGGCTCCTCCTGTTAGGACGTACCAGTTTGGCTCTTGGTGTCGTTTTACTGATTGGAATTGCAGCCGGTGCTTGGTGGGCTAGAAGCTATGTATATAAAGATTTAGCACCATTAGTACAGCAAAATCTTGAACAATTGCTTGGGCGGCCAGTAAAAGTAGGCAAAGTTGAAGGTTTTTCGCTCTCTAGCCTGAGATTTAGCTCTTTATCTATACCAGCAACTGCCACCGATGCAGACCAGGTGGTAGCAAAAGCCTTGGATGTGCAGTTCTCACCCTTGGAACTTCTCTTAACCCGAAAACTGGTATTAAATGTAACCTTAGTTCAGCCCAATGTATATATCCAACAGGATCGAGATGGGCGTTGGGTTACAGCCCAAGTTAAGGCTGGAGAAGGAAAAGGTGCTATTCAGACTGAATTGCAAACACTTCAAATTCAAGATGGAAATATAGAGTTGATGCCGTTCGCCGCACCAACGAAACCGAAAGGCTCGGTTATATTAAATCAAGTTGGTGGTATTGCTCAATTTTCGGATCAAAATCAAAGGATTGGCTATGACATCAATGCTCAACTCGCCAAGGGAGGCGCAGTTAAAATCGCTGGTGAAACCCAACTAAAAGCTCAACAAACTAGCCTCAACCTTTCAGCACAAAATTTACAAGTATCTGATATTAGTCGATTAATTCAGTTACCGATCGCATTGCAATCAGGGTATTTAAATGCCGACTTGGGGGTTCAGATTCCACCCAAACTGTCAGAAATAGCGATTATAGGAACGGCTACTGCAAATCAAGTCACTGCTAAAATCCAAAATATTCCTCAGCCGATTTCCAATTTTAATGGGAGATTTACATTTCAAGGTCAGACTGTTGCTTTAGAGAATTTAAGTACAAATTTTGGTAAAATTCCCATTCTGGCCAATGGAACAATTAATACTCAAACAGGTTTTGATGTCTCTGCTCAGATAAAACCAATTAGTGCTAGAAATATTTTAGACACGCTGAATGTAAATTCGTCAGTCCCAGCTAGTGGCGAAATTCAAGCAAATATTAAAGTCTTAGGCGCACTTCAACAACCAGTCCTTAGCGGTACAGTAAGCAACACAAAACCGATTCAAGTCGATCGCATTCTCTTCAAAGCTGTCAATACTGATTTCCGCTTGAATGTATCTCAAACTGCATCTCAACTTGCTGTCTCCAATTTGAAAATAGTCCCCGCAGCTGGCGGTCAAATCACAGGAGGCGGTCAAGCTAATTTAGGAGTCAACAAAGACGTAATATTTAATGCCCAAGTTGATGGTGTATCAGGGGATATACTAGCACGGGGCTATGGCGTTGCTCTACCGATCGCAGTTGGCAATGTTTCCGCAAAAGCACAAATTTCTGGTTCACTTGCCAAACAACCCTTGAAACTTGATGTTTCTAGCGTTCAGATAACGCCACCAACAGGGGGACAAATTACAGCCAGTGGTCAAATTCAACTAGCTCCCCAAGGTGAAGTAGATATAGGTATTCAAGCTCAAGGCTTACCAGGAAATGCGATCGCTCAAGGTTACAATATTTCAACTCCCCTCAATCTTGGTGGTATATCTGCAAACGCTAAAATTTCTGGTTCTCTGGGTAAACCATTAAACGTCAATGTGGCTCGCGTTCAGGCAAATCCAGAGGTGGGAGGGCAGGTTACAGCTAGCGGTCAACTTCAGCTTGCACCCCAAGGGAGGGTATCATTTAATGTGCAAGCTCAAAATTTACCAGGAGACGCGATCGCCCAAGCGTACAAATCTTCACCCTCCATCACTATTGGTAAAGTATCGGCAAATGCCAATATTTCCGGCACTCTAAATAACCTGCAAGCAGTCGCGCGGGTGCAAGCGCCTACAGCTACCTATCCCACTACCGGACGAGTTGTTGTTACCAAACAAGGAGAGAATATCGTCTTTCCAGATGCGGTGTTGAACGTGGCAGGTGGGACAATCGTGGCTCAAGGTCAACTTGCACAACAACGTTGGCAAGGATCTGTCAACACTGCTCAAATTCAACTCAACCGATTTTCACCACAACTGCGAGGACGACTTAATAGCGATATTCAGTTATCAGGCACAACAAAATCTTTCCAGCTTGCAGATATTCGCGCCGCCGGGAAAATCCGCCTTTCCCAAGGGGTAGCACTGCTGGCAAAACCACTCACCGCTCAATTTCAGTGGAATGGACAGCAGATTATAGTTGAAAATGCAAGTACCGCCGGATTGAGTGCTAATGGTGCGATCGCAATTCAAACTCCACCAACAGGTTCACCCCAAATTGCCGGATTTGATTTAAACGTACAGGCGCAGAATTTCAACTTACAAAATACTGGCTTTCAAATTCCTGGAGACGTTGCAGTAGCGGGGCTACTTGATTTTAATGGAAAAGTCACAGGCACTCCAGATGTTCCCCAAGCTAATGGCAACATTCGGCTGCGAAATTTTCAGGTTAGTAACTTAGCTTTTGACCCACTCTTAACCGGAAACGTGAATTTTCAAGGGGGACAGGGAGCAAGTCTACGATTAGCCGGTAAGCAAGACATAATTGCGCTTAACTTGGGTGCAAATTATCGGCCAACTTCATTTTTAGTCAGTCGGGATGGGGCCGTTAGCATGGGTAGAGTCGAGGGAGATAACTTACTCATCAACGCCCAACAGCTTCCTATCGCTCTAATTGGGGGCTTTTTACCTAACAATCAATTGAAACCTTTAGGGGGGCAATTATCAGGAAATTTAGTTGTCAATCTTAATAATTATGCAGTTGCGGGGAACGTTGCGATCGCAAATCCTCGTGTTGCCAGAGTTGCAGCCGACGAATTTCGCGGCACTATTAATTATGCTGATGGCACTGCTAGCTTGGCTAATGGTCAATTGCGGATTGGAGATAGCAATATTGCCTTAAGTGGAAATGTCAAAACAGGGAACGATCCCCAATTTCAATTTCAAGCTAACTTAGACCAAGCCAAAATCCAGAAACTTTTACAAGCGTTTAATATCTTCGACTTTCAAGACCTCGGTACCGGCTTGCAGCCTCCAGAGTTAGCTGGAGCAGAAGTACTTGATACCAACGCTATCAGTTTGCCCAATGCAGATTTACTAACACAGCTAAAATATTTCTCAAGAATTAGAAGATTGGTAGCAAAACAACAGCAAGAAGAGAGAAAAGAAACTGCATCTTTACCTACTCTTGCAGAATTAACGGGTGCTTTAAGCGGAGGAATTACAGCTAATGGCTCATTAAAATCTGGGTTGAATGTTGGCTTTAATTTCCAAGGTGCTAACTGGCAATGGGGTCAATACTCCATTAATCAAGTCATTGCTCAAGGTACTTTTGCCGATGGAATCGTCACCCTTTCGCCCTTGAGTGTTGGCATAAATCAAGGATTAGTAGCTTTTTCGGGACAGTTAGGAACTGAACAACTATCTGGAAAATTGAATGTCGCAAGTCTACCTCTATCAATCTTGCAACCTTTTATACAAAAATATCCCGTAGACATCACTGGTAATGTCAATGCTGATGCCACATTAGGAGGTAGTTTCAAAGATCCCAAAGCGCAGGGGAATGTGACACTAGCGAATGCAACTCTCAACAAACAACCTGTACAAACAGGACTGGTAAACTTTGACTACGACAAAGCTCGTTTGAATTTTGATAGTACCTTGCTAGTAACAGGAACGCAGCCAGTTACCGTTATAGGTAGCGTACCTGCTCCGTTACCTTTTGCCGCAGTGCAACCAGATAGCAATCAAATCAGCATCAAAGCCAATGTAAATAATGAAGGATTGGCGCTGTTAAATCTGTTTACCAATAATCAAGTTGCTTGGGTAGACGGTCAAGGACAGGTAGACTTAAATGTTCAGGGTACTTTAAACGAACCAATTATTAATGGAAACGCCACAGTTAACAATGCAACTGTTAGCGCTCAAGCTTTATCCGAACCCCTAACAAATATCACAGGAACAGCGCAATTTAATGGCAATACTATAAGTGTTGAAAACATTCAAGCTACTTACAATAAAGGGCAAATAACTGCATCAGGCATCCTGCCAATTTTGAATCCTCAGCAAGGCGCAGCGAATCCCCTGACAATATCAATAGCAGACAAACTCAATTTTAAGCTTGCAGGATTGTATGAAGGGGGTGTTGGCGGCGATGTCGTAATTCGCGGAACAGCCCTAAAACCTGTAATTGGTGGAGAGATTAAGTTGAGTGATGGTAAGGTGGTTATTGGAAACTCTACTGCTAAGACCAAAACAGCAGGGACAACAGAAGCGAATACTAACGTCATAAATAGAGAACAGATACCGACAGCAGAAAATAACGCTAGTCCAGTCACTACACCAGATAGTAATAGTAGCCCCGTAACTACATCAGAAAGTAGCGCTAGTGCAGTAACTCCACCCAATTTGCCTATAGAGTTTGCAGATTTAAAGTTGATTCTAGACAAGAATATTCATGTTACCACTCAGTCCCTATTGAGCTTTGTACCAGGAGGAGCCGCATTAAGTCAGCCCATACTAGATTTTGATGCAAAAGGCGACTTGACTATCAATGGTACATTAGCCAAGCCCCTCCCTGAAGGAGAGATTCGTTTGACAGGAGGACGACTGAGCTTATTTTCCACTGAGTTTACTTTAGCGCGAGGCTACGAACAAACTGCGCGGTTTATTCCAAGTCAAGGACTCGATCCTACTTTGGATGTTCGACTTACTGCGATCGTACCGGAAGCTTCAGGTACGAACAGTCAAGTTTTGGAATCACCATTGTCCTCTGAAGTCAGCGATGTTTCTGTAAATAACTTTGGGACTTTACGGACTGTTACCGTTCAAGCCAGTGTTAACGGCCCAGCTAGTAAATTGGGCGATAATTTAGAATTAACAAGTGAACCTAGCCGTAGTAAAGGAGAAATAGTTGCTTTGCTAGGAGGCTCGATTCTTGGTTCTTTCGGTCAAGCAGATGCAGGACAAGGGCTGACTAATTTCGCTAGTTCTACCATTTTAGGTAGTTTGCAAGGAACTATTACTGCGATCGGTCAGGCTATTGGCTTCAGCGAATTTCGGATATATCCTACCCCTACTACGAGTAATGAAACATCAAGAGCTTCAATTCTGAATTTATCAGCAGAAGGTGTGTTTGATATTAATAAAAATTTCTCTGTCTCTTTATCCGCGCCTTTATCTACATCTACAAATCAGTCCTTGGGTTACAACGTTCTTTATCGACTCAACGACCAAATTTTGATGCGAGGCTCAACTAATTTGGGAGATGAAAATCTATTTCAAGTTGAGTATGAAACTCGATTTTAGATTAATACAATTCCTCTGCTCACTCTGCGGTTTGTTAAAAAAATTACTTTGACAAAGAGTTAAGCCTTAACCCAAGCCTATTAGATTTTAGATTCTTGCAATGCCAATGCAGGACGAAACAATTGCATTGTCAACCGATGCAATGGCATTGTCAACCGATGCAATGGCATTGTTAGCCGATACAATAGCATTGTCAGCCGATACAATGCCATTATTGCCCAATAGTTTAGTTTGTCACTGATGATTAACGCTCTTCTATGACTCTCACGAGATAAAAATCAGAAACCTTTGTTGTCACTATTTTCTATAAATCTATGGGTAGGTTGGGTTGAGGAACGAAACCCAACGCCAATAATCCCTACTTCTGTTGGGTTTCACGTTGTTCAACCCAACCTACAAATATTTTATTTTTTCAAAGTAATAAAAGAGCGTTAAGCTAATGGTCTGGATGCTCATGATTTGTTACTAATGCTGATGCTGCCGTTGCCGCCTTTTCTTCTTGGGCTTGCATTTCCAGCAATTGGGGAATAGTCACAAATCGATAGCCTTGGGCCTTCAAACCTGCGATCATTTCTGGTAAAGCCTTAACGGATCTAGAACGATTACCGCCGCCATCATGCATCAGTACAATTGCACCTGGTTTTGCATATTTCAGCACATTTTTAACTAGCATTGGCACTTGAGGCGAACGACGTTCAGCGTCTCCCGACTCTTCTGACCACATCATGACAGCGTATTTCTCGTTTTTGGCATATTTAGCTAATCCATTATTCAGAAAGCCACCAGGGGGACGAAACAGAGTAGTTTTCTCTCCTGTTGTCTTATAAATAATATCTGCTGTGCGGTCAATTTCACTAGCCGCAGTTGCTGCATCCATTTGAAAATACCAATGATGCCATGTGTGATTACCAATTACGTGACCATCAGCAGCCACTTGTTTGGCAACTTTGGGAAAATATTTCACCATTTCCCCAAGCATAAAGAATGTCGCCTTGATATTATTTTTCTTCAAAATTTCTAAAACCTGTTCCGTATTTTTGGGGCCAGGGCCATCATCAAAGGTCAAGGCGATGACTTTCTCATTTGCTTTTAGTTTTGCTTGATAAACGATTGTGCCTTGAAAAGGCTTTGGGACTTCATTCATCTGGTCTGTAGCTGGAGTGATAGATTGTGCATCTGCACTCATTGCCCTACCTAAAACCGTTTTAGCACTCTCACCTTTTGGCTTTTGAATTCCCAACAGACGGTCAAGTTTAGTTGTGCCTGCAAGCAGACTGATACCCAAACTACCTACACCAGCAAGCAATGCAATAGTTACTACCTTTAGGAATGGCGATAATTTACGATTAGACACATTAAATCTCCTTAAATATTGGGGATTGGGGATTGGGGATTGGGGATTGGGGATTGGGGATTGGGGATTGGGGATAAGGGGTAATGGGGTAATGGGGTAATGGGGATTGGGAATAATTAGTTACTATTACTTAGTGCCTCATCTCCCTGACTCTCCACTTAGCTTGCTCGTACTCTTTTGTAAATTAATATATCTACTGCTAAAAGAAAAAAGAATAAAAGACCTTGAAACATCCCAGCAAAAGCCAAGGGAAGTCCCAATTTTATCTGTACTAATTCGCTGCCTACATAACTACGTACAAAAGTGCCATAAAAAGACTGAATAAAATAATACTCAATGTATTTAACTGGCCAATAAAAGTAGCAATGATGGCAGTATAACTGTAACTTGGAGAAATGCTAAGGCGGAGTTTACTAATAGGGCCGAGGATTTCCCTACACTTGCTAAATCTGCCAATTCACCGTTAATTGAGAGAGTTAGCCAAATGATGCGTAGGCATAGCCTGTCATAGACATCGCTATTTATTTCAGCATACACCGCAGTTTTAAGATTAGAAGGTTGATTTGACACAGAATTCTGACATCTTGGTGGAGCATCCCCGGCTCTAACCCCGAACTATGGTGTAAAATGCGTCAAATGAAGCGAAAATTTCAACAATATTTTTGGTGTTGCGCCCTAGTAGGGTTTCTCACATTAACCGTATATGGATGGGGTGTGGAGTCAGCACAAGCACTGTTGCGTCAACATCATGACTCTCCTGGTATCTTACGCTACCACTCACAAGTATCGATCAAAGATGAAAAAGGATATGCTTGGCAAGTGCTGTTGTTTAAACAGAATTACACCAGTGCAGTAAAAGACTTGCGGTTGCGCTTAGTTGCTTTTCCAGGTGTCGTTGAAATTGCTCACCCCCAACCATTGTTGATTGAGACAGCAGTCGGAAAATTGCTGAGTGCATCAGATGCTTATGCTTTAACTACACCTGTCCCCAATGTGGGGGAATATAACCTAACTAATATCTTATCGAAATTGCCAACAACTGATGCAATCAAACTCTATGTACCTCTCTCTAGTGGACAGCAATTGGTTCTTAAGATATCCAACACTATAGTTACTGAGTGGCAATGGTTAGTTACAGAAATTGATTAGTGAAAGCTATTAAATATTCAATATTAAGAATAACCCAATGGTGATGGGGGGCATAATTACTGCCTTCGGAGGCAGAAATCCTGTCTTCATATACTTAATAAAGACGAGTTAAAGCCTCCCACATCACACGCAGGAGTAACGTTAGTCTTGAGACTCCTCAGAGATAGTTTCCGATTCGGTTTCAAGTTCTTCTGTTTCAACTTTAACTGGAGGTTTAACTGGTTTTGGGCCACGCGCTAGGGCAGGATTCCCCTGCTGCCTGGTTTCATTCCCATAAGATGCTTTTTTATCAGTGCCAGATGAGCGATTACGGGTCGGCTTTGAGCTTTTGGGGTTGGATTCAATCGGAGTTATAGGATCCGTATTTTCGGAATTGTTGTCAGTACTTGCCTGGGACTGACGTTCCGATTTCTTGATTGGACGTTCTACCATTGTTGATTTTTGTAAATTTATCTGTATAGTACATCGGTTTGGTGACTGTCAAACTGTTAAGTAGCATTTTTTAAAGATTTTACTGTTAAAATTATTAAATAGCTATGTTTATTGATTTAACAAGAAAGTAGTCACCTAAGTTTATCAACTATCTCAAAAAGCATTCTTGAAGAAGAATTTAGGAGTCAGAATTTAGAAGTCATAATCACGACGTTTGCGGATTTCTCATTAACTACTAAATTGCAGATTGAGTAGGGATATAAAACCCATTTATCCGCTTTTTCGGTCATAATTAATTCTGTTAGCGGTAGCGGGGCATTTAGCCCATTCTGACTCCTGATTCCTGAATTTTAATCAACAAAATCAGGTCGTGCCTTACCCGTTGATTTCAATTTTTGCTCTAAAACTGCCCAATTTTCTTGCTCAATTAAGTTAGTCAACTCATCGAGATTGTGACGATACTGTTGCAGCGATCGCAGCAATGCTTGACGATTATACCGCGCCATCATCACGCCCAACTCTGGATTCCCACCACCTACACGGCTGGTATCTCGAAAACCTGAACTAGCTAACTTTTGAGCTAATTCCAAAACATCGGGGTCAGTTTCACTCAAACAAGCTGCAATCAAGGAGGAACTCACCATCACAGGTAAATGAGAAATCCAGCTAACAGCGCGGTCGTGTTGCTCTGGTTGACAATAATAGATATTAGCCCCAAGCGATCGCACAATTTCTTCTACAACCGCGATTGCATTAGTTGGCGTTGTAGCTGTAAGTGTTAATACATAAGGTTTATCAACAAATAATTTCCGTTGTGCAGCTTCTATGCCACTGTCTGTTCTTCCCGCCATTGGATGACCGCCAATAAAATTATCCCAAAGGGGAGAAATCGCTTTGACTATCTCCGCTTTTGCCGAACCCACGTCAGTCACCACGGTAGTAGTAGACAAATGAGCAATCGTTTGCTCCAATTGGGGCACAATAAGCGCTAGAGGTGTACAAATAAATACAACCTCTGCGGCGGCTAATAGGCTCAGATCGACTGATGCTTCATCAACACTGCCGATAGCAACTGCCTTTTCACAGGTAGATTCACGGCGACTGACTCCTAAGATATGATGTCCTTGCGATCGCAAATCAAAACCCAAAGATCCGCCGATCAATCCCAATCCTAAAATCCCAATATTCATTTTTGATTTTGACATTCCGTTTTTATGACTTTACCAACTATTGAAGTTGGCATCCAAGGGGTAGCATCGATGACTGTAGAGGAATTACTAGAAAAATACGCAGCAGGAGTCTTAAACTTTAGTGGCGTTGACCTTGCGGAAGCTAATCTGAGTGGGGTCAAACTCAGTGGCGTGAATCTGAGTGATGCTAATTTGAGTATAGTTAACCTCAGTGGCGCGAATCTGAGCGAAGCTAACTTGAGCAATGCCAAGCTGAACGTAGCCAGACTCAGTGGTGCGAATCTATGCAACGCCATCTTGAATAACGCTAGTCTCAATGTCGCTAATTTGATTCGAGCCGATCTCAGTCGCGCTCAACTTAAAGGAGCCTTGTTGATTCGCACTGAGTTAATTCGTGCCGATCTCAGTCGTGCTGACCTGTCGGAAGCTGACCTCACCAGTGCTGATTTGCGAGAGGCGACACTCCGCCAAGCAAATCTCCGCCACGCTAACTTGAGCGAGACTGTCTTGAGAGGTGCTTCTTTGACGGGAGCAAATTTAGAGATGGCTAACTTAAACGCTAGTGACCTCAGTCGTTGTGACCTAAGTGGTGCAAATTTGCGAGATACCGAACTCAGACAAGCCAATCTCAATCATGCTAACTTGAGCGGAGCAGATTTGAGCGGCGCAAACCTCCGGTGGGCAGATTTGAACGGCGCGAACCTCCGGTGGGCAGATTTGAGCGGGGCAAAATTGAGCGGGGCTACTTTAATTGGCGCAGATTTAACCAATGCTAATTTAACGAATACAATTTTCATCCACGCCGATTTAACTCAGGCAAAATTAATGAGGGCGGAATGGATTGGTGCTGACTTAACAGGAGCAACATTAACTGGGGCCAAGCTTTACGCCACCTCGAGGTTTGGTTTAAAAACCGAAGGGATGATTTGTGAATGGGTCGATCTTAGCCCAGCCGGCGATCGCTCCATTATCCAGAAGTTCCATTCGGAAGACTCACGAGACTTCTTTAACGAAACACCGCCCACAATCCGCATTATTGTTGATGCAGCCTTAGAACATGAAGCCAATTTTGCGATCGCAGGCGCTTACTACCAAATTGCTCAGGAATACCGAGGGCTGAAACAACCTCCAAGCATAGAAAGTGGTCGTCGTCGAACCATTTTCACATTCTATGTAGATAGCGACGAAGCATTATTTTCCACTGCTTACATTGTGATTCTTCCCTTTCTAGATGCGGCATCTACTCAAAAGAGTATTGCCAGTGTGGTGGAAATGATTAACAGTGAAGTTATTACAAACCAAGATTTAAAATCGCTAAAATCACCCCTTATTGTGAAACAATTAAATATTCTTCTAGAGCAAGCCATCAATCAGGCTACAACAATTAAACAGACAAAAAAAAATATTGAAGTAGCCGCAAAGTTAAATTTTTGTAAAGCCCCAACCCAAATAATTCTCACAAATTCTAGCGCCCAAACTTTGATTGTTCATGACAATCCCAACTTTGGGAAAAGATTTATTAATCGTTCTGCTCTCAATGCTTCAACTTATGATGATATATCTAATGAGTCAATAAAATATGATATATTGCCTTCGTTAAATATGGTTACAGATTTTGTCAAAGGATTTCACTATATTAGTAATTAGAAATGGGGAATATGGAATGGAAAATAGGGCATTAGTTATTAGACTATTAACAAATGACCAATGACAAAAATAAAATTCATGGAGGACAAAAATGCGCGATACCTTTAATAAAATGATCGGTCGGACTCGCTATGTAGTCTTTCGCTTATTTCTGCATTTAGGGGGAGGTGAAGTAGCACCAATTCTGGGAGTATTAAATAGTGCTGGGCGAGATGCGATCGATGTCGATGGCGACTTAGAAGTTTTGGGAGAAGGATTGGTACAAATTAGCCAAACCTTGTTGCAATACGATGAATATTGGCTTTCGGCTGCCAACGAAGGTGATGTATTTTGGGACGAAGGCGAGGCGGGAGATTACGTTAACGAATTATTTACTGACTCGGCTGAAAGATATCTCAGCGAACCAGATTACAACTCTGACTCTAGCTCGAATGAACCTTTATCTATACCTGTAACCCGTAACGTCATTGTGATGATTACAGTAGCTTATGAAGGAGAAGTCCCAGAGTTAGAAACCGATCTTTCTAACGTTCAGGCACTTAAAGAAGGATTGAAAGCATTGATAAATTTGCATTATAAACATAGATTACAAGCAATCCAAGTGCATTTCTCCCCTGCACAGTTAGGTGATGACCTCACTAGCGACCAACTGTTGCAATATTACCCAGAATTGATTCCTTTATAATCTGTTGGGTAGTCCGTACTTACTACTCACATCGAGAAATTGTTAAGCTCCGAGATAGGACAATAATCCAATGATCATGACCATAGTACGTAAATTTACAGCAGTTTTTTTAGCTCTGAGTTTGTGTATCACAACTGTTGCTTGTGGTGGCGAAAACCAAACTAATCCCTCGGCTAAGAACGTTAACCAAACCTCTAATACCACAAAGCTGAGTGACGGTGAGTATCAAATACAACAAGCCACTTATGACGATGCAAGTGGTGAATATAACCTGTTTTTACTGAACAACAAGCCGCCAACCTTTGCAACCGAAAATCTGCAAATGGCACGGTTAACTGAGGATGAAATCAAGCAGGGTAAAAAGACATATCTGAAGGTAGACAAAGGACAACCGATTTTATATCTGACGGAAGACTTTAAACTTGAGTACGTCCACAACGTTACCGAGAATAAAACCAATCCCCAAACAGGACAACAAGAGACGGTTGTAGTGCGTCGAGAAAATAGCTTCTGGGCACCATTTGCTGGGTCTGTGGCTGGTAGCTTGGCGGGACAAGCAATTGGTAGTATGTTGTTTAGACCCCAGTATTATGTACCCCCTGTCTATCAATCAGGACAAGGATTAAGTGGCTTCGGTGGATATGGCGGAAGTTATGGCCAAGCAGTTCAAAACTACCAAACTCGCTACAATGCGCCACCCGCAGCCGTGACAAATCGCACTGCCTTCCGCAATACAGGGACAATTAGAAGGTCATATCCTGGAAATTCAAATGTACGCAATACACCGCGTAGCACTACAGGTAATAGCCGTCCTTCTGGTTCTGGTTTTGGTGGTAGTAACTTGCGACCCTCTGGTAACTCCAGCACTACTAAGCGCAATTCTGGCAGTAGTTTTGGTAGTGGGCGTAGTACAGCACCCCGCCGCTCAAGTGGTTTTGGTAGCAGACGGCGTTAAGAAATTTTGTTACCGATCATTAACTTGTTGAATGCTTTTTGTTAGTCGATTGTTGGGAGATGTCGTTATAGAAATATATGACGACATCTCTTCAAAAAGAACTAAGGAACGTGGATTAAATAAAGTGCAAAAGTAGGGTGTGTTAGCAAGGAGAGTACATTAATCGCGTCTCTAACTTTTTTTAATTTCCTTGCAAGGGTGCGTTTAAGACTTTCTCAATGCGATCGCGCGTTTCTAGTAAGTGCGCTTTGGTGTATTCATCCTCAGAATTCACCCCCTTCAGTTGCTCGTCTAGTTGTTTGAGTTTATACCAAGCTAAAGTCCGAGCATCTTCTGGGACAGATTCTTTCCGTAATACCATAGCCGTCAAAATGTCCAGATATTGGCGCTGCAAGCCTCGCCGCAAACTAGAAATCTTCATTAGTTTACCCTTTGGTTTGATTACTTCTGTCCAGATTCCTGATTGCAAGGTGTCAAATAGTTCCGGTAGAGTCAATGCATTTTCTGGTTTCGTTTTGAGTTCAATATCCTTGAGGCGAGAGAGGCGATCGCCTGAGAGCAAATCCCGCAGCACAGAACCCTGCATGAGTAGCACCAAGTCATGAATGGGAAAATCTAAACGGCCAACTCGCGGAGAACTACCCCAATGTCGCCAACGGGAAGGTGCTAATTTATTCAGTAGTTCTGGTGAAAAGCTCAGGGCATCTTCTGCAAACACATACTTTTGCAGCGTCTCTAAAGCTTGCCGTTGTTCTTCAACTGGTACTGGTTCAAATGGTAATCTGTGTTGGCTAACTCCAGAGGGGATTTCACTAGGGTGAATCCGATAGAAAGACTGTCCCCCAATGTATTTTGTAGTGTAATATATTTGCTGAAAATAGTTACCCAATACTGTGCTAAAACGTTCGCTCACATCGCTGTAACCATCACCAGCTAATGGATAACGCTTATCAAGACGTTGCCACATCACCCGCGAATTATTCAACTGCCACTGAGAATAAAGCAGCACGTTACTGCTATTATCCCAAGCATCAGCAGTTGGGTCAAGATCGTACACATCTTCATCTGTAGAATAACTCAACTCCGGCTTGTAGGATTGGGCAGCAATTTCTTCCAAAATTGGCTTCTCTGCTATGGGAGTTGATGTCTTAATTGGTATGTAGCCGTACTTAATCGCCCATTCATCATAAGGCCCCACCATACTAGGAAAATAATCTCCCTGTTTTGTCCCTTGAGGGGCAATATTTGGGGGAATGTAATCCATTACAGAAGTTGTCAGACCTTTATTTTTAGTAATTTCTGTATTATTCATCTCCTGTGGTGCTAACAGAGTACTACCACGGAAGTTATGACGTAAACCAAGGGTGTGTCCAACTTCGTGAGCGATGATTAAACGTAAATATTGATTGATATATTCTTTCATCTGGTCTGGAGTGGCCATTGTATCTGGCAATAGTGACATCGCCAGTGAACCAAGGGCAAATTGATTAGCAGCTTCCATCCCGTAGCATAAATCGTACTCGCCTGCCATTTTAGATAAACGATTTAACAACCCCTGTTGCCCTTCCATCTGCTGGGGTACACCATTGTTTTTTGCATCTAACCCATTGGCGCAAAGTAGCCGATTTTGCATCAAAGCTGATAGAGTAGTCTGGTTTTGTGCTTGGTTGGGTTGGACGATTTTGCGATACTCATTTTTGAGTGCCCGGATAAAGCTGGCATCTACGAGAATGTCTGCATCCAAAATTTCTCCAGTCAAAGGATTAACACGGGATGGCCCCATTGCAAAATAACCATCGACTGTGTTGATCCAGCGAACTGTGTTGTAACGAATATCGGCAGGGTCCCATGTTGCATCATCGGGCATTTGGCGGACTTCAATTGCATCCTTAAATCCAGCTTTCAGAAAGGCTTTGTTCCACATTAAGATGCCTTCTTTCATCGCATCGCGGTAATCTAAGGGCACAGCGTTATCAATCCAAAAGACAATCGGTTTTTTGGGGCGAGAAATTACTGCTTTTGGGTCTTGTTTTTCTAAATCCCAACGATTTATGTAGCGGACAAAAGAATCGCCGCGATCGTCTTTGGATAAATCTTGATAGGCGGTGATGAAATAACCGATGCGATCGTCAGCAAGGCGCGGTCGATAATCTTTATCAGGTAGTTGGGAGAGACTATAGTGGACGCGCAGCGTAAAGCCACGGTTGTCAGGTAGCGATACGAAGCCTGGTACTTCACTCTCATGACCAGAGCCACCAGAGAAATTTAAAATGGACTCAATTTCTAAGTTTTGAGGAAAAGCTTTAGCAGTACCAAAATAGGACTGGTCAGTGGTTCCTGGGACTCCTAAACTTACAGATAATCCACCTAAATCTGTCAGTAATAAATCGCCCAAGTCGATGAGAATAGTTTTGCGTTGTGGATGAATGCTTTTAATTGCAATGCTGTAGAGAACAGAATCACTAAAAGACCGGGCTAGCGATCGCACTTGAGGATCTCCCTCACGAGTGCGAAAATTGACATTGCGGATGACAAAGTTTAATTTATCATCCACCCGTTGGAAATAAAATAAAAAATCTTGTAGAGGCATACCACTATAAATACCTCGTTCGCCAATGCCCGATTCCAGGGTTGCAGTAGCTAGGTAATTTTTGTTAAGTTGCTCTGGCTTAATTTCTAGATAAATTTTATTCTTTTCTTTATTGCGATAAAGGGTAAATAGTCCCCCTGACTTTTGGGTGTTTTTCACTACCTCATCAAATACCTCTAACTCATCCTTTACTGTTGGTTTTTTGCCAGGTTTAGGCTTTTCTGGAGGTTTGGCAACTTGTAAAAATGGTTGCTGTGCTGATTTTTGAGGATCTTTTACTACCCAAATAAACGGTTGAGGTTGTACATGTTTATTTTGATTAACAACCCAAAGTTGCCCTGGTGGTAGCCTCTGTTTCTGAGGAATATTGATATTCTTAAGTGATAAAGCTGAGATTTTAGTTGAATCAGTTTCTGTCGTTAACTGACTATTGGCTGTAACTACAGATTCTATAACTTGCACAGCCTTATGGTTCGCTAACAACTCTGTATCAACTCCATTCAAAGACGGTGACTTGGCGCTAGCCGTTGCTATTCCTAAAAATAAACTATGTAACAAAATTATATAAAAAGTTAATCTGTTTTTCATCGCATCAATTCCCTGATAACTATCCCGTAATTTTTAACTTTTTCCAAGCTATTTAGCCTGCTTTTTTATGATTTTTACATCAGAGTAGTAAATATCTGGGGGAAAAAGTATAACAAATTAACGAAACTCGGAAGAATGCTTGATTTTTGAAGTAATTTTTCTGATGACACTTTATTTGCATCAGGAGAGGAAGCTTAAGGTGACTAAGGGTTAACGAGAAGCTATCCTCCAGAAACGCCGTCAGTGTAGCCCATCGTAGATATCGACAACGCATGATATTTTTCGTGTAGTATTTATTGATACTATTTATTTTTGTCAATGAGAAGCAAACTAGCACAGAAAAATTTTTAGTTCCAGATTATCAAAATAGTAAGTTAAATGTAACAACGGACACAGAAATGTCAACATATTTATCTCAACTTTGGCAACTGCTGAGAAATTATGTGAGGGATATAAGTTTACAAGAGATGCCAAAGAAGACATCTGTGGAAACTGAAGTAGTTTTACCTCTAGGAAAAAGTATTAAAGAACCAGACAAAAGCGTTAAATTCACTCAAGATAATTTGCAGGAAGATTTATGGTCTCAAAGACTGCAAGAAAGTTTAGAAAAATGGACAATACTAAGGAGCGGTTTGACTTCTAAGATAGGCGATCGGACATCGGACACGCTACCATCGGATTTTTGCTTGAGAGTGGGCGAAAGCGTATTCTGTTGTAGACATCGCCAGATGCATGAAGAGATTTATGATTTACTGGGCAATGGAGCGCTGAAACCAGAAATAGTCAATCAAATAATCCAATTTATTGTGGCTAATCAAAAAATTCGTCCAGAAATACTTTTCTGGCGGCTAGAAGATTTTTATCGTCGCTGGTGTCAGGGAGAATTTATCGATGGGACACCAGATGATAACCTACCTCAGAAGACAAGAGCAAAACTAGCGGCACAAAATATTGCGATCGGGTTGAGACAGGTAGACATATATACAGGGCTGAACGTACTGATTTTTTTGTTAGAGTTACACCGCTATGCCCAAGGGCGAGATGAACTCAAACAAAAAATCACCTTCTATCCATCTGCTCAACCCGATACAGACAATTTTTTCACATCCCAACTACTACGGGTCATAAACTATAGTGATGCCCTAGAAATTGGCAATTTTAGCAGTATAGTCGGGCAATTTCTCAAAGGCGGTAACTTTCACAGTGCTTACTTAGGCGATGCCAACCTCACCGGGGCAGACTTTAGCGGTGCTGATCTAAGCCTTGCTTATCTCGGCGATACCAACTTAACTGGGGTCAACTTCATAGGTGCCAACCTTAGCGGTGCAAACCTCGGTGATGCCAACCTCAGTGGTGCCAACCTCAGTGGTGCC
Source organism: Nostoc sp. (assembly GCF_036919895.1). Lineage (GTDB taxonomy): Bacteria > Cyanobacteriota > Cyanobacteriia > Cyanobacteriales > Nostocaceae > Nostoc. The sequence goes on from NZ_JBALBW010000120.1 coordinate 21,837, forward strand.
AACCTCAGTGGTGCCGACCTCAGTAGCACTAACCTTAGTGGTGCCAACCTTAGCAGCACCAACCTTAGCCGCGCCGACCTCAACCGTGCCGACCTTAGCAGCGCCGACCTCAGCCGCGCCGACCTCAGCCGCGCCGACCTCAACCGCGCCGACCTCAGCAGCACTAACCTTAGCCATGCTGACCTCAGTAATGCCATCCTTTTCGGTGCCAATCTCAGTGAAGCCAACCTCAGCAGTGTCAACCTTAACCATGCTGACCTCTGCCGCGCTGACCTCAGTGGCGCTGATTTGAGTCACGCTATCCTCAACGGTACTAATCTCAGTGACACAATTCTTTTCAGTACCAATCTTAGTGATGCCATCCTTATCGCTGCCGATCTCAGCTATGCCAAACTTAACGGTGCTAAACTTAACAATGCCAAACTTAACGGCGCAATGTTTTTAGGTGCAGACCTCAGCGGTGTAGACCTAAGTCGGGTGACTCTCAACGAAGCTGACCTCAGTGGGGTTATTCTCAGCGAAGCCGATCTCAGTGGTGCAGACCTCACCGATGCTATCCTTTTCGGTACAGACTTCAGCTACGCCAACCTTAATAGTGCTAACCTAAGTGGCAGTAATCTCAGTGGTGCCATTTTCAATGGTGCGAATCTCAGCAACAGCAACCTCAACTATGCCATTCTTGGTGGTGCAGACCTCAGCGATGCCAATATGGAAAAAATGACATGGGGTAAAAAGCAGCAATGGGAAGGTGTGCGCGGGTTAGAGACAGCTGTTAATGTGCCGGAAGCATTGAAAGAAGAACTAGGATTGAATTGAGATAATGTGGAGGTATCTTTACTTTGGCTCTTTGTATCCTATCTGCGGGCTTCTTAAGCACTGAGTAATCAGCACTCATCATCTGGTTTACGCGATTTACTTACACCAATTTTAAATTCACAATGTAGCATGAGTGTCCAGTTGAACAAGTGTCCAGTTGATTCCAAGATTTTCTTCCAGTATTATTATGTAATGGCTATAATCCAAACGAGTTTCTTTTCTTGCCTAACAAACGATCACTCTGACAAGCCACAGAAGCGTCTTTGCCATCAATCTAATTAAATTTTAAGATAATTGCCAATGTAATACACCTTGATTATTAAATTTAATACCAATTCACTAAATTACAGTTAAAAATGATTCTGCTTTATTTCCTACCCATTCCCCTCTGCTATCCATAAGTCTTTGGAGCGCTTCCCAGCACTTATGCTTTTCAACAATATCTACTTAAAACAGGAAACACTACTAGAAATAAGCTAGTCTATTTTCCAACACAAGCAAGGGATTTTTGTAGCTCTATGATTATTGATAATAGCGCTAGTAGTTCAAACCAGAAGTTACTCGGTTTTGATATCAAAAGTTTGACAGCCAATCGCCGTTCAATGAATGTATTAAAGGGAATATTTGCTGTTCTCCCGATCGCCTTGGCATTGCCTGTAGATGCTTTACAAGTAAAGGTGACTCCAACTAATCCTAAATTAGGGGATACACTCTCAGTAGAGATTAATCTAGATAATCCAGAGAATGCGACAAATCCGACAGTAGCGAATGGCAATAATACATACCCAGCTTTTAAAATTGCCCCCAATCAGTACCGAGTCTTAGTTCCCACAACTCCGCTAGAAAAGCCTGGAACTAGAACACTTCGGGTTGTAGGAGATGGTCAAGTACAAAACTTGGCAGTGAATGTGCTTAATCGCCAGTTCCCCGTACAACGCATTACTTTGCCACCTGGCAAAGCCGGAGTGGATGCTACAGCTTATGAACTTAAGCGTGTGGCAGCTTTCAAGGCACTACAAACACCAGAAAAGTATTGGAATGGAGTATTTCTGAAGCCAAATGCAGGGCGGATGAGTACCAACTATGGTGTACGTCGCTACTATAATGGTACATTTGCAAAGGACTACTATCATCGTGGCCTTGACTACGCTGGTGCTGCCGGTTCAGCCGTAATTGCCCCAGCCCCTGGACGAGTTGCTTTGGTGGGTAGGGTATCCCAAGGGTTTCGGATACACGGTAACGTAGTTGGCATTGACCACGGTCAAGGAGTAACCAGTATTTTCATGCACCTGAGTCGGATTAACGTTAAAGAAGGTGATTTTGTGAAAGCTGGTCAACTAATTGGCGCAGTAGGTTCAACAGGTGCTGCCACGGGGCCACATTTACACTGGGGTCTGTATGTCAACGGACAATCTGTTGATCCAACACCTTGGCGAACTAAGGTTGTTAATTAGTAGAGGCGGAATTTATCTCGTCTGTGTATAATTTGTGTTTTTTGCTGATAATTAAGCAAATATAAATTGGATTGATACCGTCCCTACCTTGCTTGACCAACATAAATGATGATAAGCGTTATGAGTATCGAAAAAATTGTAGAACAAGCTCTCCAGGATGGTTATTTGACACCAGCAATGGAAGCAGAAGTTGGTAGAATATGTGACAACGCCTCGGAACTCTCAATTGAAGAGTATATGGCGCTGGATCGGCTTATGGGGGCGCTATTGACTGGTGAGGTAGTGGCGGTACCTCGTAAGCAATTCATTAACGTTATGGAAGAATTGGTACTGACAGAAGCGATCGCGCGAGTTGCAGAAATTGAAGCCACCAGCGAAAGTTCTCTAGATGTCGGCGATATTGCTGCTTACGCCCTCAATCGGCTACCACCTTTGTATGCTACTACAGAAGAAGGTGCTAGCTTTCAGCGCCAAACTGCCCTGGCACAACTACAAGACTTAATTTCTCAGCAAGTAACTGAGGCGATTAACCGTTATCTGGATCGACCCAATTTCTTCCCAGAACGGCAAGCTTTAGGCAAAAACACTGGTAATGAGGTTGTACGCCAAGTTAGTGCCTTACTCCAAACATACGCACCTAATTTTGAGCAAAAATTATAATTTTAATAGTCATTGGTCATTGGTCATTTGTCTTAGACCAATTACTAATGACTAATGACTCTTAATTACGTACTAACACTGTTGTCCCTATACTCACTTGCTCATACAACATTCGGACATCAGAATTACGCATTCTTAAGCAGCCGTGGGATACAGCCGTTCCTACCAGGTCAATATCCGGTGTACCGTGAAAGCCAATTTCATTCCGTCCATCTGACCAGAAACCAATCCATCTGTCTCCCAAGGGGCTATCCGTACCAGCCTGAAATACCTTGCCCGTGATCGGGTGACGCCAGATTGGATAATGCCGCATGTGGATCACCTGGAAAGAACCTGTGGGCGTTTCCCAACCCTTCTTACCTACAGCGATTGGGTAGCTGGCTATCACTTCATCTCCTGCGTATACATAAGTGCGGCGATCGCTTAAATCAACTACTACTTGCGTCGTGGCATTTGCTACCCTGTAAGATGGTATTTGTTGGGCTGAAGCCTGAGACCATAGACCTTTTGGCCAGCTATCCGCTACTGGATTTTGTCTTTCTGCTTGCGCCACCAGCCTTGTCTGAGTTGGTAGTTCAGTTGTAGCTACTACATTCTTCTTAATGATTTGAGGCTGAGTTTGAGGCTTAATGACAGAAGACCTAAGCGTAGGTGTCCTCCGAACTATTCTGCGTCTATCAGCTACTTTCACTACATTTTTCTTAATTATTTTCGACTTAGTTCCAGGCTTAATAGCAGAGGACTTTGGTTTAACCGCCCTCTGGACAGTTGAGCCTTGGGCCACTTCACCTGGTGGCACAGATGCACCCAGCGCAAGTTCCCCTAAACTGACTTGTGACAGATTCTTATAGACTCCCTCTGAGCGGCTTCCCTTAGGATTGGTTAGGGTAGAATCTCGCCGCATCGAAGTAGATGCAGACTTCTCAGACTGCCGTACCGCCGTAGTAATGCGCCAATGGACAGCTAAAGATAAAAATGCTGTGCCAAAACAAAGCAACATTACCATCCGCCCTACAGATTCGTTTCTTACCATTGCCATCGCCTATTGTTTATCCCTGACATATCCAGCCGATCAATTGGATGGGTTCATCATCCGATTATCAAAAATTTATCAATACTTATCATTTCCGCTATAAATCTGCCAACACCTTTGGGCAAACTAAGACTATACAAATTGCCCAAGCAGCAAAACTCCAAGGGGGTTGTAAGCCTTCACTCCGACTTTCTGCTGGAACTTTTGCGATATCGCAATCAATGATTAGTGCTGTAGGTGGGAGAAAAACCATGTTTGAAAAACTATTGCTAGCAGTCACAATTACATTTTCCCTTAATTTATTTTTTCAAGTTCGCGTACCAGAGGAACATAACACTGGTGCTATCTACGGGTCACAACTAGAACAATCGGCAACTATTGTGGTGATAAAATCAAAAAATAAATCACCATTATAATAACCGCAGCAACCCAACTCCCAGCAATTATTATCTGAATTTAAAAGATATCAAGAAGCTAGAATTACAAAATTTTTCTCTTCATCCTTAATAACCAGATTTAATTATTTTTATCAAGCGTATATACCCAGTTGCTAAAAGTACTAAAATGTGCATGATGTTGCACCTTTGTTAGCTGATAAGTCTTGGGCAACTATGCCAGCAGTATAAGGAAAAAGTAGCTCACTTTATTGCTATAAATGTATCCAAAATTGTCTGCCTCCGTGTTCCAGTAATAAATCCGTCACCTTAGCATGGAACTTCTATCCCATTAGCATGTCTAATAGATAGGGATGATTTAGAGCCAGTACGATCTATGAGTCAGTCGATCACTGTATCCTGGTCAACGGTTGATGCAAAGTATCCAGAAGCATCAGTGCAAGTTGACAAACTCCCTAACCACGATTTAATTTTGCGCTGTCAAGTGGGACTGCGACCAGATCGTGTTGCGTTTTCAGAGCTATTACGCCGCTATCAAAGTCAAGTTGATAGAGTTCTATACCACCTGGCTCCAGATTGGGCTGACAGAGCCGATTTAGCTCAAGAAGTTTGGATTCGCGTGTATCGGAATATTAACCGATTACAAGAGCCTGCTAAATTTCGGGGCTGGTTAAGCCGCATTGCCACCAACTTGTTTTACGATGAGTTGCGGAAACGCAAGCGGGTTGTTAGTCCTTTGTCACTGGATGCTCCCCGCTCGGTAGAGGACGGCGAGATGGATTGGGAAATCGCCGGGGATACCCCCGGACCTGAAGAAGAACTGACAACTAGAGAATTTTACGAGCAATTGCGGGAAGCGATCGCGGATTTACCAGAAGTTTTTCGTACTACCATTGTCCTAAGAGAGATTGAAGGCATGGCTTATGAAGAAATTGCTGAAATCACTGGGGTTTCTTTAGGAACTGTGAAGTCAAGAATAGCCAGAGCTAGATCGAGACTGCAAGCTCACTTGCAGAATTACCTAGACTCCTAATTTACAGTATATTGCCTCTGCCCAATGGCAGAATTTAAGCATAGATTAAGAATTACCAGAAAGACGTAGTTCGATTCTGCTCTGAGAAGGAAAAACGGCTAATTTTCCCGAAATTCCCGCCTATTCTACCCGTGTCTGAATTGTTAATAATGTTAAGATGACAACTGATTCTCAGTTTTACGACCGTTCTCCTTTGCAACTTCCTCAAGATTTGTCAGATGGGATGGCCAAGCATACCAATGAATCAACGGGTCTTATGGATATAGTGAAGCGCGATCGCTTCGAGTTATTGAGTGCTTACCTCGATGGTGAAGTTACAGCCTCTGAACGCAGGCAAGTAGAAGAATGGCTGGCAAATGATGCCTCAGTTCAATGCTTGTATGCGCGACTGTTAAAGCTGCGCCAAGGCTTGCGGACTCTCCCAGTCCCCACAGCCCAAGAGTCAACAGAAGCAACAGTTCAGCAAGTATTGACACGCTTGCGCCGCCGCTCCCGGTTCAACTGGTTAGCGGGAAGCGCAGCCGTTGCTGCTTGTGTAATCGGTGCAGTATCTAGCTTAGGATCTGGTGGTTCGAGTCTGCCGCAACTGGCGCAACGACCAGAAAAAGAACCGCTCCAAACGTCCTCAGCAGCGTCTATAATTCCACCCTCCCCTCTGATGGTGGGATTAAATAACCCGGTAATTGAAATTCCGAAAGCAGCTGTAGCTTCTCCAGAAAATCCAATTTATCCGGTACAGCCACAACGGCACGACTCCAAACAGGACATCAACTAATCGTAAAGTCAATAGTTCACAAATCGTGAATGTACTTTGCGGTTAAACCACAGCCACTCCACCAGCCGTTAGGTTGGAGGAAACCCCCGAATTGGTCAATTTGCTCTAGAGTCATTAAATAAACCCAAGCCCAACCCAGAGAAAGCGACTGTAGCTCATAAACCTCGATAATTTGTCGGTTATAGAGGTTTCCTGGCGCTTGTCTAGTGGACTGGTAATTTTCTAGTGCATCTAGCTGATTTAAAATTCTTGGGTTAGAAAAAGAAAGTAAGTATCCATAAACTTTGGTATCCCCTAGCGTCATTGCTGGGTAGCCCGTTGGCAGAGCAAACAATTTACCTTCTACAAAAGCTTTTTTGACATCAACTACTTTGTCAGCACAGTATTTTTTATAGTTAGCTTCACCTGGTTTGAGTGTGCCGTAGACAAAAAACCGCACCCAATCAGAAAATTTTATATTTGATTCAACCATCTAAACCTTCATCGAATGACTATTACGATAAGGGACTTCCAAGAAATAAATTACTCAAATAAACGAACCACAGAGACAAGGCAGCGCGGTCTTGGGGGTTTCCCCAATGAGCGACTGCCGCACAGAGAAGCCAGTGCGTTGCGGGAGTGGAGGAGTTTGTAGCACCTGGTGCAACACAGAGAAATAATGAGAAGAGAGTTTTTTCACCAGTTTTTGGGTATTTTTTTATTTGGAAGTCTCTAACTGAAACACTAGCAGTTTGGGCATAATCAGGCTGATGCTCAATTATATAAATCTATCGATGAGTAGTTGACCTACAATATAGATTAAATTGCTATGTGAACATAGATAGACCCAGTAGGAGAATTTTTGGTGGATTCCCGATATAACCCAGCAGCGATTGAGGAAAAATGGCAGAAAACATGGGTAGAACTTGGCTTAGATAAGACACCTTCAGCTAGCAACAAGCCAAAATTCTACGCTTTATCCATGTTCCCTTATCCATCGGGCAGCCTCCACATGGGTCACGTCCGTAATTATACGATTAGCGACGTGATTGCCCGTCTCAAGCGAATGCAAGGGTATCGGGTAATACACCCAATGGGGTGGGATGCCTTTGGCTTGCCAGCAGAAAATGCCGCCATTGACCGTGGTGTACCGCCAGCAAAGTGGACTTATCAAAATATTGCCCAGATGCGGCAGCAATTGCAGCGTCTTGGTTTATCCATTGATTGGGAATGTGAACTTGCTACCTGTTCGCCAGATTATTACAAGTGGACGCAATGGATTTTCTTGCAGTTTTTGCAAGCAGGGTTAGCTTACCAAAAAGAAGCAGCCGTAAACTGGGATCCTATTGACCAAACTGTATTGGCAAATGAGCAAGTTGATAACGAAGGGCGTTCTTGGCGCAGTGGTGCAATAGTTGAGCGCAAATTGTTGCGGCAGTGGTTTTTTAAGATTACCGACTACGCCGAAGAATTACTCAATGACTTGGATAAGTTGACAGGTTGGCCGGAACGCGTCAAATTGATGCAGGCAAATTGGATTGGTAAATCTACAGGCGCTTATTTAGAATTTCCCATTGTTGGAATAGATGAAAAGATCGCCGTGTATACTACGCGCCCAGATACCGTTTATGGTGTCAGCTACCTGGTGTTAGCACCAGAACATCCCTTAACAAACCGCGTCACCACAAAAGAACAACAAGCGGCGGTAGAAGTCTTTATTAAAGAGGTTTCCAATCAAAGTGAATTGGAACGTACTTCTGAAGACAAACCTAAGCGGGGTATCCCCACAGGTGGTAAGGCAATTAACCCATTTACAGGGGAAGAAGTGCCGATTTGGATTGCTGACTATGTACTGTATGAGTATGGTACTGGAGCCGTGATGGGTGTACCAGCACACGATGTCCGCGATTTTAAGTTTGCCAAAAATTACGATTTGCCAGTTGATTTTGTTATTGCTTCTCCAGATAATGTTGCAGGTTTTGACTTAACTCCAACATCAAACACTGATGAATCACAACTCATCCAAATTGACTATAACAAGGCATACACTGAACCAGGAATTTTAATTAATTCTGGAGCTTTTACTGGTATGGCTTCCGTAGATGCTAAACAAGCAATTATTGAACACGCCGAAAAACAAGGTTTTGGGAAAGTGCGGGTGCAATATCGCTTGCGGGATTGGTTAATTTCACGACAGCGTTATTGGGGCGCACCAATACCTGTAATTCACTGTCCCAACTGTGGGATAGTGCCAGTACCTGACAAAGATTTGCCAGTCAAGTTGCCAGAAGAGGTGGAATTTACTGGACGCGGCGGTTCACCTTTAACTCAGTTAGAAAGCTGGGTAAATGTATCTTGTCCGACTTGCGGCACTCCAGCGAAGCGGGAAACTGACACGATGGACACTTTTATTGATTCCTCGTGGTATTTCTTGCGCTTCCCTGACGCTAAGAATGAACAACAGGTTTTTGATTCCAGTAAAGTAAACGACTGGATGCCAGTGAATCAGTATGTGGGTGGGATTGAACACGCGATTTTACATTTGTTGTATTCGCGATTTGTCACTAAGGTTCTGCGGGACAGAGGGTTACTGAATTTTGATGAACCTTTCCAACGCCTGTTAACTCAAGGGATGGTACAAGGCTTAACTTACCTAAACCCCAATAAGGGCGGTAAAGATAAATGGATTCCTTCTAATCTGGTAAATTCATCTGACCCCCGCGACCCTCAGACAGGCGAACCTTTGCAACGTCTCTACGCCACGATGTCTAAATCAAAGGGCAACGGTGTAGCACCAGAAGATGTAATTTCTAAATACGGTGTAGACACAGCGCGGATGTTCATCTTGTTTAAAGCGCCGCCAGAAAAAGACCTGGAATGGGATGAAGCCGATGTGGAAGGACAATTCCGCTTTTTAAATCGGGTTTGGCGTTTGGTGACAGATTATATTACTGCTGGGGTATCCCGCAAAAAAGCTCAACTGTCTGATTTAACTAAGACAGAAAAGGAATTGCGGCGGGCAATTCACACGGCTATTCAAGCGGTGACAGAAGATTTGGAAGACGAATATCAATTCAACACAGCTATTTCCGAATTGATGAAGTTGAGTAATGCCCTAAGTGATGCCGACAAAAATTCACCAATTTACGCAGAAGGTATTCGGACTTTGGTGATGTTACTCGCACCCTTTGCACCACACATTGCTGATGAATTGTGGCATTTGTTAGGTGAAAGTAATTCAGTTCACACTCAAACTTGGCCATCATTTGACCCTGATGCTTTGGTTGCTGATGAAATTACTTTAGTGATTCAAGTTATGGGTAAAACTCGCGGTGCGATTCAAGTACCAGCACAAGCAGATAAAGCAGCGTTGGAGAAATACGCCCGTGAATCAGAAATTGCCCAGCGTTACATCGAAGGTAAAGAGATTAAAAAGGTAATTGTGGTGCCTGGAAAGTTGGTAAATTTTGTCGTCAGCTAAAAGTCAATACGGTTCAGTTAAAGTTAAAACTGTTTGTTAAACTGCAGAGGCACAGAGAAGCCAGTGCGTTGGGCGGGTTTCCCGACTTGTTCGCGCACCCGCACCGTCTCCGACAGGAGAAGCAACGGGCGCGACTCAGAGAGAAGAGAAAAATGCTTAACTGAATCGTATTGAGCTAAAAGTAAAAGAAACTGTTTCTTCGTTGAACAAATCCAAATCTGTCACAGCACCAAGACTGCTAGAAGATACCAATTTGGCATATTTCGCCAACACGCCTTTAGTGTAACGCGGAGCAGGAGGTTGCCAATTGGCACGACGACGGGCTAATTCTGATTCGGATATATTCAACTGCAATAAACGAGCCGGTGC
>NZ_JBALBW010000121.1:0-25684 GCF_036919895.1 Nostoc sp.
TGATAATTATTTGTCAAAAAATTATGCTTCGACACAAGTTCTCTATTTAAATAAAGAATTTTCTCTGATTTTTTTTCAAAATGAGAATTGCTGGAGATTTATATCCAATCAAGCGAATTAGACAATATGTTCTTCTACGCCTTGACTCTGCACTTTCAGAAGCAGAAGGGACTTATGATTATCCAGTTATTACGGTTGAGCATGTTCTTCCTCAAAATCCAAGCCAAGGAAGTACATGGCTTAAGTGGTTCCCGAATGATAAAGAGCGTCTTCAGTATGTGCATAGAATAGGTAATTTAGCACTGCTTTCTCGAAAGAAGAATGCAGAGGCGCAAAACTACGACTTTGATAAAAAGAAAAAAAAGTATTTTGTTAGTAATACAAATATTGTGCCTTTTGTTCTGACAACCCAAGTTTTACAACAATCTGAATGGACTCCAGCAGTAATTGAGCAGCGACAAAAGGATTGTTTGGAAAGCCTGAGAAAAATATGGCGGCTGTAAGTGCGATCGCTGGACAGGTGCTGAATTTTAAGTTATTTTCAGCTTACTACCTTTCCCTTTCCTTATCCCGGACGTTATTATTTTTACATTCTTTTTTAAGAGTTGAACAAGGTTCTATGAAACTAGTTAAAAAAATTTTAGCAGTATGTTTTCTATTATTTGGCATTCCCTTGTCTGCGGTGATAATTCTAGAACTTCTCAGTCCCAAAACTCCCGCTCAAGAAAAGGAAAATGATGTGGCTGCCTTAACTATTCTTACTATTCCTTCAACCCTTATAGGAGGCTGGTTGAGTTGGTCTTTAGTGCAGCAGAATCGAAAGGAAAAAGCATTACTTATAGAATCAGAACAAAAGCGTCTTCAGTTAGTGTTATTAGAATTAATTGAGCAAAATGCTGGCAGAGTAACGGTATTGCAACTGGCGAAAAATGCTGAAATATCAACCCAGTTAGCTAAACAATATTTAGATGATAAAGCCAAGGAACTTAATGCTGAGTTTGAAGTCAATGAAGAGGGAAATGTTTTGTATCATTTCTCTTGAAACCCTATTAGAGACTTAACTTAACCTGAGTTCGGGTTAAGATATTGTATTTTTGTAACTCCCAATATTCCTTAAATGCTAGACAGGAATGTTTAGTGTTGTATCCGCTACAGTTACCAAAACTGCAACAGTCATGAGATCCGAGGCTGTTCAAGACTATTCTGGGTAAGTGGAAACTTCAAATGTTAGCAACCCCGTCTGAAGAGACAGAGCTTCCACACATACCAAAAGTTTTTGAACTGATACACAAATTTAGTGTGAGGATTTAGCCATGTCTTACCCGATTCCGTCCAAAATGTGGCAACGAGTCAGTATTGTAACACTGCTATTATTAATACCATCAGTAGGAATTGCTGTTTTACGTCAGTCTGCTACAGTTGCGGTTCCAGGCAATCAGACTCTTCTCAGTTCTACTCCAACAACCTCCATTTTACCCAATCACCCTGACTACAAAGCACTCCAGGCATTGGTACAAAAGTATAGTTGTGTCGTCTCCGTTCAAAACTTTGGTACTGTTCCGATAACCCGGACTGAGTTTGCCACAGTCTTGAATGCCTGTATGAATCAGAGCAATGAGCTAATAGCGACTGACCCCAAGATAGTGACCGAAGCGGATATGAAAACTCTGCAACGGTTGCAGTCGGAATTCGCACCGGAGTTAGCAACCCTAAGAAGTCAGATAGATGAATTGGAAGCTCCGACTCAGGCTCCCAGAGAACGGACTCAAGACGAGTCTACCCGAAAGACTCAACCCTTACCTACGGCTCCATCCCTTAGTATTCCGTCTGGTTCATCTGTGCAGAATCAAGTTGTTGACCGTGCATATACGCCTAAAATCCGACAAGCTGGTGGAACTAGTGGAAGGATTGCCCCTGAGCCACAAACCGATAGCAGATTCAATACGGAGAACTACAACCGAATTGAGGATAATCCCTTCCATCGCGTTGGTAATGACCCTCTTTCCACTTTTTCCATTGATGTGGATACAGCATCCTACAGCAACATGCGACGATTTATTACTCAAGGGCAATTACCACCCAAGGATGCAGTGCGAATTGAAGAACTGATTAACTATTTTACCTATAATTATCCCCAACCAAAAAGCGATCGCCCTTTTTCTGTCACCACTGAAGTTGCTGCTGCTCCCTGGAATCCTCAACACAAGCTGGTACAGGTGGGTTTGCAAGGTAAACGCCTAGAGAGTGAAACCTTACCAGCCAGTAATCTAGTATTTCTGATTGATGTCTCCGGTTCTATGAATGACCCCAACAAATTGCCGTTGGTGCAACAGTCACTGAAATTGCTGGTGAATAAACTGCGTCCTGAAGATCGGGTAAGTTTAGTAGTCTATGCTGGGAATGCTGGAGTAGTGTTACCTGCTACACCTGGTAGTCAGAAATCAAAAATTCTGGCGGCGATTGACCGCTTGGAGGCTGGAGGCTCAACTGCTGGCGGTCAGGGCATTGAACTAGCTTACAAGATAGCTAAACAAAACTTCCTCAAGTCTGGTAATAATAGAGTAATTTTAGCTACCGATGGAGATTTTAATGTCGGGGTTTCCAGCGATGGCGAACTGACGCGATTAATTGAACAGAAGCGAGAACAAGGAATTTTCCTGACGGTATTAGGATTTGGCACTGGTAATTATAAGGACGGGAAAATGGAACAGTTGGCTGATAAGGGTAACGGCAATTACGCTTACATCGATACCCTATTGGAAGCCAAAAAGGTTTTAGTTAACGATTTGAGGGGAACTCTATTTACCATTGCCAAAGATGTGAAAATTCAGGTGGAGTTTAATCCGGCGAAAGTTCAGGCATATCGCTTGATTGGTTATGAAAACCGCCTGCTGCAAAACCAGGATTTCAATGACGATAAGAAAGATGCAGGGGATATTGGGGCTGGTCATTCTGTGACAGCGCTTTATGAAATAATTCCTACTGGGACGAAGAGTGATGTGAAACTGCCGGAGGTAGACCCATTGCGGTATCAGCGTTCTGGTGAAACGGCGCTTGATGCTGCCGGCAATGAGTTGATGCAGGTGAAACTGCGCTATAAATTGCCCCAGGATACCACTAGTCAATTAATTACCCAAACCATTCAAGATGATTTGAGAAGCGACCAAATACCCTCTACAAACCTGAGATTTGCTGCTGCGGTGGCGACCTTTGGGATGGTGCTGCGTGACTCGGAGTATAAGGGGAATGCTAACTATGATTTGGTGATGAAATTGGCTACTCAGGCGAAGGGGGAAGACCAAGAGGGCTATCGGGATGAGTTTATTCGCTTGGTGGAACAATCTAGGGGGTTGATTACGAGGAAATAATTTGGATTAGAAGACGGTAGGAAAAGGCGTTTTAAAACCTATACCAAAAGAGCGATCGCCAACAGTATACCGCAGGCGATCGCTCTCCACTATAATAAAGGAGCTATTACGGTTGAATCCGAAGTGTTAACACCACCGTACTGGTGATAGTCTGGGAGGGTCGCCAAGTTAAAAGCGATCGCTTAATTAATTCAATCACAGTCTGTTCCTTCAAGGATGAAGCCTGTTCATCTAGCAGCAATTGTCTTACCCGTCCCTGGTTCAGTTGGAATTCAAACACCAAATCACCACCAAAACCTCTAGGGAGTTGAATTGATTGCAAGTATTGAGTCAGCAAAGAAATCATCTGCTGATTCAATCCCGTCACGCTCACAACCTGTAAATGAGGGACAGAGGATTCTTTTTTCCGTAAGGTTTTTAAATCTTCCAATTCTGGCATCGAGCTTTCGGAAACTGATAACAGGCTATCAAGATTACTAAAATCTTCAGCATATCCAAATTCAATTTCTGACAATGACTCCATCTCTTCAAACCGTTGCATCGGTTTTGCTGGCGCAGACATTGGGGATGGTGGTGGTAATACAGACATTGGAGATGGTGCAGATTGTTTCTTTGCTGACTGGCGACTGCTTGCCATTCCACCCCCAGGAGCAGCACCAAAAGAAACGTTACTAAAAATACCCTCATGGCTGATAGATTCAGGTATTTCCACAGGTACTTGCATAGATATAGAATCCTGGTTGGGATTGACTCTGATATCATCACTGACGGCAACAAAAGCGGTATATTGCGATAACAGTTCATAAGTCAGAGCCGTATCTGTCACCGCTTCTACACCTCCCTTTGTGTCGCCACTAACCATTTGATTCATTAAATCCTTGATGCGGGAACGTCCCCAAAGTTGAGCAATCGCAGGATTACCTGTTTGGGGAAAATTCAGATGAAAACTGTGCTGATAACGCCTACCACCCGCAGCAATGCCGATAACGTGCAACTTTCCAGAATGCGCGTCTGGTTTGCGTCCAAATAACACTAACGGTTGCTCTGCAAATAAATCTGGTGGTGTCGAGGGATACATGATTGGAGATTCTCCATCACCTTCCCATTGCAATTGAATATTGGTGAGGACTGGATTATTGATTTGGCGGAAGAATTTTTCTACCACTTCATCTACAGGTTCATCATGGCGAATAATCCGAGCAATACCCCGTCCTAATTCTGCAATCCGATTGAGTAAGAAACGATTCACCGAACTACCTGCACCAAAGCTATGAAGGCGGGTTGCTGGCTGGAGACGCTGTTTAACTTCTGCTAAAATTTGGTTTTCGTTACCGATATAGCCATCAGTTAGTAAAACAATATTTCGCAAGCGTCCCGGATTTGTGGCTTTTAAGTTTAAGACGGTGCGAATACCGCCTAACATTTCTGTTCCCCCACCAGCGTTTAACCGATTGATATAGTTGATTGCTAATAAACGATTTTGGAAAGTATTGGCGAGGGGAACGGGTGAGAGTTGCTGTGTAGTATCAGAAAAATCAATAATGCTAAAGGTATCGTCAGGATTGAGTCCATTGATAAAACGGCGCATCAATTCCTGACATTGCATCAGTGGTTCGCCACTTTGAGAACCGGAGGAGTCGATGAGAAACACCATATCTTTGGCGACAATCTCATCAGGGCGGTACTCAACGGCGGGAATCATGTATAAGGCGAAGTGTCCACCCCGTTCATCGGCTTGAGTCAGCGTAGTTGTTTGGGTGTTATTACTGCTAACTTGGTAGCGTAAAATTAGGTCTTTGTTGGGTATTGTGTCTCCACCACCTAGTTTGACATTCACTAACTGTCCTTCACGGATGATTTGGATTTGATGAGAGGGTGAATTAATATCTTGAATCTCAACGCCAGCATTAATTTCTATAGCGACATTAATATCATGACGCGATCGCATTCCATCTGGCAAAATGGGAGCGTTTAAGCGGGAAGCATCTGGAACTAAATCGGTATCTTGATTTAAAGTCATGGGTGCAATGGCTGAACCACCCCCGACAGCATTTTCTTCGATGGTGATTCCGGGAATGTAACGGGGGCCAACAACCATTGGGAAGACAAACTCGTAATTTCCCCCCTCAAATTTTAGGCTGTCGCTGTAACAAATAATCACATCGATTTGTTCGCCTGGCTTGATGTTTGCCAGAGATTGGGTGAAGATATTGTCTCGTTCTTGTTCGAGAAGCCCGGCTGTCTGTCCTTGTTTTCTGGCTTGTTCGTAGATGGCTAAAGCTTCTTGACGTTTTTTGATGCTGCCTTGAATTGTGCGATCGCCTATACGAATCAGCATATCATCAACGGCGGCTTCATCGGGTAAGGGGAAAATATAAACGGCTTCTAGGGTTGTGGTAAAGGGATTTTCAAAGCTTTGGGTAACTTCCACACGTGAGATGTTACCATCTATTTTGGCTTTTACTTCAGTGTGTTTGAGGGGAAAGGCAATCTGTTGGTTGGAGTTTTGCAGATATAAACCACTGGGTTGTTGTTCTAGCGTTTGAGTCATAATTTTTACCTGGCGCTTTTGTTTCCTGTCTCTAGCGTAGGTGGGTTTTTCTGGGAGATATGCTCAGTTTTATGCTCACTTGATGCTCAGTAGTAGGTTCACTTGTAAATAATGATTTTCGGTAAAATTGCCAGTCTAGTTACTGTATACGTGTTTTATACTAATAAAACGTAACCTAAATTACATTAACCATACCTTATAAATTTATAACAGTGAATAAGTCACAGGCTATTAAGCTACTTGAAGGTGAAGGATGGACAACAGCAGATGCTAAACGTGCATTAGAGAAAATTGACTTTAATATTAATCCTGACGAAATTACTATTCGTAGAGCTATTTCACATTTTGCTGGTTCTGAACTAATAAATCGTCAGCGTCTTCAAGCTGCTCAGAAAGGTTTGGTAACGAAGAAAACAAACGAGCTTGAGCGGAAAGAAAAGGAATATGCAACGAAAATTGATCGGCTTATAAATTCTCAAAGAGAGGAAAAGGATGAACGCGAAGCTGAAATTCAAAGTTTATACAGCAAAAGTAATCTTGTAGAAGATAGGCTCAAAGCTATAACCTCTCAAAATAAAGATTTGATAGTTGTAAATGAGCAACTAATGAAAGACAATAAAACCTTAAAAAATTTAATTGATGAAATCAGACTGAAATTAGCTATAAATACCAAGAAAATTATCCAGTATGAAGACAGCGAAATTCGGAAAGCAGTCATTCACTTATTTAAATCTACACTAGGTTAAAAAACAAGTCTATGACTGAGCATAAAACTAAAAAAACAATCTTCAATGGTATGAGCTACCGCGATACTCAACGTGTTAACTCAAAAAATAGAACCAAACTGAAGCAAGAAGATATACACTGGCTAAAAACAGAAGGTTACAAGAATGTTGGATGGAACAACGTTATCAGCCTCTATCATAAAATAAAGGATTTTTTAGATAAATATCAATTCCATGATTTGACACTTGAAGAATTATTTTTAGAAGCAGACCGAATTGGAAATAAATATCTTACTGCTCAAGAAACACAAGAAAGTAATCAGAGGTTAGCTAAAGAAGTGAATGAAATTGCAGAAGAGATCGATAAGCAGTTTCCTGATACAGAAATAGAATTTATTGATTTTAGTAATAAAACAAAAAAGACATATAGGAAGCAAAATAATCAAAAGTCATACAGAACTGTCAAATATTAGAGGAAAGTCCAATGAACCTTGAAGAAAAAGAACTAAATGAATTATTTAAAATTGCAGATAAAATTGGCAGCAAGCGTTATCATAAACTAACTCATCAAGATTTTGAAAATTATAGAAAATTCGATTACTGGCGATATGTTAATGGTGATTATGAGTGCGGTACAACACAAGAAAGTAAAACTTGGGTGAGAGATAATTCAGACTATTACTGTCCAATTTGTGGGGACAAGTATTCTGAAAAGGGTGGTAAAACAATAGATCATAAGCTTCCTAGATCCCAGTATCCCTGGTTATCAATGGAATTCAAGAATTTTTGGGTAATTTGTCTGATGTGTAACCAAGAAAAGGGTGAGATGCACTGGTATGAGTATGAGCATTATATATTTGTTCGCTATCCTGATTTTTATGTTGGTGTAAAAGTTGCACGTCCTAGTCACTTGCTTCAGTCTCTCAAAGAATAAAAAAATCCCGGCTCATTTCGTTGAAGTAATTATTGCCACTTTTTATGCACCTACGAAAAATATTAACCAATCCAATATGGAATTTATAGTTTTTTCGTAGATACAATTGGGTTGTTAGAATTGTTTTAAAATGATTTAGGAGTTGAAATATGAAGGCTCACAAGATAGAAATCGTGTTAACTGAAGATGGAACTCTGACGCTACAGGGTTTACCTTTTCATGCTGGGGACGCTGTGGAAGTTATTATTTTGGAAGCGAAAACTCCAGATAACCAAGTATCGCTAAAATCACAATCAGATACAAATCTTTATCCTTTGCACGATACACAGCCTTACCGTTATGAAAATCCATTTTAATAAAAATAAGAATACTATGCTAAAGCAAAATATTTGAAAAAATAAGATGAAATTAAATTATTTTAAAGAAAAATTATTTGCCGCTCCAATATCGGATTTATACTTCTTTGTGGGTACAATTGGGTTATTAGAATTGTTTGAAACTCATTCCCAGATACCCTACTTATCTCATAAGTCGGAATCTAAGCCATAGATGTATGTCAAACTCGCTGAAAGCATCAACAGCAGGACTAGCAATTGTAGACAAATCGCGTCAACGTCTAGGTTGGACAAAAACTAGCACGGCGCGTTGGTGGCAAGATGCCCATACCTCTAAAGCCACTTTACGCCGATTTTGGCAAGGCGATCGCATTCAGCGAGAAATTTTCATCGCTATCTGTCAAGCTGTTGGTATTGTAAACTGGGAAGCGATCGCAGAGCCATCTAATGCAGACTTAGAATCTATTGCAGATATCACTACGCCTTACTTAGACTACAATGAAGCACCTGATATCGAAAGCTTTTATGGACGAAATCAGGAATTGGCGCAGTTAGAAGAATGGATAACTAGCCAAAACTGTAAATTAATCACCATTAACGGTATTGCTGGTATTGGCAAAACCGCCCTAGCACTGGCTTTAGTAGACCGCATTCAGTCAAAATTTGCTTGTTTAATTTGGAAGTCTCTGCAAACTTCCCCATCTCTCATTTCCCTGCTGAATAGCTTACTAAACTCCTTTGAGCAAAGCGTTGCCCAAAATATTCAACAAGGTACTGCACAACTCATCCAGCAGTTACAAAAACGTCGCTGTCTGTTGATATTGGATGGATTCGAGGCTGCTTTCTCCCAGCTACAAGACCTCAGCTATGGGCAATTTATCCAACAATTAAGTCGGGAACGGCATCAAAGTTGTATTCTGATTAGCAGCCGCGAACAGATAAACGCTGGTGAAATTAATAGCAAAACATTTCGCTGTTTAAATCTCAAAGGATTGCAAAAAATAGAGGCTGTAGAATTATTACAATCAAGGGGATTGACAGGCAAGGAACTGGGTTTATCAGTTTTAATTCAACTTTATCGCGGTAATCCCTTGGCGCTGAAACTGGTAACACCATTGATTCAGTCTGTATTTGCTGGGAATGTTGCTGCTTTTCTGAGTCAGCATACTCTAATTGTAGGCGATCGCTTACGTGTGATTCTCAAGCAGCAATTTGAGCAACTTTCCGGCTTAGAGCAAGACATTCTCTACTGGCTGGCTATTTGGCAAGAACCTGTCTCATTCTCTCGGTTG
The DNA here is from genome assembly GCF_036919895.1 of Nostoc sp. Classification (GTDB taxonomy): domain Bacteria; phylum Cyanobacteriota; class Cyanobacteriia; order Cyanobacteriales; family Nostocaceae; genus Nostoc. The sequence goes on from NZ_JBALBW010000121.1 coordinate 9,206, forward strand.
CAAACCCATTTGCTGATATCCGTTGACCCAGCGATGGTTTTAGAGGGCATTGTAGCCTTAGAAAGGCGATCGCTTTTAGAAAAATGGATCGGTGATTATGAACCCTCATTTACATTGCAACCCCTGATAATGAAAGTGGTTACAGATGAATTGGTAGAACATACTGCTCAAGAGATTCATCGAGTTGTGCAGAATCATGATATTCGTCATTTTCAGATATTGCGAACCCATTGGTTGCTACGACCGGGTACTGATGATATCGCAGGCGATCGCATTTTAACTCAACTTTGGAAAAAGCTCTGGCAGTTGTATGGTGCAACTCTTCCACAAATGCTTAATCAGATTCTGTTGTTGTTAAAGGGTCAATCTCCTTTGGCAATGGGTTACATCGGCGGCAATTTAGCCATACTTTCAGGAATAGACTCGTTAGAGACTTCCAAAGAATAAATTTTCCCCAATGGCGGCTGTAAGTGCGATCGCTAAACCAGACAATGCTCCAGCACCGATAATTAAGTTGCGTCGTTTCATTCGACTATGCAGGAAGCGCTCAAAATTCCGGTAATCTACCATTTTCTTCTCCTGACAGATAAGTTAAGGCACAGCAACAGCTAACACAAAGAATTCAGGGTAATCGTAGGCAAACTTCATAATGAATTCCCTTACCAAAATCAGGTTTTAATTCCCAATTTTTATTTTGGTATCAATGTGTTAGATGTTATGCTTTTACAAAAAAGCCTACGAATAAGCATTAATATCAACTAGACAAAGATTACACTTTAACCTTTTTAATTGAAGCTCCCTTTCTCTTCATCATCAAACCAAGGCTACAAGCAAAGAGAGCGCCAATTAAAGGTGTAGATTCAGGTACTTGTGTATATGAAACTCTACCTGATATGGGTTCAGCATCGGGAGAAGTTCTAGAGAAAATTGTCAAATCTTCACCGATAATTTCATAACTGATAGAACTTGAAGGATTAGATTTATCATTGAACAGATAATCTAATGCAAAATATGTTTTTCCTGTTAAAGATGTGGTTTGAAAAACCACAGGAAAGTCTGGGTAATTGGTATCATCTTGTTCAGTATAAACGGTAGAATCGCCATCAAATTTAAAAGAGAGTGATTTAATAGTAGCTTCAGGATTATAATCATTACTCAAAGTTGAATCGTCAAAGCTAAAAAAGCCATTTCCCTTAGTTACAGGACTATCAACTGTGAAAGCATAATTAATAATTGCAGCAGATACAGATTTTGCATCTAGAGTAGCAAAACCTAAAGTCAGACTAGCAGCAGCAAGCAGTAATTTTGGAACTAGTTTCATCTCAATTTTCCTCACAATAAATTTATGTAAGCAATGCACGCTGCAAGGTATAGAAATAGTTTGTTTCTAACTTCCTTATTTCCCCAATAGGTATTTATCGCTGTTCTAATCAGTGATAAAAATAAATAATTTTTCCCTTTTTTAAGAAATAAGTCTCCAAGTCGTTGGATTCACCTTATATTAAAATCAATAGTTTAAGCAGACTTTAATTAGAGGTAAAATAATATCAAATTTAATTTTGCAATATAAATACTTACGAAATAACCAAGATATTTCTGTAGAACGATTAAAAATATAAAATTATTGGATTTAGAAAAAATGTTTTAAGATAATAAAGTTCGTTCGTAGTCAGGAGTGAAGTCCCTACTACAAACTACTTATTATGAGTGATTTGACGGACATCATATAACGCCGTAATCCACCACTAAAATAAAACCCGAAGCTGAAGATAGTCGCTATGAAAATTACTACTCAATCTCTTATTGTTCTAACATTTTGAAGAATCGAGTAAAGTAATCTGGAAAAGTTTTAGCTGTACAGCCAGGATCTTTAATAACAATTCCTGGAACCTTCAAACCAGTGACAGCAAAAGCCATTGCCATGCGATGATCGTGATAGGTTTCAATCTCTGCCGGGGTAATAGGGCCAGGCTCAATTTTTAGTCTATCGGGAAATTCTTCAACCTGAACCCCTAGCCGACGTAACTCTGTTACAACTGCTCGAATTCGGTCGGTTTCCTTATATCGAATATGTTCTACGTTCCGAATCGTAATCGGTGAACTGGCAAAGGGCGCGATCGCAGCTAATGTTTGCACCAAATCTGATATATCATTCATATCAATGTCGATGCCTTGCAATTGCTTCGGCCCCGTCACTTCGGTGTAATCATCCGAATCCTTAATTTCACAACCCATCTGTTCTAAAACATTCAGCCATAGAATATCACCCTGACAAGATTGTTTCGTCAAATGTTTGACGCGCACCCGTCCACCTGTGACGGCGGCGGCGGCAAAAAAGTAAGAAGCATTTGACGCATCGGGTTCTACAGTATAATGTCTACCTTGGTAACGTTGACCGGCTTCGATCTGAAATTGATTATCACCGATTTGAATCACCTCCACGCCAAAATCTGCCATCAAACGACATGTCATTTTGACGTAAGATTGAGAAACTAATGTCCCCTCAACCTCAATACTCGTATCTTGTTGAGCATAAGGTGCAATCATCAGCAATGCCGAAAGTTGCTGACTTGTTTGGTTCGCTTTCAACCGAAAATTTCCGCCAGCGAATCCCCGGCTAGAAACGGTGTAGGGCATAAACCCGGAGTTTCCGTCAAAATCAAGGCTTGCTCCACCCGCTTGCAGTACCGTCAACATGTCACCCATCGGTCGTTCTCGCATTCGGGGAACGCCATCTAGACGATATTCTCCATTACCCAGTGCTACCAGCGCCGAGATAAACCGGGCTGCTGTGCCTGCCAAACCCACAAATAAATCTGCCTGTTTAGCTGGAATATCACCTCCTCTTCCCGCCACTTGGATTACTGCCTGATGAGGATTCAAAGTAATGGGAATGCCCAATTGCTCTACACATTTGACAAAATACTCGCTGTCTTCACTAAATAAGGCATTTTCTAAAATGGAGTCACCTTCTGCCAAAGCAGCGACAAGCAACGCCCGATTGGTAAGACTTTTAGAACCAGGAATTTCTACCGTGGCATCCACTGGCCGATTTAGAGCAGGAATTGCAATGGTATCCACGTTAAACCTCTACGTAGGCGGTTAGCTACAACTTTATATATTGCCATATTGTCAAGCAATTTTGGATTTTAGATTTTGCCATACCTGTCTCTTGTGGTTCACACTTTTAGACCTACAGTTTACACACAAGTTTGCAACCATATCTTTAATGTTCTTGAGTGCAAAATCTAATCCTGCTTTTGGGAATAATTAATTTATTCACCTGACTAATCTAGAACCCAGGCATTATCAACATGAAATGGATTAAACCATCCCTATATTTTTTAGCCTTTTCCTTACCTTTGGGTTTGCTTTCTGCTTTAACAGCACAGGTACAAGCTCAGTCATCCCATCCCAACAAAACTTGGCAAATTAGTCAAATATTTAAGCCCCCACAACGGGGAAAACCTCCCGCAAGTGCTGGTGGTTCTACTCGTGGCGGCTCTTGCCTAATAGGGAAAAAATTAATAACTTCCTTAATCCCTCCAGATAAATTAGGGCTAACATTTGCTCAACATCCAACGTTTTTCTGGTATGTACCTCCATCTCAAGTTAAAACAGCTAAATTTGTGCTGCTAGCTGAAGACCAAGACATATTTTATGAAACATCTTTTCTACTTCCCGAACGACCCGGAATTATTAGCTTCAAACTTCCTGAGAGTTCCCCTGCACTTGCTGTAGGTAAAACTTATCATTGGTATCTAACAGTTGTTTGTAATGCTCAAGACTCCAGTGGAAATCCGACTGTAGAAGGTTGGGTAGAACGCACTCAACCAGGAGTATCCTTATCGGAGGCTTTAGCAAAGGCAAATTTGTACAAATTGCCTACCATCTATGCAGAAGCTGGGATTTGGCATGAAGCGCTGACTAGTTTGGTGCAGCTACGCCAGACTGAGCCGAATAATTTTAAAACGAGGCTGGATTGGAGACAATTTTTCAAGTCTGTAGGTTTGAGTGCGATCGCTTCGGAACCATTGATCGATTGTTGCACATCTAGAAAAGAAAGGCATGGGTCATTGAGATGAGGAAAAATTTCCAACCCCTAACTCTTAACTCTTAACTCCTCACTAAATCTTATGTGGGCAAAGCTGAAACCGCAAATCTGGCAATGGCGTGGTGTTTTACTTGCTGTTCCCAATATTACAGCCCTGATAATTGCAATCCGCTTTACTGGATTACTACAATTGTTGGAATTGGCAGCACTCGATCAATTTTTTCTCCTTCGTCCACGAGAGGCGGCTGATACCCGCATTGTCATCGTTGAGATTAATGAGGCAGATATCCGCAAGCAGGGACAGTGGCCTATGCCTGATGGGAAACTTGCCAGTTTACTAGAGAAAATCAAACAGCAAAAACCTAGAGCTATTGGTTTAGATATTTATCGTGATTTACCTGTCAATCCCGGTCATCAAGCTTTACTTAAAGTTTTTAATTCTACTCCCAATTTGATTGGAGTACAAAAAATTTCTGATACTGTTGACAGTTCGGCGGTTGATTCATCTCCAGAATTGAAGAAACTTAATCAAATTGGATCGAATGATTTACCTATAGATGGGGATGGCAAAATTCGGCGATCATTATTGTACGTAAATTTAAATAATGGCGATGTTCTCGAAAGCTTTGCTCTAAAACTAGCATTGTTGTATTTGAAACCTGAAGGTATTACTGCCAAGCCATCAGCAACTAACTCTAATTACTTACAGTTAAATCGGGGTATTTTCCCGATTTTTGAACCTAATGATGGGGGTTATGTCCGAGCAGATGCGGGGAGTTATCAAGTGCTGTTAAACTACCGAGGACGGATACAGCAGTTTACTAAAGTCTCTCTCACTCAAGTGCAAGAGAACCTGATTTCACCAGACTTAATGCGAGACAAGGTGGTATTAATTGGTGCTACCGCCGAGAGTTTAAAGGATTTATTCTATACGCCTTACAGCAGTAATGTCTTGACTGAGCCGGAACGGATGGCGGGTGTGACAATTCATGCTAACTTAATTAGTCAAATTTTAAGTACGGCAATGGAAGGTCGCCCGTTGATTGAGTGTTTACCCGATCCGATAGAATGGCTATCAATTTTGATTTGGTCAATTATTGGCGCTAGCTTGTGTTGGCTGCAACGCCACAGTAGCAACCAGAAAACTCTCATGGCTGTTAGTGTTGTTCTTGCAGGTGGTGGTTTAATTGGTGGTAGTTTTTTGGCATTTTTAGCTGGTTGGTGGATTCCTGTTGTTCCTTCATTGCTGGCATTTGCAGGTTCTGCGATCGCACTCACTCAGTATATTGCTCAAAGTGCTACCGAGATGCGAAAAACCCTCGGCCGCTATCTAACTGATGAAATTGTCGCCAATATCCTCGAAACTCCTTCGGGGTTAAAGCTAGGGGGAGAACGCCGAAAAGTTACGGTTCTCGTATCTGATTTAAGAGGATTTTCGGCTATTTCTGAACAATTACCCCCGGAAGAAGTAGTAAAGATTTTGAATCTTTATCTGGGAACAATGACAGATGTAATTAATCAGTATAAAGGCACAATTAATGAGTTTATGGGTGATGGCATTTTTGTGATATTTGGTGCGCCAATTAGTCGTATAGATGATTCTCAAAGAGCGATCGCCTGTGCTATTGCCATGCAATTGGCAATGCAACAAGTAAACGAACAAAATCGGCAAATGAATTTTCCAATTCTCGAAATGGGAATTGGGATGAATACAGGCGAGGCTGTAGCGGGAAATGTTGGTTCTCAAAAACGCGCTCAATATACAGTTATTGGCAGCCATGTTAATTTGGCTGCCCGAATTGAGTCTTATACCGTGGGAGGACAGATTTTAATTTCCGAAAATACCTGCAAAGATGCCAATATTGACCTCCAAATTGCTGGACAAATAAGAATAGAACCGAAAGGAATTAAATATCCTGTGACAATTTGTGAAATTCGTGGCATTGGCGGAAAATATAATTTATTCTTGCCTCAAGATGAGGAAAAAATAGTCATTCTCTCTCAAGAAGTACCTGTGGAATATACCATTTTGCAGGGAAAACATGCAGTGGGAACAGTATTTATCGGAGCATTGATTAGCCTCTCAGAAAAAGGGGCGCAATTGCGATCGCCACATTCTTTAGAACTCTTGAGTAATCTCAAACTCAAGCTATTGATTGAAGCAGAACTGGCTACAGAAGAAGAACATATCTATGCCAAGACGATCCAACAGTCTAACGTTGACGAGCATCTTTTCTTGCTTCGGTTTACAGCTGTTCCCCAAAGAGCGATCGCAATTCTCAATGCACTCCGTCAGCCTGGATGAGATGAGAGCATTGTAATGAAGGGAGGTATATGTAAATAGGTTCAACTGAAAAAGTAGGTAGTTGAGATTTTTTTAAAACAGTAGCAATTGTTGCCGATCCAACCAGGCAATCGCGGTAAGATTTTGGACTTAAGCCTGATTTAACTTCAATAAATCCTTAATAATTCGTAATTAATGGTATAGAGTAAATAATTTTAGTTTTGGGTATACAAAATATAATTCCTTGTCAACCTAAGATTCAATTACATCCAAAGGACAAATGACGAACGTAAACAACTTTCAAAAGCTAGTAGAACTTGCAAATGAATATGGGATTATTTGCCAGCCAACGCCTGAAGAATGTTTGATTGCATCCTTACCTGGAGATGATGATTTTTTATTAGCTTTCACTTGGTCTGGTGCAGTAGAGGGAGAGCCGCCAGAGCATGAATTAATTGCAATTAGTGTACAAGATATAGTCAAAGAAGTTACCGTTGCAGCTTGGCAAATTCCTTTTTATTTATTCGGAAACGTTTTAAGACAGGCTCAGATGCTTGTTGCTGCCCACAAAGATTTTGTTAGTAGCTAGGAGACAATACCGAATATATGTGTATTTGTTAATTTTTCCCTAGCCTCTGAAAAAGCAATACGGGTGCATCCCAGTTTTTATTTTTTGATGATAAAAAAATAAACTGTCATTGCGAGGAGGAATGACGAAGCAATCGCATGGACTCGTTTTTAACTCAATACCTTGCGATTGCAACTCTAAGAGACGCACTCGCGTTCGCAACGCTGGCAATGACGGAATCTGTAAAAAAGTGGTATGCTCCCGTTACAGCTTGTATATTGTCAAGTAAAAAAGGTTATATTTTCATTAAGCATTAATTTTTAGTCCTAAAGATGTTAGTGCTTGTTGTGTATGATATTCCTGATGATAAAAGGCGTACAAAGTTATCTAATTTTCTGGAGGGTTACGGGCGAAGAGTACAGTTTTCTGTATTTGAATGTTTTTTAAGTTTGGACGAAATGCGGCAGCTTTTTGAAAAATCGAAAAAACTTGTTAAACCATCTGAAGATAATGTGCGATTTTATTGGATTTCGGAAGACGCTGTTAAGAAAGTATTAACTGTTGGTAGTGAAGAACCAGCAGCACCGCCAAAGTATTACATTATCTAGGTTTTAAGATAAGTAAGGAGGTTTTGTAACATGGTCATCGACACACTCCGCCAAATCGCTGAAATGCCTATTATTTCGTTGAAGTGTGTCGATTGCTTGCTGGGTAAGGGTTTGAGCTATGTGTTGAGCGCAATTTTGCACAACATATATGATGTTTTTCAGGAGTGTGTCGATTTGGCGGCTGAAACCCTTACTGGGTAAGGGCTGCTAGACGAACTCCCTACCGATTGGGTTAAATCGGATTAGTTGGAAACTTCACCATTTATATTTGTAACGATAAGTCTTTTACCCTACCGATTGGGTTAAATCGGATTAGTTGGAAACATCTAAAAAGGTTATAGTTATTTGCCTCCAACCCTACCGATTGGGTTAAATCGGATTAGTTGGAAACTTTTCATTTTCAGGAGAAAAATAGTATAGATGCAAATACCCTACCGATTGGGTTAAATCGGATTAGTTAAAAACTAAAAAAATAAGCCCTCTAAATGGAGGGCTTTTATTTTTCACACAAATTCCTGATTACTTTCTCAAAAAGTCCGTTTGCCTTCTGATTTCGGTAAATTCAGCAAGTAATATCATGCCCGCTTGATTGCTTATTAAACCCGAAGAACCCCACCCCGCCAAAGCTGTGCTTTTTCTCCCCTCCGCGCTTGCGGGGAGGGGATTAAGGGGTGTGGTTCTTTTCTTATGGGTAATTTAGCGGACATGATATAAAAGGATTTTTAACCGCGTGCTACTCAATTGCTATTCAAAACGGTAGCCTGGAAGAATCCAGCAACTCACACACTGCATCATGTTACCTAAACCCAAAAAACACTGGACACCTTCAAATTGGGCAAGTTGGAAGCCTTTTGGCATTGGCGAACAGTATCCCAACAATTTTTGGGAGGTATTTCGGGCAATCTGGCTGTCTCGTGACAAACTACCTTATGCGTGGAATATTCTCGATAAAGGTGTCTGCGATGGTTGCGCTCTCGGAACAACCGGGATGAAGGATTGGACAACAGAAGGCATCCATCTCTGCAATGTTCGGTTGCGACTGTTGCGGATGAATACTATGCCAGCTTTTGACCCTGTGCTATTGGAGGATGTTTCGCAGTTACAAAAGCAAAAAAGTGCCCAATTACGGGACTTGGGACGGCTCCCTTATCCGATGATTCGTCAACGAAGGGAAAAAGGCTTTCGTCGTGTTAGCTGGGATGAAGCTTTAGAGGTGATTAGCGATCGCATCCGCACTACCACACCAGACCGTCTAAGTTTCTATATTACCAGTCGCGGTACTGTCAACGAAACCTATTATGCTACCCAAAAAGCTGTGCGGGCAATGGGAAGCAATAATGTTGATAACGCTGCCCGCATCTGCCATTCTCCCAGTACGGCGGGACTGAAAGCTGCTATCGGTGCTGGGGCTACCACCTGTTCTTATAAAGACTGGATTGGTACTGATTTATTAGTCTTCATTGGTTCCAATGTTGCCAATAATCAGCCAGTCACCGTTAAGTATCTCCATTACGCCAAGAAAGCTGGCACTAAAATTGTAGTTATTAACACTTACCGCGAGCCAGGAATGGAGCGCTACTGGGTTCCCTCAATTGTGGAAAGTGCCGTTTTCGGTACAAAGTTTGCCGAAGACTTCTTCTTAATCAACATGGGCGGGGATATAGCATTTTTGAATGGCACTATTAAACATATAATTACTAACAACTGGGTAGACCAATCATTTATAGATTTACACACAGTTGGCTTTGATAAACTTAAAAAATCTTTAGAAAGTCAATCTTGGGAAGAATTAGAACGGCTTTCTGGTACATCCCGCGAGTCAATGTACGCCTTTGCCAAAATGGTTAAAGAAGCTAAGAAAGCCGTATTTGTTTGGAGTATGGGGATTACCCAGCATGAATGCGGTGAAGATAATGTGCGAAGTATCATCAATCTAGCTCTTACCAAAGGTTTTGTCGGTCGGGAAGGTTGTGGTTTAATGCCAATTCGCGGTCACTCTGGGGTACAAGGTGGCGCAGAGATGGGGTGTTATGCGACAGTTTTTCCTGGTGGTAAATCTATCACCCCAGAAAATGCTGCCGAATTGAGTCAGCATTGGGGCTTTGATGTGCCAGCAAATAAAGGTTTAATTGCTCCAGAAATGATTAGCGCTGCACATCAGGGGGAATTAGATGTGTTGGTTTCTGTGGGTGGGAATTTTTTAGAAGTGCTGCCAGAACCAGATTATGTGGAAGCGGCGCTGAAGCAAATACCTCTGCGGGTACATATAGATATTGTTCTCTCCAGCCAAATGTTGGTGGAACCTGCTGATACTGTGGTGCTTTTACCTGCGACGACTCGCTACGAAATACCAGGAGGAGTCACAGAAACTAACACTGAACGGCGGATAATTTTCAGTCCAGAAATTCCGGGGCCGCGCATTGGAGAAGCGCGTCCAGAGTGGGAAGTTTTTCTAGAATTGGCAAGGCGCGTAAAACCAGATTTGGCAGATAAGCTAGCTTTTGCGGACACAGCTGCTATCCGTCAAGAAATTGCTCAAGTTGTCCCCCAATATGCTGGTATTCAACATTTACAGCAAGCTGGCGATCAGTTTCAATATGGTGGCTCACATTTGTGCTTTGGTTGGAATTTCCCGACAGCCGATGGTAAGGCACACTTTGGCGTATTATTGCCACGCCAAAGAGAATTACCAGAAGGTTATTTCTTATTAGCAACGCGCCGAGGCAAACAATTTAATAGTATGGTGCAGGAACGCAAAGATGCAATTACTGGGGCGATGCGAGAGGCAGTACTAATGAATGCTGCTGATGCTGCACAGTTGGGTTTGAAAGATGGAGATAAGGTAATTATCAAAAATGATTTGGGCGAGTTGTTGTGTCAAGTCTACATTGCGCCAATTCAGTCAGGAAACTTGCAAGTACATTGGCCAGAAGGGAATGTGCTACTAGATAAAAGTAAGCGATCGCTCGAAGGAGTTCCTGATTATAATGCAGTAGTACGCCTAGAAAAGCAAACCTAATATTAACATTTTGCCACTGCTACATGGAAGTTCAACCAAAGGAGATCAGGAATTACTTAACATATAATGGCATAAATCCTTTCTTTGAGTGGTTTGACTCTTTGCGAGATAGAAGAACAAAGGCTAAAATCAGAGCAAGGCTTGACCGAGTAGAAGCAGGTAATTTTGGTGATTGTAAATCAGTGGGAGACGGGGTTTTTGAACTGAGAATAGACTACGGTTCTGGCTACCGCATTTACTTTGGGCAATAAGGGTCAGTAATTATTATTCTTTTGTGCGGTGGCGATAAAAGTAGTCAAGAAAAAGATATTGATAAAGCACAAGAATATTGGGAAGATTATAGGACTAGAGATGATGCCTAAAAGTGCAAGCTATCACGAAAAACTGATTGAAGACCTCAAAGACCCATTAGAAGCAGCAGCTTATATCGAAGTTGTTTTAGAAGAAGGCGACCCGAAAATGTTAAGTAAGGCGCTGAAAAATGTGATTGAGGCACAAGGTGGAATTGATCAATTTTCTGTACAAGTTAAGCAAGTTTATGACAAACTCGAACAGATATTATCCGAGAAAGAAGAAATAGAATTTTATTGCCTGAATGCTTTGCTGGATGGATTAGGGTTGCATTTAGCAGTAACAGTTAAGGTAAGCTGAAAGCCTTATTCATAAACTTTTAGCTCTTTTTTTATGTATTCACTAAGCTCATCTTCAGTATAATTAAGCGGCTTAATTTCTCCGTTGGAAATCAGACTCAATCTAACCTTTTCAAGTTCATCTTGATGTAGATAATAATTACCGTCTAAATTTTCCAAATCAAACTCATTCATAAATAAAGAAATTGCTACTGTACTAGAGTACTGAAGAACCATTTTTTTATCTTCATTGCTGAATTGATCTTGTTGTAAAAACAGTTCTATTGCATTAAGTCGCATATATTTACATAGAAAGTGAATATCTACATAGCCTGCATCAAAAATTTCTATGCTGAATGGTTTTGGTCTTGGGTTCAATACAGACATAATTCTAATCCAGTCTGTATCTGACAAATTAATCCAAAGTGAAGGAGTTGATAGAATAAAGCTAAGGACATATTCAACAGAAAATTTTGTTTGGCAAGCTAACATTTTTGCAAAATCATATTTTTCCATCTTATGCAAAAACTGGCTAAAATAATCAATTCCGTAAGAATATCCTTCATTCCAATAGATTTCATCTAATAAATCTAACATCTCTTGTTGTTTATCTTCCATCATGATGGACGGGTACTTACTACTTTATTAAGAACACCAATTATTGATAAATGAACATTGACCCAGAAATCTTATCAGACTAGTAGGGTGAACATGATAATGTCAGCCCTACAAGCATAATTACAAATTACTATTATTTATTCTCAACAACTTCTAAACCTGTCCTAGCTATTGATTTAATATCAACACCCTGAGCGTTTAGCAACACTATTATAGTGATATTTTGATTGGGTAAATATGCAAGCAATGTTGTGAAACCATAAGCTATACCACTATGTCCAATTGCTTTTGCTAAAGGAGATGAGAACCGTTCTACACCTAACCCATAGCTATAGCTTTGGCCATTATCTTTAAATTTCAGCATTTCTTTCATCATCTTCGAGGAAAGTAAGCTTTTTTTGACAAATAACGCTTTGGTGAACTTGGCTAAATCCTCTGCTGTTGAAACTAATCCACCATCTCCTAAACCATTGCCATCATTGACATCGGCGTAGCTATCTAGCTTACCATCCTTATTGCGATCGCCATAACCTGTAGCTACCTCTCCAATTTCCGGTTCGCGCAATTCTGTGAAGGTATGTTTTAACCCTAATGGTTTTAAAATCTGACTGCGGATTGCTTGGGCGAGAGTTCCCCTAGTGATATTTTCAACAATCAGTTCCAAAAGAATGTAGTTGCAATCAGTATAAATAAATTTTTCTCCCGGATTTGCTTGCGGTTGTTCTTGGTACATATACGGAATAGCTTCTCTGGCTGTCCAAGGCTGTGAGCGACTTCTTTTTGCTGTAGCTTGAATAAACTCTTTTGTATCTAAGTATTCTGCAACACCACTGGTATGGTTGAGCAGTTGACGAACTGTAATTTTATCGCTGTTAACAATATGAGGAGTGATGTCTCTTGGTAAGTATGTTGCGATCGCCCGATCTAATCCTATCTTCCCTTGCTCCACTAATTTCAGCACAACCACCGCCATAAAAGTTTTACTCATACTGGCGATGGAAAAGCCATCTGTGGTTTTCATCCGGGCTTTTGTTGACAAGCTATTGACACCAGATGCTCCCAACCAAGAACCTTTAGGTGTAGAAATATACATTACTGCACCAGGGATTTTCTGTTCTGCAACTATTTCATTTAAAAGTGTCTGTAGTTGAGAACTTTTTCCGACGGTGGAGGTAGACATGACTTGTTTAGCAAAAGATTTTTCAATTACTTTCTGACTAATGTTATTACCCACTAGATATCCTGCTAAACCAAGGGAAATCACAAAGACTATTCCAAATAAAATTTTCCTGAAAGCCAAAAATTTTAGGTTCATTTTACTTCCTAAACAGAAACCTAGCAATTTAGTTCAACTGAACAAAGTAGTTGGTGAGCATCAAAGAGGCATCTGATATACAAATAGCATTACTCTGTTTCCAGATTAGTATCAAAATTTCAATTTACCAACTCTCATAAATATGACAATGCAAACTAAAAGCAAAACCCAAGCCACTGTTTGGGTAATGGAAAAAGGTCAAGTCCGGCCTCGTTTAGATCATCTCACCACTGAGGAACCTTTGGAAATTCGCCTTACCCCTTTCCAGAAGACGGTAGCTGTAACAATGCGAACACCAGGGGCAGATTTTGAACTAGCAGCTGGTTTTCTCTACAGTGAAGGAGTCGTTAGCCGCAGAGAAGATATCCGACGGATAAGCTACTGCGTTGATGAATTAGTAGATGGTGAGCAACGCCATAATATCGTAAATGTAGAATTGCGGGATGGGTTAATTCCAGACTTACAGCCTTTGGAACGTCATTTTTACACTAGTAGCGCCTGTGGGGTGTGTGGTAAAGCTAGCCTTGAGGCTTTGCGTCTGCGGGGATGTCCCATTATTCCTTCTGGGCCAACGCTAACACCTGAAATCGTATACAGCTTACCTGATAAGCTCCGCGCGGCTCAAGGTATCTTCAGGGCTACAGGAGGTTTGCACGCTGCGGCTATCTTCGATACTCAAGGAAATTTGTTGAACCTGCGGGAGGATGTTGGGCGACACAATGCTTTGGATAAATTGATTGGTTCAGCTTTTCTCAGTGACGAGTTGCCTTTAAATAATTGTATTGTCTTAGTGAGCGGACGCTCTAGTTTTGAAATTTTGCAAAAGTCTACAACTGCTGGAGTTCCCATTGTTTGTTCTGTTTCCGCTCCCAGTAGTTTAGCCGTGTCTGTCGCCGAAGAATTTGGGATTACCCTAATTGGATTTCTGCGCGGAGAACGGTTCAATATTTACACTGGTTTACAAAGAATAAACGCCGCTTAATAACACTTTTACTAGTCACTTCTAGCAATTAGTCATAACTAATTCCTAATATTTGCTTGGTGCAAAGTGGTCTAATGACTAATGAATTTTCATCAAATATTGTGTCAATGTAAACGCATCTACACCCAATTCAGTCCGCTCTTGGGCGGCTATTATACCCGCTTGGGAATGCCACCAAGCGGCAGTTGCGACAATATCTTCTACAGGAATCTGTTTAGTTGCTGCTTGCGCCAACAATCCACCCATTAGCCCAGTTAACACGTCACCGCTACCGCCACGCGCCAGGGCGGGTGTACTTTCAGGAACGATCCAAACACCACCTTGAGGGTTTGCGATCGCAGTTCTTGCCCCTTTCAACAACACCACCACCCCACTTTGTGCTGCTGCTTGCTGTACTGCTTTCACCCTGTCATCTTTGGCATCGGCGACATCAGGAAACAATCGCTGGAATTCGCCAGTGTGGGGTGTGAGTACAGTTACGGCAAGACGTTTTTTTAAAGTGGCGATCGCTCCCATTTGTGCGAGGATATTTAAACCATCGGCATCGAGAATCAAAGGGCGATCGCTCTTAATTACCTCTTGGACAACGGGAGTAGCATCTCGTGTTAAACCGGGGCCACAAGCGATCGCATTAAAGGAACTCAGATCGGTGTTTTCTGGTAATTGTAGGTGAGCAATGGCTCCACTTTCCGTCTCTGGACAACCGACAATTAGCGCTTCTGGCAAATGTGACACCAAAAGAGATTTCAACGATTCGGGTACGGCAATAGAAAGCATCCCCACACCACTAGCCCTAGCACCCAAACCAGTTAAAATTGCTCCACCGGCATAGCGCTGCGAACCACAAATCAACAGTAAATGTCCTTCCTTATATTTGTGGGTAACTGGTGAACGGGGTAAGGGTAGAGTAGCAAGTGCCGTTGCTGACGTAATGCGTTTAATCCGGGGTGCGTCTTTTAAAACAGCTTCTACATCAGCTAAAGGAATATCAAAATCGATTAACTCAGCTTTGCCGAGATATTCCAGCGCCCGATCTTGAAAAAAAGCTAGTTTCCATAAACCTAAACAAAAAGTATGAGTAGCGCGAATGGCAGTTCCTAATACTTCACCTGTGTCGGTGTGTAAACCTGACGGTAAATCGATACTATAAATTGGCACAGACAATTCATTTAGCTGATTAATTGCAGAGGCGATGGGATCGGTGAGGTTTTTTTCTAAACCAAACCCAAACAAGCCATCAATCAACAAATCAGAATCTGGCAGTTGCTCAATTATTTGATAAATTGGAATACCCAAACTCTGAGCATATTGCAAATGTTGCGAAGTTAATTCCTTAAGCTTAGAGAAAGGAGAATAAATCCAAACCTCATACCCGCGAAAGTATAATTCACGGGCTACTACTAAAGCATCCGCACCATTATGACCGGGGCCAACAAGAATTCCGACACAATATCCCCTTTTTAAAGAGATATTTGAAGGAACATAGCCCCCCTTAAGAAGGGGGGTTGGGGGGATCTCTTGAATGCGACGAGCAATTAATCCCGCCACCTTTTCCATCAAAGCTACTACAGGCATTCCCGCAGCAAAGATGCGATCTTCAATATCGTGCATTTGCCCAGCAGTCACTACCACTTGCGAAATTTTTTCTTGCCTATTCTGCATTAGTGTTGATTCCTGTTAGCAGTTTGTTCGGTGACTAACCCATGTATGCCTAGCGCTGTAATTACTCCTCCCAGTAATCCCCAAGTCCCATCAGCAAATACATTAATGCGATGAATGTAGGTGCGATGATAGGCGTACTCTAACTGTCTATCATTAACTTTTCCGGTTTCTACCAGGTTTGTCACATATTTTTCAGCTTTTATCAGTGCTGCATAATCCAGGTTAAACCAATATAGCGATACTCCCACCACCGCCAAACCTGGAAAAACCACAGTAATTAAGAGAATTACTTTGCGTGTGCTCATACATTTTACCCGATGATATACCTGCTCAATGCTGACATAGCTGGAATCAAGGTCTTTGAAAGAACAAAGCAAAGCTGTGTAAAGGGAGCCATTGCCATTGTGGGGTCTGGATTTTGTCAAATTAAGCTCAAGTGCTTATCTTACATACCTTTTACCCCACCCTAACCCTCCCCTTTATAAGGCAACGGTGTACACACAAGTCCGAAGAACTTCATCCACCAAAGATTTGCGGTGCGAATCGACAGCGTGACAAAGCTAAATTGTTGCAATCATGGCGATACCTGCGGCGGCCTACGCCAACGCATTTGTTATTTCGGCGTATCCATTTGTTATTTCGGCGTATCCATTTGTTATTTCGGTATATCCATTTGTTATTTCGGTATATCCATTTGTTATTTCGGTATATCCATTTGTTATTTCGGTATATCCATTTGT
>NZ_JBALBW010000122.1:0-12105 GCF_036919895.1 Nostoc sp.
CGACCGTTTCAGCTAGCTTTCTTGTTAATGAACTTAGTGGGGATCGCCAACCCCGAACATTCAGACCGAGAACTGGTAGATTTACTGTTCTTCCCAACAGGCGGTGGTAAAACTGAAGCTTATTTGGGATTGGCAGCTTTTACACTTGTATTACGACGGCTGCGTTATCCCGGTATCGACTCTGCGGGATTAAGTGTACTGATGCGCTACACACTGCGCCTCCTGACCCTTGACCAACTGGGACGGGCTGCAACGATGATTTGCGCCCTAGAGTTAGAACGGGAACAGGATGTAGAGAAATTAGGGAAATGGCCGTTTGAGATTGGATTGTGGGTAGGGCAAGCAGCCACACCTAACCGGATGGGCAAAAAAGGAGACAATGATGAAAATAGCGCCCGTTCGCGTACCATTGCCTTCTTAAATAACGATCGCAAACCTTCACCCATTCCCTTAGAGGATTGTCCTTGGTGCGGAACTAAATTCACCCGCAATTCATTTCAACTATTGCCCAATCCTGACCAGCCAATAGACTTGCGTATAAGTTGCACTAATCGCCGTTGTCAATTTAGAGGCGATCGCCCTTTACCAGTGTTAGCGGTAGACGAACCGATTTATCGCCGGTTGCCATGTTTTATGATTGCCACAGTAGATAAATTTGCGAGTTTGCCTTGGGTAGGAGAAACAGGTGCTTTATTTGGACGTGTAGAACGTCATGATAAAGATGGTTTTTACAGCCCTGTTTATCCAGGTAGAGGTAAAGCACTTGATGGCAATCTGCCACCGCCAGATTTAATTATTCAAGATGAACTGCATTTGATTTCTGGCCCTTTAGGGACAATGGTAGGGCTTTACGAAACAGCAATTGATGCTTTATGCAGTCGAGAGATAAATGGTCAAAAAATCCGCCCGAAGATTGTAGCTTCAACTGCGACAGTACGACGGGCAACCAAGCAGATTCAAGCATTGTTTGGGCGAAATGAAGTCGATGTGTTTCCACCACCAGGCCCAGACCGACGCGATTCATTTTTTGCTAAGACAGTACCTGCCGAAGAGAAGAATGCTCGAACTTATGTAGGAATTGCTGCCCAAGGGCGAAGTTTGAAGGTAGTATTATTACGTACTTATCTGGCATTGCTGGGAGTAGCACAGAAAGAATGGTTAGCAGCAGGCGGCGATAAAAACCCCGATAATCCAGCAGATCCTTACATGACATTGCTGGGATATTTTAATTCGCTGCGTGAACTTGGTGGAAGTCGGCGTATTGTCGAAGATGAAGTCAACTCTCGTCTGATTCGTTATAGCCAACGTAAACGAGTTGGGAAAACTTCAGGTTTGTTTGCAGACCGTAAAATTGACGATGAACCAGAAGAATTGACCTCTCGTGTTAGCACAAGTGAAGTTGCAGATACCAAAAGCCGTTTAGAATCAACATTTGACAAAAAAGAACGTGTTGACGTAGTGTTAGCCACCAATATGATTTCTGTTGGTCTGGACATTACCCGCTTGGGCTTAATGGTAGTTCTCGGTCAACCCAAAACAGCCGCAGAATACATACAGGCTACCAGTCGTGTGGGACGGGATGAAGACCGACCCGGATTAGTTGTTACATTACTCAACGTTCACCGACCGCGCGATCGCTCACACTATGAACGCTTCTTTGCTTGGCACGCTACTTTCTATAGGGCAGTAGAAGCTACCAGTGTTACACCCTTCTCTCCGCGTGCAATTGACCGAGGGATTGCTGCGATTACCGTTGCTTTGGCACGTTTGGGGCATTCTGGGATGACAGCACCACTCCGAGCGATTGATATTCTTCAGCACCGTAACGAGCTAAATTTTGTCATCGATGCGATCGCACAACGAGCAGAAATGCACGACAAAGAACTTGATGGTGCCGATGCTGAAACACTTCGTCAAAAAGTTAGGGGTCGAGTTCAGGATTTATTAGATTTGTGGGAAAGGATTGCTGGTGAAAAAATTAACCTTCAATATCAGCGTGAGGTTGGGGAAGCACCGCCCCTCTTATTTGACCCACTTGACCCGGAATTAGAAAAAAAACCACTACAAGAACGGAAATTCAAAGCTCAACGCAGTTTACGCGATGTTGAACCAACAGTTAATTTATGGGTTCGCAATCCTGACGGTTTTGAAGTGGAGGAAGAAGAAAAATGAGTAAATCTAACAAAAAACGTCCTCCATCTGGAGAAATTCGACAGAGCCAAATTTTATCTACTTTTGGCCCAGGGGCAATGGTGGACTTACCCGATTATTCCATACTAATTGGCGGACTCAACCACTGGCATGGCGACAAAAAGCGTATTTACGAAGACCGACTAAAGGAACGAGTGGCTGATATTTTAGGGGTTAATGATATTGCCTTATATGCCCCACCTGTAGACGAGAAAGACCCGAAAGCATCTCGCACGGGAATTACAGCTTTTGCTTTCCCCACTTGGTTTGTTGCTCAAGTAGAAGAAACTTGGCCTAAACCAAATGAAGCAGCGCCCAATGCCAAAGTTTACCGGACACGTCCTCTACTACCTTGGGGTAGTTTGGTAACTGGTAAATATCTCAATGCTGACAGAAAGAAAGTGCCAGTTGTACCTGTGCGCTTTGTACAAGCTTGTGTTAATGGACACATCAAAGATATTGATTGGCGTGGTTTTGTCCACGAAAAGTCTCAAACTAACTGTCGAGGTCAGCTATGGTTTGATGAGGGCGGATCTGGCAACGATTTTGCTGATATTTTTGTGCGCTGTGAAGCTTGCAAAGGTCGTCGTCAGTTATCAGATGCAACAGTACCCAATGGCAAGGTCTTAGGAAAGTGCGAAGGACATCGCCCTTGGCTCGGCCCTAAAGCCCAAGAACTCTGCATTTCTGAGTCAACAGGGAAACCAGAATATAATCGGCTTTTGGTTCGCTCTGCCAGCAATGCTTACTTTTCTCAGCTTCTCAGTGTCATTTCTCTACCAGACTCGGATGATGCTTTGCAAAAGGCTGTTAATTCAGTTTATGAAGACTTCCTTCAGTATGCAGAAAGTAGCGATGAAGTTAAAAAAGAACGCCGGAAACAAAAAGTAGCTGCTGTTTTAGAAGGATTTAGTGATGAAGCAGTATGGTCCGAAATCCAGCGCAGACAGGGTGGGCAAGGTAAGCAATACAAGGGTATTAAACAAGTAGAAATCGAGACTTTGCTATCTAGTCCCTTTGAAGTCGGAGAAGATGTACCAGAAAGTGACTTTTATGCTCGTGCGCGGAAATTAGATAACATCAAACCAAAATTACTATCTGTTATAGAGAGCATTGTCTTGGTACACCGACTTAAGGAAGTTACCGCCCAAATTGGCTTTACCCGCTTTGAGGCAATTATGCCTGATATTGACGGTGATTTAGATATTCAAGTCAGGCGAGCTGCTCTTGATATTGAGCCTACTTGGGTGCCGGCAATTGAAAACAGAGGTGAAGGCGTGTTCATTGCTTTCCGTAAAGAAGCTATTGATAATTGGCTCAAGCGGGATGCAGTGCAGCAACGGGGAAAGAGATTAGACAGGGGCCTCGATATCTGGCGCAAACAAAAAGGAATTGCCCCGGAGAAAGCTAAGTTCCCTGGATTACCTTACATTATGCTGCATTCCCTTTCACACCTATTGATTGCGGCTGTGTCTTTGGAATGTGGTTATGCTGCTAGTTCAATTCGTGAACGCATTTATGCTGGCGAATCTGGTTATGGCATTCTTTTATACACTGGCTCTCCTGGCTCGGAAGGGACTTTAGGGGGACTGGTACAAGTAGGAAACCGGATTGAATACCATTTGGATGTTGCACTGGAGATGGGAAGGCTTTGCTCTAACGATCCAGTTTGCGCCCAGCATCAACCAGATGCCGAACAAGAGGATAGGTTTTTACATGGTGCTGCTTGTCATGGCTGTTTACTCATTGCTGAAACTTCTTGCGAACGACGCAATGAATTTCTTGACAGGGCATTGGTCGTTGCTACTGTTGAAGGGCCAGGGGCAGAATTTTTTGAGGATGTGAGAGTATGATGGCTTTTCTCCACCTGAGCCGTCCAGCCCTCGTTAATTTGGCAGTCGCTTTGGAAACTGGCAGACTTTCCCCGCCCTTTTCCACATCCAATGTAGCGAACTACATCCCAGCAGCTTTGAATCAAGACATTGTTGATGAACTCAACCGCCTTAATGTCATCGGCATACATTCTCAGCATATTGCTTATACGCTGCGATTGCTGGCAGAAGAACGAAGTACATCTCAAGCTGTGAGCGATCGCCTTGACTTGGTTTGGACTGGCCCAGAAATTGCTGGTTCTCAAAGCCGCGATACTGGCGTTGTTGTGCGTGAGTTGTTTAGTACTGCCAAAACAAGTGTTTTGATTTCCAGCTTTGCTATCGATAAGGGACATAAAGCACGAGAGTTATTTATGGTGCTGGCAGAACGAATGGATTTAAACCCAGAATTAAATGTACGAATGTTTCTTAACGTTAATCGACCGCATAACAGCGAAGTGCCAACATCTACTTTACTGCGGGAGTTTGCCAGTACTTTTCGCCAAGATATTTGGCCCGGAAAAAGACTACCTGAAGTATTCCACGATCCGCGATCGCTGGCGGTGGGTGTGGAATCAAAAACTTGTTTACACGCCAAATGCGTTGTTGTAGATCAGGAGCGTGTGCTTGTAACCTCCGCCAATTTTACAGAAGCGGCTCACGAGCGTAATATCGAAGCTGGTGTATTACTTAATGACCCAGTAACGGCTATTGCTTTGCAAATGCAATTTGAAAGCTTGGTTACAAGAAATATTCTATGTCGAATTCCTGGAGTCTAACTATTTTATGTCCACATTTGATTCTCGATGCAATAACACTACGAAAGGATGACTTTGAGGGTTTCATGGCATCGCGTCAACGGATGATACTTGCCAAAATTGAAGCTGCTATGGGCAAGCCTTTATTGGCTGTGGATGATTCATCATTTAGCGATGTTACAGATGAAGACGAGTAATCAAAAATTAATTAACTTACCAATATGGCATACTGGCTCTTTCAGGGAAACCCCAAGTATTACCGCATCATTGAAGGCATCCGCGACTTCGAGCAGATGCCTTGGCTGGCCACACGCTAAAGATATGGCTGCTGGCGATCGTGTGCTGAGAAAGTAAATCTGGGTATCAATCAGACGTATATGCGATGGGCTTACGCTCCGCCGGATACCGTTGGCGCTCGCAGAGATTATTGAAGCACCCAAGATTATCACTAGTCGCCCTGACATTGGCTATTGGATTGATAGCAGCCGTGTTGGTGTAAAGCCTTGTGCTAATGAGTTAAAAGGATAGCGATCGCCTACAACAGGCAGTTAGGCTATCTTGCTTGGCTTAACTAAAGTATTATTCTCCCAAACTCAACTCAGATTAGTTCAAAATTGCCTCTAGCAATCCAGTCGATAAGCTGCTAGTTACCATGTATTTACACTGAATGCTTAATTATAGAAAAACTTTTAGTTTATGTTCTACTCATAATTGCTGCCTTTAAATTACTTAATCTTCATCACTTAAACTAAATTTAAACTCTTCACTACGGCTTTACACTTATTAGTGTTTACTTTACAGCTTCTTGAGGCTAATATCATTACTTTTATCATTGTGATAACAGTTTGAATGATTGATATTAGAGAAATAGTTTCAATTTTAGTTGATTAAATCAGTGAATAAGAAATGGGCGACTAAACGACTTACAATCAATTTGGCATCAAGTGAATCAGAGAAGCTTGAAAAATACTGCTCAATGACTGGTAGACCAGCAACCGATGTGATTCGAGAGTTGATTCGCTCTTTGACTGTTGAAGAAGTACCCTCTCAAGATAACAAATAATAGCTAGACTGAGATATTTGTTCATTTTTCATTACGTCTAAAAATAGCAATAGAGATGATGAATTAAAATGGTTCAGGGAATAGAGCATCAAGTCAAAGGTAATTCTATTGTACCGATTGGGGGAAAACTTCCGTATTATTTAGAATTGCAGACAAGTAAGCTATTAGATTTACTAGTTGTAATCTCTAGAAAAAATGACAATGATAAAAACTTAAGAACAAAAATTAACAGGTATTTGTATTCAAAAACTACACCTGGATACTATGTAGAAATTAATGAACATTTACACCTAGCTTATGCAGACCAGCGTGATGGACATGGTACTAAGCACTGGTGGCGATTATTTTTTGATAGTTCTTACAAAGGGCAGGTAGAACAGTTTACTCGCGGAAGTGCCTTGACTGTACCGGGAAAAGATACGCCATATAATGAAACTGACTCTGGGCGAGAAGTTAAGACTGATGTAAACCCTTTGTACGAATGGGGAGGAGTGTACTTTCGCTCCAAATCCGAAATCAAAATTGCTGAAGAACTCGATAACAAAGGTGTATTATTCTTTGCTAATGCGCGGGGTCGAATTGGGCGACAAGGTTCTCCTATATCTGATGCAAGCGGTTGGCTTACGGGACGCATTGAAGTTGATTTTTTGGCGTTTTATAAGGGCAAGTGCATGATATTGGAGGTAGATGGTAATCACCATCAAGAATCTTTACAAATAACCAGAGATTATGTGCGAGATAGGGTGCTATTGCGAGAAGGTATTCCTACAGTTAGGTTTGCAGCTAAAGAGTGCTTTGAGCAACCTGAAAATGTTGTA
This sequence comes from Nostoc sp., assembly GCF_036919895.1. Classification (GTDB taxonomy): domain Bacteria; phylum Cyanobacteriota; class Cyanobacteriia; order Cyanobacteriales; family Nostocaceae; genus Nostoc. The sequence continues at coordinate 6,701 of NZ_JBALBW010000122.1, forward strand.
ATTGAGTTTTTGAATATGTTTTTAGTCTAATTTATGAGTCAATACCCAATTATTTTGATTCCTGTGGGAATTGAGAGAGCGAAATCAGCGCGGCCACCAGTACCCATATTTTCAGAACCGCTACCTCAGAAACCGGGGACAAAGCCCCAGAAAGTAAACAACACTTTGATAGCAGTGGAAACAGCAGTTGCTATTCCCACTATCCCTGTCGTTTCTCAATTGACATCTATACCAGGATGGTTATTATTCTTGGCAGCAGCAGGAGCGATCGCAGCCCAGGCATGGCATCAAATCACCACTTATCCCCAGCGTAAGCGAGAGCATGACGATGAGGTGGCAGGCTATCCTAGAAAGTTGAAAGGGTACGAACAAAAGAAACGAGAGCATGAGGAGGAAGTAAAAGTCAGCCAGAGTCGTGAAGGAGTATCTGAGTTTCGCTACAAGCTGTTACTAGAAATATTGAGACAAACTGTACCTCATGATGGCAATGGCAGTGCAGCAACAACAAATCCTGAAGAAGCTAAATTTGGAAATTATCTCAACCGATACTTTCCTAGAAATATTCACACTAGGCTAACTCTTAGAATTCCTGAATTTCCGCACCCATACACCCCTGATTTTGCATACATCGACCAAGGGTTGAATCTTTACATCGATATTGAGATAGATGAACCTTACGTTTATCACACTGGCGCACCAACTCACTTTGGTGGAGCTTGGAAAGACAGTAATCGCAACAGATTTTTTTTAGCTAAACAGTGGATTGTGATTCGCTTTAGTGAAGAACAAGTTATTTGTTATCCCCAAAGCTGCTGCAAGACCATAGCCCAAGTCATTGCTCAAGTTACAGAAAATAACTCGATTTTAAATCAGTTTGCCAGCTTTACAGACCTACAACTTATGAAACAATGGACAGAAGCTGAGGCAATAGATATGGCAGCTAAAAGGGTACGAAATAATTATCCTTGTCAAAGTCAAAATAAAGGATTACATGACAATTCGCTCATTGAAACACAGCAACAGATATCTCTTGCATTGAAGCCGAATAGCCGCGCTCAGAATCGTGGGGCTGCAAGAGCAAGACATCGCGCTTTAAATTTATCTATTTCGCCACCAACAAACAATACAACTTTATCTTCATTAGTAAGCTGTCCTTATTGCAGTGCAAAAGTTAAAACTACAAAATTTGAATTACATAAAACAGATAAATGTCCTAAACGACCATTGCTATAGGTGCGATAGCTCCTCTTCCTATATTTGAAAACAAAGTAATTCATTATGTATAAAATAAATTAGCCAATTTTGCTTCTTCGGTTACTTTTTCTTAAGCTTTGGGATACGAATATGTTATTATCCCTTAGTAAACACAAAATTATTGATTTAATTAATACTATAAATATCGTAACTTAAACTTGACTACAGATTGCGTCTTTTTGTCGTTAATAGCAATCTAGCAAAAATGCCAGAGTAAACTTATTACGTTTATACTGAGAGTCAGTAACAAATAATTTACTGCTAGCAGAAACATAAATTTGTGACTGACTTTAAACCAACCGATTACGCCGCAATTATCCGTGCCGCCAACCAAACTGTTCCAGAACCTCCTGAATGGCTAAGTGCAGGTAGATATGTTTACTCACCGGAGTATGGAGTTGGGGAGGTAATGGCATTATTGGGTAGACGGTTGATTGTCAAGTTTGTAGAAGAAGTTAAGCCAACCCAATTTGTCGATTGGGAGCAGGCTCTAGCTTTGGGATCAATTAAAGCAAGTAACGCCAACTTAGTATCTTCGGCAACATTTATTGAAGAGAACAACACCGCAGCCACAACAATTACGGAGCATATTCAACAAATCCCCCAGGTAGTATTTCAGTCTGTAGCGCAAGAACTGATTGCAAGCATTAGGGCGATAGATATCAAAAATGCTAACCAAGGAATAATTCACCCCCTACCGGGCGATTTACCACCTGCTTTACGTTTAGCGTTGCAGAATAACGGTATCACTCAGATTTATTCTCACCAATTAGAAGCTCTAACAAAGTTACGTGCTGGGTTTGACTTGAGTATCACTACGCCTACAGCAAGCGGAAAGACGCTGTGCTACAACTTGGCTATCCTGGAATCGTGTATTAAGCAACCGCAAACAACAGCATTGTACATTTTTCCACTTAAAGCATTAGCTCTTGACCAAATGCGAAAATTGCAGTCGCTTGTCAAGGCAATGCCTAACACTCGTCTTAAACTCGCATTGATGACAGGAGATACACCAGCTACTGAACGGCAGCGTTTTTTTATCCCCAACCCTCCAAACATCTTGGCAGTTAGCCCCGATTTATTGCATTACTATCTTTATAATGTGCGTCGTCGGGATGAGGGAGAAGGATGGCGACAGTTTTTAAGACAGTTGCGCTACTGTGTAATTGATGAAAGCCATACCTACACTGGGGCTTTTGGGGCACACTTTGCGAATCTTATGCGGCGACTAAGGTTAGCAGTTGATGCAGTTGGTGGTAATTCCCAAAGGCTGCAATTTATTTGTTCTAGTGCCACGATCGGAAATCCTCAAGATATGGCATTGCGGTTTAGCGGCAGAACCCATCAACCCCAAAGATTACACCTGATTGAGGATAGTGGCGCTCCCTATAAAGGACGTACCTTATTATCTCTGGCTCCAAACAATGCAGCTAATGTTGAAGCTACTAAAATAGTGATTTCCTGGTTACAGCATAACTTGAGTGGGATTGTCTTTTGTAACTCTCGTGCAGCTGTCAAAGGTTTACTTGGGTTAATCCAAAGAGAAACACAACGCATTGGATTGGGTTATTTAACCAGCAGGGTAGCAGTTTTCTATAGTTCCTTAACGGGCGATCGCCGTAGCGAGATTATTCAAAAACTCCAAGGTGGACAAATCAAGGTAATTATTTCAACTTCTTCCCTAGAAGCAGGAATTGATTTACCCGAACTAGATTGCTGTCTAATTCGGGGGTTTCCAGGTAGCCTAATGTCATTTTGGCAACGAGTTGGTCGAGCCGGACGTAAACAGCATGGGCTAGTGATTTATCTGCCATTAGGACAAAACCCGATCGATGTATACTACGCTCGAAATAATCAAAAGTTGCTATCAGGAGAAGTTGAATCTGCCGCATTTAACCCTGACTATCCAACCATTTTAGGTAAACATTTAGAATGTGGTTGCATTGAAAGTAGTTTAACTTTAGGAGAACTGAATACTCGTTTTGGAAAAACAGCCGGTGCAGTGGCAGATTCTCTTTTACAACAAAACAAAATTTTCTTAAGCGGTAATGGGAAACTCTGGGGAAGAGGCTATCCTCATAAAGAAATTAATATTAGAAGCAGCACTCAAAGGTCAATTTCTCTAATTAATAAACATACGGGCGAAATTCTAGAGAGTATGTCGCTACCGTTAGCCCATCGAGAAGTATTTCCCGAAGCCATATATATGGTGCAAGATGAAAGTGGTCAATTAATAGCATACCGTAGTGAAAGCCTAAATTCCGACAAAGGAGAAGCAATACTAACATTTCTAGGAAAAGATACAGATTTATTTACTGAAGCGGAGTCAGAATTAGATATTCAACCACTTTCTACCTTGGCAGGATCTAAAATTATCCCTACTAATATCAAAGATGCTCGTTTACGTTTAACTCTTGTCTGGGGAGAAATTACGAATTCTGTTATTGGTTATAGATTGATGAAGCGTACCTACGGAATGACTTGTAAAAATCAACGTTGCGCTAATTATAAAAAACCACTTGAAGGAAAAAGCTGTTCATTGTGTAAGCAGGCGCTGAGTGCAGCAGAAGTGACAAAACTTCAAAAAGAAATTGCATTTTCAGAGCCATACGTCACAAAATACCAAGCACCTTGCGTACTAGTAGAGTTAAATGAGCCGTTACAGAAAGCGCTACAAATAACTGTCAATAAATACAAACAAGAAATTATGACCGCTAATGGAGGTGAGATTCCAGAACTTTATCAATCATTATGGAGTAGCACTGCTGAAATGACAGCACTGCATAGTATTCAACACCAGATAGTTAAAGCTGTACCTCTGGTAGTTTTATCCTCCAGTTTGGATGTAGATGAATTGGCTATACAAAAAGAAAGCAGGAACATTGGTTACTTTTTTGACACCTGTGAAGGTGGGAATGGGGCAGCAGAAGCTATTTTCTCCGACTTCACAAAATTTGCTGCGGCATCTTATGCTTTAGCAACCGAATGTGATTGTGAAGCTGGTTGTCCAAGATGCCTGCATTCAACAGCTTGTCCACAGCATAATGAACCATTGCATAAAGATGTGGGTTTGTTTTTATTGGATGCAATTAGTCAAGTAAGGCTCAATTCCCAAAATCCATCTTGAACTCTTGAACTTACCTCTGTTTTTGGCAAAGTATTGTAAATCGTACACTCTTTATTTACATCTGACCCAATACCAATATAGGCATTCTATCAACAAGTATCTATTCTCTTGTTTCACTCAAGTTCATATTCATTTTAAAAACATCTTTAAATATATCTCTGTCCAACCATGCTGATGAAGATAACAAAATTTTCTCATTTTGCCTGAAACAGTTTAACTCAGTAGGAATACTATCCCAATGAAGGGTAAAATGCGGCTATTTATGAAATATCCACTATTAGTTTTAAATTTGTATATGTCTGATGTAAATAAGCCAAGAAGCCATAGCAACAATATCTTTAAAAAAATCTTGTTAATTATTGGAACTGAAGGATTATTACTTGGGATTCCGATTATGTTTATTCGAGTTCCACCAAGCTGTGGGTGTGGTGATAGCAGTAAAGCTACAGTTGGAAGATTTATTAAGGCACAACAAGCATATTTCTCAGAGAAATCAGCTTTTGCTCAATCCTATAGGTTGTTAGAACTTGGAGATGGAGATGCACCAACAGCTACAAGCCGCTATCGATATACCGTAGACATGAGTAAGGATAAGTCATTTATATATGCAACTCCGATAAAAGAATTCCCAACTGATGTATTTCAATTAGGACTGACCAAACAAGGCTTCAACAGCCTGATAGGTGCAGTTGCTTACGAGCAAAAAAATAAAATTACTATTTCAATAATGTGCCGCTCCGAAAAACAGACTTTAGCTTCCCCTCCCCGACCTATTTTTAAACAAGGTAATTTTAGCTGCCCTATCGGTTTTGAAAGTATCAAATAAAACAGTATGCAAACATTTAATGGCGTTTTTAGGAGGATTTATCGGATTCATAATCATGCTGCTATATTGATGATACTTGCCAAAATTGAAGCTGCTATGGCAACAGGGCTATTTCATTCTAAAAAGCTGCTTGAGTGTGTCTAGTCCAAAAGAACATAAACGTTGAGCTTGTGCCATGTTTTTAAACATATTGTCCCG
>NZ_JBALBW010000123.1:0-130178 GCF_036919895.1 Nostoc sp.
AATTGCGATTTGACACACGGTAGTCGATGCGTTATGCAAAATTTGCGCGCTCATCTTACCATATACTGGACAGATTTAGAATGAAATAGCCCTGCCCAAAGAGAGCAATTTTTCCCTTGTCGAAACGGAAATTCCAGAACTGGGAGAGTCAGAAATACTCACCCGCACGATTTACTTGTCCCTTGACCCCTATATGCGAGGGCGCATGAGCGATCGCGCTTCTTATGCAACTCCAGCAGAATTAGGCAAGGTCATGATGGGTGGTACTGTCAGCCAAGTGGTGAAATCAAACCACCCCCAATTTTCTGATGGAGAGTTTGTTGTGGGGTATGACGGTTGGCAGACTTATGCGATCGCCAAAGCTGAAACCTTGAGAAAACTTGACCCCAAGCAATTACCGATCTCCTATGCCTTGGGCATTACCGGGATGCCTGGAATGACTGCTTATTTTGCTCTGCTAGATATTGGCAAGCCCAAAGCAGGCGAAACCGTTGTGGTTTCTGCGGCTTCTGGCGCGGTGGGTGCAGTTGTGGGTCAAATTGCCAAAATCAAGGGCTGTCGGGCAGTGGGCATAGTTGGTAGTGAGGAGAAATGTAATTACGTTGTGGATGAATTAGGGTTTGATGCCTGTATTAATCGCAAAACTCAAGACCTGAGTTCAGCCTTGAAAGCTGCTTGCCCAAATGGAATTGATATCTATGTCGATCATACGGCAGGGCCAATTCTAGAAACAGTGTTGCAACAGATCAATCTGGGAGCCAGAATTCCTTTGGTGGGTTTAATCTCCCAGTACAATGCCGAAAATCCACCTCCCGGACCTAATTTGATGCCGCTACTAGTGAAACGGGCGCTGATCAAAGGGTTTCTGGTGGGCGATTACCAACAGCGTCATGCCGAATTTATCCATGATGTATCTCAATGGTTACAAGCAGGTAAGCTCAAGTACAAAGAAGACGTAGTGAAAGGGCTGGAAAATGCACCTAATGCTTTTATTGGGTTACTGCAAGGGGAAAACTTTGGCAAGTTAATCGTTCAGGTTGGTGACGATCCAACTAAGAAATGAACCATCAATATCTTTCTGTACGAAAGATTGAAAGATCCAGAAAGATAACTAAAAGTGATATAGTTCTTGGATATCGTCATCCTAAAATCTAATAATATACAGGGTTTGCTGTTGCCTGATGGGTAAGATTAGCGATCGCCTTTCACCACAACTACAGCCCAATCGTAGCTCACATCAACAAAACAGCGATCGCCTACAGCAAACTTGAGACAATTGGGCATTTTTTTACTTGGAGTCCTCTAAATGCTCAGTTAGCAACACCTGATACCGGACTGTTGCAAAGACACTTCATCAACGCTCATATTCTCGAAGCTGTAGATTTATTTACAAGCTCAACGTTTGCTAGATTCTTGGGTTAGTTTTAACTAAAAAATTAAGATGATTTTTTTATATCATTAAAAATTAAATATAAACAGTAATTACTTAATAGTAATTTGCCATTTTGATTAAGTTTTCACCAAGAGATATTAAAAGTTATATCTTTCGCTCGATAGAGTTTTCAGCCTTTGGAGAGATGCTTTAAACAGCTAAATTCTACGATTCTGAACTAAATAGTTAGGTATTGCCATAGATACAGACGAAAATACTAAGAGTTGCTTCTCAAGAAAATCTTAATTCCCCAAATTTAAACTTAGTAGAAGGAAATACAATGTTCCAAAGTTCGGAAATCATGGCGGGACTCTACAAACCACTATTGTGGATGGCACAGGTTCCAGTAGATCCCTCAAATGTTACGCCAGCACAGGCATCAGTCCTCACTTCGGGGCCGCGCTTTTTTGTGGCTTTAATCTCCGGCGTGATTCTAGCCTTTGCTTTCCAATTAGTTCTAACTAATCTCTCCCTTGCAGCCGGTATTTCCTACCTGGGACACTCATCTGACTCGGATTCTGATTCTGAGGAAGTTGGAAGTTTGGGCGGCAGCATTCGCAAAATCGGTACCGCAGTCGGGATTTGGACGTTAGTCACGGTGACGATCGCTTTATTAATTGCCTGTTTCCTGGCAGTCAAATTAAGCCTTGTAATCTTAGATCCAGGATTAGGAGCAATCCTCGGTTTGGTGATTTGGGGTGCTTACTTTTTACTCCTGGTTTGGGTCAGTTCCACTACCGTGGGTTCCTTAATTGGCTCAGTCGTGAATACGGCAACTTCTGGTTTTCAGGCGATTATGGGTACAGCCACCGCCGCACTGGGCGCGAAAGCTGTCAATAACCAAGTTGTAGCGACAGCTGAAGCCGCCGCCGCCGCCATCCGTCGAGAGCTAGGAAGCGGCATTGACCCTGGAAGTATTCGGGAGAATATAGAAGATTATTTAGAAAAGCTGCGTCCACCAGAGTTGGATGTGTCGAAAATTCGGAGTGATTTTGAAAATTTACTCAACGATCCGCAATTAAAAGCGATCGCCGGGACTCAAGATATTCGCAACATCGACCGCCAAAAATTTATCGAGTTAGTCAGCAGCCGCACCGACCTTTCCAAAAAAGACGTTAGCCGCATTGCTGATACTTTGTATAAAGTTTGGCAACAGGTAGTGAGTCAGCATTCACCCACCGAAGACCGGATGGGTGAATTAATGGACTATCTGAAATCACTTCCAGCAGGACAAAGCAAGACAGATGAACTTAACGCCAAGCTGGATCGATTAGTTGCAGAAACACGTGGTTCCAAAGAAACTGACCAAAAGGCATCTACTGGGCCAATTCAAAGTACACTCCAGCAAGGACTATCCGCCTTAACTGGCATTGTATTGGGACGGGCAGATTTATCTGATTTAGATGTGGAAAAAATCTTGGGTAGTCTCACCACCGCCAAAGATAAAGTCACCCAACAAGCAGATAAGCTAGGTTTGCCAACACCATCACAACCCTATAGTCCAATTCGCTCTGATGTCGAAAACTACCTCTACAACACTTATGCTTGGCAACTAAGCCCAGAAAAAATTGCCCAAGAATTTCGTGATGTCATTTATGACCCAGCAGCCGACCCTGGAATAGTCCGCAGAGAACTAGAACGGCTATCCCGTAACGATTTCGTCAAAATTCTCCAACAACGGGGATTGCTTACCCAAACCCAAATTCAGCGCATTGCAGATCGGCTAGAATTTGTCCGCAAAGATGTGCTGGTGATAGTTACAGGTATTGAAGAAAGAGATATAGTCCAAGACCTGCAACGCGCAGTGGAAAGCTATCTGCTCGTTACCTCGAAAGCAGATTTGACTCCTGTTGGCATTGAACAGAATTTCAAACCACTGTTGCAAGACCCAGATGCAGATTATGAAACCCTGACATTGCGACTGGCGCACGTTGAACGGCAAGAAATTCGGGAGATATTGCTCCAACGGAATGATGTCCAGCTATATGAAGTAGATAGCATTCTGGACGAGTTGGAAAAACAACGCGATCGCGTCTTGGTAGAATCTAAAGGATTAGCTGAACAAGCACAATATCAGGCAGAAACCCTGTGGCTGAATGTAGAATCATATCTGCGTAATACAGGGAAATCAGAACTGAATCCTGATGCCATCCGTGCGGAGTTCAAAAAGCTACTAGAAGATCCCCAAGCTGGAATTACCTCAATTCGGGCGCGGTTGTCTCGCTTTGACCGCGATACCTTGGTGCAATTGTTGAGTCAACGCCAAGATTTGAGTGAAGATCAAGTCAATCAAATCATCAATTCGGCTGAAGAGTCGTGGCATAACATTCGCCACACACCCCAAGCTGTAGTGGATAAAGCCAAAGAGCAATACGACTCTGTTACTACAACGATCGCAGATTACCTCCGCAATACTGGTAAACAAGAACTGAATCCTGAAGGCATTCAGCGAGATTTGACCAGATTGTTTGAGAATCCCAAAGAGGGAGCCGTCGCACTACGTCGGCGGTTATCGCAGGTAGACCGAGATACACTGGTGAAATTGCTCAGTCAACGGCAAGATTTGAGTGAAGAACAAGTCAATGAAATCATTAATTCCACCCAAACTTCGATTCGTAACTTTGTGCGTGCGCCTCGTCGTTTAGCTACCCGCACCCAGCAAAGGGCCGAAACATTCAAAGCTTATCTAGAAGAGTATCTACGCCAAACTGGGAAAGAAGAACTTAATCCTGAAGGTATCAAACGCGACTTACAACTCCTCTTGCACGATCCGCGAGTTGGGGTAGAAAGTTTTAGCGATCGCCTTTCGCAGTTTGACCGCTCTACCATCATCGCTCTCCTGAAAATTCGGGAAGATATGTCTGATGAAGAAGCGGCGCAGATTGCCGATAGCATTGTCTCCGTTAGGGATCAATTTGTAGAACAAGTGCGGAATATCCAACGAGGAATTCAAGATGCAATTGATGGGGTTTTTGCCCGCATCCGCAACTATCTTAACTCCCTGGATCGCCCGGAACTAAATTACGATAGTATCAAGCACGATGTCCGCACATTTTTCGACGATCCTCAAGCCGGGTTTGATGCCCTGCGCGATCGCCTATCTTCTTTTGATCGTGATACCCTAGTGGCAATTATGAGTTCTCGTGAGGACATCTCTGAGGAAGATGCCAACCGGATCGTTGACCAAATTGAACGGGCCCGCAACACAGTATTGCAACGTGCAGAACGCATCCAGCAAGAAGCCCAACGCCGCCTAGAACAGGTGAAGCATCAAGCACAGCGACAAGCAGAAGAAACCCGCAAAGCCGCAGCTACAGCAGCTTGGTGGTTGTTTGCCACAGCATCCGTCTCTGGCGTTTTCGCTGCATTAGGAGGAGCGATGGCTGCAAGACCGTAGTTTAACAAGTTGTCTCCGCTCACTTTTAAGCCTCCCGATATGGGAGGCTTTTCTATGAGGGAGTGAGAAAAATATTGCTTCCCGATCCTCGACTATGACACGCAATGCTTCTTAAACCATTCCAAAAGATGTTTCCAACCGTCTTTAGCTTCTTTCTCACGGTAGGAGGAGCGATAATCAGCAAAAAATGCGTGGGGCGCATCGGGGTAGACAATGATTTCAGATTTGCTGCTGCTAGACTTTAAGCGAACGCGCATCTGTTCTACTGTATCAAGAGGAATACCCGTATCTTTGCCACCATAGAGTCCGAGAATGGGGACTGTTAGTTTTGATACAATATCAATGGGATATTTGGGCTGAAGTTCGGTAGCATCGCCCACGAGTCGCCCGTACCACGCTACACCTGCCTTCACCTTGGGATTGTGTGCTGCATACAACCAGGTAATGCGGCCACCCCAGCAGAAGCCTGTAATCGCTAATTTATCAGCATTACCCTTAGCTGATTTCACAGCCCATTTTACCGTGGCATCAAGATCGGATAAAACTTCGGCATCTGGTACTTTGGCAACAATTGGGCGAATTTCGTCTATATTGCTTAACTTCGTGACATCGCCTTCACGGAAGAATAATTCGGGTGCGATCGCTAAATACCCCAATTTAGCAAAACGTCGGGTGATATCCTGAATATGCTCGTGTACACCAAATATTTCTTGGATTACCAGGACAATTGGGAAATTTTCACCAGTAGCAGGTACTGCTCTATAGGCGGGAATTGTGCCATCTTTGACAGGAATTTTCACTGCACCAGCTACCAACCCCTTAGCCTCGGTGGTGATGACTTGGGCAGAAATTGGTTGCACTGCCAAGGCAAAACCCGTCGCCAAGGTGGTTGTTGCGATAAATTTGCGGCGTGTTATTTCTTTCATCATCTCTACCTTAAATTGGCAAAAACTTTATTGTTGATTAGTCAGTACAGTAGTACGACAACTAGATATTACAATTTATGAATCAGTTTACCGTAATATTTAGCTTCCTTTGCTGTCCAAGCTTTCTTTGCTCTGTGGCTGTTATCAGGCGAAAGCCGATGTATTGGAAAATATTGATATAGGAATATTTGATTTTTGAACAAAATTAGGTATTGTAGGGTGTGTTAGAACGCAGTTCGTAACGCACCATTCTCGAGGGTTTGGTACTTATGCTGTCGCTACGCTAACGCCCAAGTTGGTAAACCAGCCCACACGACTGGCTCCCCTACGTATCTTTTCTCCAAATCAAACCCGATTCCTATAAAGCAGGTTAAGATACCTGCTATTATTTAGGCGTTATACTTGACTTCTTCGCCTGTATCACTTGCAAACTACCACCAGAATATAAAGTTGGCTCACTCTCATCAAATCCAACCTCAGTTAATAATCTAGCCAAATCAGTTTTCAACAATTGCCAAGCTGTTTCCGTCTCAAACAACAACAAAAACACTGATATCCCAGGCCAAAATATCGGATTTGTCGGAGCGTGAAAATCTATCAGCGTAAATACCCCTCTTGGCTTCAGCACCCGATAAACTTCACTAATAATTTTTCGCAACTGCTGAGGCTGCATCTCGTGCAATGCAACACTGGTATGCACCACATCAAACAGATTATCTGCAAATGGCATCTCCTCGGCAAAAGCTTCCACATAAGAAGCTTCAGGGACATTTAACCGTGCGCGTTGCAAAGACTTAGGTGAAGCATCCAACCCTGTTACATTTTGTGAACTTTTCACCAAAAAATGCGTTGTTTGACCACTACCGCAACATAAATCTAAAACATGAGTATCTGAGTGAATTGTTAAGCCTTGCAAAGCAAGTTGCCGAAAACGCGCTTCACCACCTACACTTAAGGCTGTTAAACGAGAGATACCATCATACAACCACTGATAGCGGTAACTCCAATCCCTTAAAATTGTTGCCATTGCATATTTCCTTGCTATTAAGCTTTATTATTTAATAAAGATATATTGTTAACATTAGTAAAAAATCTGAAAAGATTGGGGGAAAGTAACAGCTATGGGTCGTGTAGGCGTCTTATTACTCAATCTCGGTGGCCCCGATAAGCTAGAAGATGTCGGGCCGTTTTTGTATAACCTATTTTCCGATCCGGAAATTATTCGCCTACCGTTTCGCTGGTTGCAAAAGCCCCTAGCCTGGTTTATTGCCTCGCGGCGAACCAGAACATCTCAAGAGAATTATAAGCAAATCGGTGGCGGTTCCCCACTACGACGGATCACAGAAGCGCAAGGGGAAGCTTTAAAAGAACAGTTGGCTTATTTAGGGCAAGAAGCCGATATTTATGTGGGAATGCGTTATTGGCACCCCTATACAGAAGAAGCGATCGCACAGATTACCCAAGATAATATAGAACACCTGGTGATATTACCATTATATCCCCAGTTTTCTATCAGTACTAGTGGTTCCAGCTTCCGGCTTTTAGATAAACTTTGGCAAGAAGACCCAAAACTTCAGCCCATTGAATACACAGTTATTCCTTCTTGGTACAAACAACCAGGCTACCTCCAAGCAATGGCGGAACTCATAGCCCAGGAACTTGAGCAGTATCCTAACCCGGATGAGGTTCATATATTCTTCAGCGCTCACGGTGTTCCTAAAAGCTACGTTGAAGAAGCTGGCGACCCTTATCAGCAAGAAATTGAAGAATGTACTGCTCTGATTATGCAGACCCTCAATCGTCCCAATGCCCACACCCTAGCTTACCAAAGTCGTGTTGGCCCAGTAGAATGGCTTCAACCCTATACTGAAGATGCGCTCAAAGAACTAGGCGCACAAGGTATTAAAGATTTGGTTGTCGTGCCAATCAGTTTTGTCTCAGAGCATATTGAGACACTGCAAGAAATTGATATTGAGTATCGCGAAGTAGCAGAAGAATCAGGAATTCACAACTTCCGCCGCGTTCCTGCTCCTAATACCCATCCTGTATTTATTAATGCACTTGCAGACTTAGTGATTGATGCGCTGAAAAACCCCGGCTTCAAGCTTTCGCAAGCTGCCCAAATGAAAAAAATGGTTAAAATGTACCCCCAAGAACGTTGGGAATGGGGTCTAACCACTAGCGCTGAAGTCTGGAATGGCCGGATTGCTATGTTGGGCTTTATCGCTTTAATCATCGAGCTAATTACCGGTCACGGCTTCTTGCACATGATTGGACTTTTGCAGTAAATATAGGACTACTATTTGATTTTTGAAAAATACTTAGGGTGCGTTAGGCTACGCCATAACACACCCTAAATCACTTAGATTTTATCAAGAATCAAATCAGATTGCTATACTATATGAACAACATTTTACCATGATTAAATAACTTGCAATTCTTAGTGTCCTTGGGGCTTAGTGATACCAGTCATACCACTGTTTAGCGCTACGAACTGCAAACCAGAGCAGTATTAAAGCAATTAATCCTCCTTGCCACGGAGCATCAAAAGCAAAAAGTACTAGAGCAATACACAACGTATCTTGAAGAAAAACTGCCCACAAGGGTAAGCCACGTAACCGATAAAACCAACCAACTTGAACTAGCTGGAGTACTAAAGCTAACGAACCACCAATACAGGCAATCAACCAGTTTGGTGTTGCTGTAGCGTTAGCTACTGCTAACCCCATGATTGCCCCGACGATGGGAGACATGAATAACTGAACCAGTTGTAGCAATCTTTGCCCCCATAGTTTTTTTGAGGCTAATAATTCAAATAAAGACCAAAAGGTGAGGCAGCCTAACAATATTGGTGGGGAAATGTGAGATAAAATTGGGACTTGTGACCATAAGTTACTACCTTGCAATAGTCCAATAATTAGCAAAGGTATGCCTATTCTCATTCCTGCTGCGGCAGAGGCAGAAAGTGTGGCTAGGATTTCAATCATTAAAGCACTGGTGGCACTAATAAATAAGTAAATAATCTGTTTATTTATATTACCCAGTGCTGGCGATAATTCCAGCATCAAGCAGACAGTCTTCAGGAAGTAATACTAGAGATTTTTGGTATTTTTATATTCTTTACTATCCTCTGTAGGGGCAATTAATGAATTGCCCCTACAGCACAGGCCAATTAATCCTAAATTCCCAATCGTTGGTAAACTTCTTCTAAATGCTGGAGATGCTGCTGGGGATCGAAACAGACTTCTAGTTCTGTTGGGGACAACTTTTCGGTAACGCGAGGATCTTTGCTAATTAAGTCCTGAAAATTACCTCCTGGTTTGTTCCAAGCGACGTGAGCGCTTTCTTGAACGATCGCATAAGCTTCTTCGCGGTTGCTTCCCTTGTCTATTAAGGCAAGTAGCACTTTTTGACTGAACACAACGCCGCCGTAGCAGTTGAGATTTCGTGCCATGTTTTCAGGATAAACCAACAGGTTTTTCACCAAGTCGGTTATTTCTGACAACATAAAATGCGTCAAAGTACAAGCATCTGGTAAAATTACCCGTTCTACAGAACTGTGGGAAATATCCCTCTCATGCCAAAGAGCAACGTTTTCTAAGGCTGCACCGGCATGACTTCTTACCAGTCGTGCCATTCCCGTTAGCCGTTCCGAACGGATGGGGTTACGCTTGTGTGGCATGGCTGAGGAGCCTTTTTGACCTTTGGCGAAAAATTCTTCAACTTCCAGAACGTCTGTTTTTTGCAGATTGCGAATTTCTACAGCAAAACGTTCGATGGATGCCGCAACCAAAGCTAATTGTTGCACGTAATCGGCGTGGCGATCGCGGGAAATAACTTGTGTTGAAGCCGTATCGGGTTGGAGTCCGAGTTTTTCGCAAGCGATCGCTTCTATACGGGGTTCAACATTGGCATAAGTTCCCACTGCACCAGAAATCTTACCCACGGCAATGGTTTGACGGAGTATTCTCAAGCGTTCTTGGTGTCGCAATACTTCTGCTAACCAGCCAGCTAGTTTAAAACCAAAAGTAATCGGTTCAGCGTGAATACCATGCGATCGGCCAGCCATCACAGTATGACGATGTTCGCGTGCTTTTTCGCGAATTACCTCAATTAAATCTTCCAGACCTTGCAATAATAGATCCAGGCTGGCAACCAATTGCAGTGCTAAAGCTGTATCCAAAACATCCGAACTAGTTAAACCCAGGTGAATGTAGCGTCCGGCATCACCAACATATTCATTGACATTTGTCAAGAAAGCAATGACATCGTGGCGGACTACAGCCTCAATTTCTAGCACCCGTTTGGGGTCAAAATCTGCCTTAGCCTTAATTTCTTCAACCGCCTGAGATGGAATGTAACCTAGTTCAGCTTGAGCCTCACAGACAGCAATTTCGACTTGCAGCCAAGTTTTTAGTTTATAGGCTTCACTCCATAGATTAGCCATTTCGGGCAAAGTATAACGCTCAATCACAATTCGGCACAGAATACAACCGTCATATTTTACAGTCTAATTAATGTAGATCGATTTTTAATGCTGTTTTTGGCTCAGAGACGGAATTAGTTTTTGAGTCAAAGGTGATGATGCTAATTCTACCGTCAGCTTCCATATATGCAAACTTCACATCGGCTAAAAATTCCACACCTTGCTGACGTAACTTGCTCATTAACTCATCGTCTGTAATTAACTCTCGTTGCAAATGACGCTGAATCATCCGACCATTTTTTACCAGTAGTAGCGGTGACTGATTCAAAAAACGTTGCAATTGGGGTATTTTGTAGCCTAACCAGTTCAACAAATAACTCCAAAAAATCACAGTTCCTACTAAGATACCGCCTTCGGTAATCGATGTATAATTACTTGCCATAGCATTTTGGGCAGCTTCAGCAAATAATACAACTACGAGTAAATCAGTAATTCCTAATGTTCCTAGTTGTCGGCTAGGAAGGAAACGTAACACCGTGAACAGCGCTAAATAGACCAATGAGCCTCGAATAATCAACTCAAAGACGCTGATACTAGGAACAAAGATTGCCTGCCAATCGATAAAAAACCATTTTTCCGTTAGCACTGATTTTCTTCCTTTTTCAATAGACTTCTGGAAAAAATCCAGTATCAGGTTATTTATCTACATTCTTATTTCATAAAACTGATTTTATTAGAGGTTAAATACTTTAATATTTATCAGATTTACAAATATAAAATCTCACTATCGAAGGATTAAAATCGCGGATTTCTTCTTTTCTGTTTTAAGCGCTTGGGCTTCTTAAAAGACTTGAATAAGCGATTAATCAAGTTAGAAGATGATTTTTTATTAGTAGACGATTGCCTCGTTGGAGCCTTGCCATTATATTCGCTGTTATCAGATAAAGGGATGGCATGTTTAGTTGGGGTTATGCCGCTTCCATACCTTCTGGCATAAACTTGGGTAAATTCAGCCCCGAAAAAAAGAATCTGTGCTGCATAGTTAACCCAAGCCAAAATTACCACCAGCGAACCAGCAGCCCCATAAGCCGATCCAAAACTTCCATTACCTAAATATTGTCCTAATAAAAACCTCCCAATCGAGAACAAAACTGAGGTGAGAGAAGCTCCAACTAAAACATCACTCCAAGCAATTTCAACATCTGGTAAAACTTTAAAAATTAGTCCGAATAGGACTGTAGTTATAGCAAAAGAGAGAAGAAAATTGACAAATTGCCAGATAAAATCGACACCTGGTAACAAGTTACTAAAGTATGTTACTAATGTTGTCAAAGCTGTACTAATTACCAGAGAAACTAATAGTAAAAAGCCAATACCTATGACCATTGCAAAGGACAAAACACGTAGACGAATGATATTAGTTACGCCGCGTCCGGGTTTGGGTTTAACTTCCCAAATCGTGTTCATAGCATCTTGCAACTCGGTAAATAAACCAGTAGCACCCACTAGCAGAACTACGATACTAATGATAGATGCGATCGCTCCTGTCTTTGGTTGGTTAGCATTTTTGATAGCTGTTTCGAGAAACTTTGCGCCATCTACCCCGACTAAACCTTGAATTTGTCCGACGATTTGACCCCTTGCGGCCTCTTCTCCAAATACTGCGCCCGCGATCGCAATTACAATAATTAACAACGGTGCGATCGAAAAAATCGTGTAATAAGCTAACGCCGCCGCTAACCGTGACGCTTTATCCTCACTCCATTCTTTGAATGTCTCTTGGAATAACTTCCAAATCGCCTGCAAATTCATCCAACCAGTCTCCTTCTAAGAGGATATCGCTTACTTCCTGATATATTTGATACTTATTCTCTGAGTGGCGACATCCTCCCAAGGGAGTTTGTAAAGCGTTCTTGAGGAGGAATTTAATCAGAATACTGTATGAGTTAGCGATGTCTACGACGGGCTACGCCTACGTGCCAATTGGGGATAATAGAAATGTGCTACAGTTACCTAAAAGCAATGACACAAACGGCAGCAATTACAGAAGCGATTACCACTCTTCAGGATGCAGAAAATCGATTCGGTTTTGTCCGTGTTGAAGACGAGCAATTTTTCCCAGAGTGGTATCAGGAATTGTCTGAAATTACAGAAGCTGAAAAAGCCTCTGTGGATGTCGTGCGGCGTAGGTATCTTTACCACCGTACCGCAGGTGATTTACTAGAAGGGACAGTCATATTGTTATTGGTGTCACCAATACTTGCACTCTCTGGATTTTACGATCCTCCTTTCAGAATTAAGGCTGAATCATCTGTGGAATTAGTGCTGGATGATGGCGAGGAAATACTGCGCGGACGAATTGACGTTTTAGTGTTACAAGATCAGTTGTGGTTGATGGTGTTAGAGTCGAAAAAAACCACGCTGTCAGTTTGGGCGGCTGTACCGCAAGCCTTAGCTTATATGATGGCTAACCCCAACCCCAGTAAACCTGTATTTGGGATGGTGACGAATGGAGACGATATTTTATTTGTCAAAGTGACGCAAACAAATACACCGCAGTACGATTTGTCAAGAGTCTTCACTCCCTTTGCATCCGCGAGAGAACTGTACACCGTTTTACAAATTCTCAAGCGTATTGGTCAGTTAATTTCTCCTGCGTCTTAAGTGGCTGTTCTAGCTGCTGGTAGCACGAACTATCGAACTATCTGCGTAAACCCTTAACAGACTTAAGCCATCATCAGAAGATTTTTACTGCATTCTATCTATCGTGCGATATTGAATTGCTTCCGCCAGATGACTAGTTTTTAGCTCATCATCTCCCGCTAAATCTGCAATAGTTCGTGCTACTTTGAGAACGCGATCGCTAGCTCTGGCTGATAAACCTAATTTTCTAATGGCTACTTCTAATAAATTGCGACTAGCATCATCTAGCTTGCACCATTTCTGGAGATGACGACTTTGCATCTGGGCATTGCAACGCAGATTTGGTTCACCTTGGAAACGGGTAATGGCGCGATCGCTTGCTTGTTTAACTCGTTGTAGGACTGATATTGATGTTTCTCCAGTCGGTTGTTGGGTAATTTCTTCTGGTTTCAAGCGATTTACCGCAACTTGTAAATCAATTCGATCCATCAACGGCCCAGAAAGTTTTGCCCAATATTGCTCGCGTTGGCGGGGAGAACAAGTACATTGTTGGATGGTATCGCCATAGTAACCGCAAGGGCAGGGATTAGTACTCGCTACCAAAGTAAACTGCGCGGGAAACGTTACCGATAGTTTGGTACGAGAAATTGTGACGTAGCCATCTTCTAAAGGTTGACGCAGAAATTCTAAAACATCACGTTTAAATTCTGTTAATTCATCTAAAAATAATATGCCATTGTGAGACAATGAAATTTCGCCAGGACGAGGAAAGCTACCACCACCAACGAGAGAAGGCCCGGATGCCGAGTGGTGGGGACTGCGAAAAGGGCGATCGCGTACCAACGAACCGCGATTTTTTAATAACCCAGCCACCGAATGGATGCGAGTCACTTCTAAAGATTCAGCAAAACTCAGAGGCGGTAAAATTCCTGGTAAGCGCCTTGCTAACATGGTTTTTCCACTACCAGGTGGCCCGACAAAGATTAAATTGTGTCCACCAGCAGCAGCAATTTCTAAAGCCCGACGCGCATGAGCTTGTCCTTTCACATCATGCAAATCTGGACTAGGGTAAGATACTGTTGTTGTGTCCACTGTAGTATCCATCTGCACAGGTTTGTAACGTCCTGGATTATTTAAAAGATCCACCACATCAGACAGATGTTTGCAGCCATAAACAGCCAAGCCTTGAACCACTGCGGCTTCTTGGGCATTATCAGCAGGGATAACTAAACCTGCAATTCCCATTTTTTGGGCTGCGGCTGCGATCGGTAAAACACCAGCCACCGGACGCAAGCTGCCATCTAGAGACACTTCACCTAAGAATAGATAATCCCCCAACAAATCAGCGCTAACTTGCTCAGAAGCCGCCAAAATTCCGACGCTAATGGGCAAATCGAAACAGGGGCCTTCTTTGCGTAAATCTGCCGGAGTTAAATTGATCACAATTTTCCGCATGGGAAAAGCGAAACCTGCATTTTTCAGCGTTGCTTTAACTCTTTCTCTTGATTCTTGAATCGCTGAATCTGGCAGTCCCAAGACAACAATTCCCGGCAATCCCCCCGACACATCGACTTCTACGCCTACTTTGACGGCATCGATGCCCACAATTGATGCACTCCAGACTCTAGCAAGCATTTCTTATATAACAGTAAACCTTTCAAATCTCTAGCAGATGTCTGGGTAGATTGGCATTAGTGAAATTACAGGGACGATTTTCCGCTCAAAATCTTTTTTGCAACCGTTTGGGGAGAATCAGCTAACTGGCTGTAACAACAGCACGATCGTTTACTAACTTGCCATCTTCCATATACACTATGCGATCGGCAATATCTAGAATGCGATTGTCATGAGTCACCAAAAGAATGGTGCAATCCTGTTCTTTAGCTAGTTTTTGCATGAGGTTGACCACATCTCGTCCAGATTTACTATCAAGGGCGGCGGTGGGTTCATCCGCTAAGACAATTTTAGGACGACCGACCAACGCACGAGCGATCGCAACTCTTTGTTTTTGTCCCCCAGACAAATCATCAGGATAATAATTCAGGCGATGCCCTAATCCTACCTCCTCTAACATTTCGGCTGAACGACTTTTCATCTCTGCTGGCGAAATATTATTATGCACTTCCAAGCCCATTCTGACGTTCTGGAGTACTGTCAGGCTACCGTGCAAGTTGTGCGCTTGGAAAATATAGCCGTTATTGCGTCGCACTTGGGTAAGCTGTGCTGTACTTGCACCACAAAGTTCTTGTCCCAATATCTGCAAACTGCCCGATTGAGCAGAACGCAACCCACCTGATAAGGTGAGAAGTGTAGTTTTTCCAGAACCAGAAGGCCCAGTCATAATAATAATTTCGCCAGCGTTAATATCCAGGTTGATATCAAAGAGAACTTGCTTGCGGAGTTGACCAGAACCAAAATAATGGTCGAGATTTTTAACAGAGATAACAGGAGGCATAGCAATTTTAAATTTTAGATTTTAGATTGGGAATTATTAATCATCATCATGCCCAATTCCCTATTTCCCATTCCCATCTTTTAAAACATATCTGCGGGGTCAGCAGACTGTAATTTCCGAGTAGCGATCGCACCAGAAATAATACACATGGCCATAGTTAACATTAGCACTGTGGTGGCTCGTGCTACGGTCATGTAAAGTGGTAAATTAGTCGCATTCCGAGTTAAATGGTAAAGTCCTAAAGGTGCGATCGCTCCGGGAATAAAGCCCAAGATTGCCAAAATTATCGCCTCTTCAAACACCACACCCAATAAGTAGAGATTGTTATATCCCATTGCTTTGAAGGTGGCGTATTCTTTGATATGAGAATTCACATCTGTAGAAAGAACTTGATAGACGATAATCACGCCTACCATAAACCCCATTGCTACACCCAGACTGAAGATAAACCCGATGGCGGTATTTTTTTTCCAATAATCTGTTTCAAATTCGATAAATTCGGCTTTGGTTAAAACTTTAACATCATTATCTAAATGAGATTCTAAAGCTGCTTTCACCTGTTTGACATCATAGCCTGGTTGTAGTTGAACCAAACCTAAACTGACGCTACTTGCTTCTCGCTTAGGAAATAGCCGCAAGAAATTTTGGTCGCTGGTAATGAGGTTTCCATCAGCCGCAAAGGAAGCCCCGATTGAAAATAATCCGCTAATGGTAATCGTGCGGCGGTCAATTTCAGTGGTTACAGGCAAGCCTTGTTCAACTTGAGCGATCGCTTCTTTATAATCTCCTCTAGAGGCGCGATCGAACAAAAGAGTATCTGGTAGCTTCACCCGATCTATCTGGCTATTCACATCTGGTAAGTTAAAAGCTGGCTTTTCAGGATTAATCCCAATAACTAGCACAGATGTCTTTTGGCGGGTTTTCGGATTCTTCCAATCGACAATGCTGATATACATTGGTTCTGCTGATTTTACCCCCTGTATATCCATTGCCTGATACAGTCGCCGCCGCGCAAAGGTGGACGCATTTAAGACGTTACGGGCTTGAGGACTAACCAAGAAAATGTCAGCTTGTATACTGTTGTGCAGTTTAGTATTACTTTCAAACAAGGCAGTCTGAAATCCTAGCTGCATAAACATGAGAACATCAGCGAAAGCAATGCCTCCCAATGCCACCAAGAGACGGCTTTTTTCATGACTCAGTTGCAACCATCCTAGAGGGGTTCGGTGGCGCAGTTGTTGAATAAATCCAATCATAGTTCTATTACCGCCTTTACTTGCAAATTGGTAAACTTGGCAGCTTTGGCGCTAGATGCTTTATCTAGTCGGATATGAACTTCCACTACTCTGGCATCAATATTGCTAGAGGGATCGCTGTTAACCAGATTCTGTCGCTGTACCTGCATCCCCATCCAATCGACGGTTCCCTGTAATTCTCCGGGAAGGGAATCGCTAAGTACCTTTACCTGTTGCCCCGATCGCACTTTGTTAATATCACTTTGGTAAACTTCTGCCACTGCATACATCTGATCCGTTCGACCTAGTTCTACAATCCCGTCATTAGAAACGGTTTCTCCGGCTCGTGTATTAATCTTCATGATTTGCCCTGCTTCGGGTGCGCGGACATAAGCCTGATCTAGTTGCGCTTGCATTTTTGCCACCGTCGCTTGAGCGCTGTCTACCTCTGCTTGGGCGTTAGCAATATCTGTCGGACGAACTTCAGCCGTTTGGTTTAAGGTGGCTTTGGCTTCGTTAATTTGCTGTTGCAAGCTGGCGAGAGTTTGGTTGCGGTTAGCTTTGGCTTCTTTAATCTGCTGTTCTAAAGTAGCAACAGTTCTTGTTTTGTTGGCTTGGTTTTCAATTACCTGCTGAGTTGAAGTTTCTGCACTCAAGCGTTTTTGATCGGCTTCTTGACTAGAAATTGCCCCTGCTTTGTATAAAGCTTCGTAGCGTTGCACATCTACTTGAGCGTTCCGTTTTTCGGCTGCGACGCGATCTACTGTTGCTTGTAAGCTTTGTCTTTGTCCTTGCAAGTCTGCTTCTAGGCGATCGATTGTAGCTTGCTGAGTTTTGATATTTCCCTCTAGTTCGACTTGCAGACGGCTGACAGCAGCTTGCTTTGCCCCAATTTCTCCCTGTTTTGCTCCGGCTTTTACCTTGTCAACGTTAGATTTGGCAACTTGGACTTGTTTCTGCGCCTCAACTAAACTTGCTTGCAAGCGATCGCGACTGTCCATAATTGCAATTACCTGTCCACCCTTGACGCGATCGCCTTCTCTCACCAATAGTTTCTGAAGCAGACTTCCCTCGGTGGAAGAAGTTGCAGACAGTTTTATGACTTCTCCATTTGGTTCTAAACGTCCTAATGCTGTGACTGTTTTGATCGCTGGTTGAACAGCTACGGGTGCTACTGGCTTTTCATTCGCTGTAGCCTGGAACTTTAGCACCGTATAAACACTAGCTCCACCTACGAGCAAAGATGTAATTATCGCTAGTGTAATCGGCGATCGCAAAAGATTTGCGGAAGACTTTAAATCTTCTAATTTCCAGTTCTGCACCATACTATCCACCTTTTATCACTAGCAACTTGTACTAAACTGTTCAGTTCAATCAATGCTAAACTAAACTGAGTAGTTTAGTCAAGAGCAGAAAGCTGAAATTCTCAATTTACCGCAGATTGCAACAGGCGTGAGGTACAGATCATTGTAGGGGCACGCCCCTACCCATGTACTTCATTTACCTGCAATACGCTGTAATAACTTCGCCTTCAGTTATGCATCAGAATGCTTATCACAACTGAGATTAATGGCGTAGGGTAAATTGCCGCATCTATTAAAATTGTTTATAAGAGAGGATGATTAATAAATGGTACGCATTAAAACTGACGAAGTAGATCGAGATCATTCCGTTGATAAAGTAGAGCAAATTCTGCAAGGGGCAATGCGGGAATTCCTGCAAAATGGCTATGCCGGTACAAGTATGGATCGGGTAGCAGTAGCGGCAAGTGTTTCTAAAGCGACAGTCTACAGCCACTTTCAAGATAAAGAGGGACTTTTTAAAGTCCTGATAGAGTCCTTGGCAAATCAGAAGTTTAACTCTCTCTTTGGCGCGGAACCTATGGAAGGAGAACCAAAAATCGTCCTGCGCCAATTAGGAACCAAATTATTGGAACAAATGAATAACGATCAGGAACACTGTGCATTTATGCGAGTGCTAATTGGGGAATCTGGTCGTTTTCCTGAATTAACTCAGATTTGTGTCCGGGCGATGATTAAACCAATGTTGGAAACGCTCAATCAATATTTTGCTGCTCACCCTGAACTGAATATTACTGACCCAGAGGCAACAGCGAGGATTTTTTTAGGTACATTAGTTAATTTTCATGTTACTCAAGATGTGATGCATGGAAGGGACATTATACCAATGGAAAGCGATCGCCTGATTGATGCGTTGACACACCTGATCGCTAAATGCGCCGATTGATTGGCTATGTCCCATTCTTAGCTTATGGAGTGCTGTGGCCTATCCTCCAGCTTTTTTCCTTTCTTAGCATTGAGCTAAAATCCCACGGCTTGATCTGAAAACAAGCAATAGCAATGTTTTCACAGCCGTGGGAGTTTTAAAAGCTGGCACAAATGCATCCTCCAGCGATCGCAAGATTAACTAGGCAGGAATGACTTGAACAATTAGTGAGCGTTTATCCAGTGACTGGATTTTACCTACTTGACTGAGGTCTTTTGCAATTCTGTCTAGCAGTTCTCCTGCTTGGTCACGATATTGATGTTCTCGGCCTCGTAAACGAATGGCAAACTTCACTGAATCGCCTTTACTCAACCAACCGACTGCTTTTTCAATCCGTAAATTGTAATCAGCGATACCCACATTTAGACCAAATCTAACTTCTTTTACCGTCGGTCTAGCACTCTGGCTCTGACGTTTTTTCTTTTGATACTGAAGCTTGCCATAATTGAGAATTTTGGCGATGGGAGCATCTTTGCCTTGGGAGACTACAACCAAGTCAAGCTCTAAGCTCTCGGCTAACTGTAGTGCCTCATTGGTGTCGATCAGACCACGATTGTTATTCTCATGGTCAATCAAGAAGACATGAGGTGACTTGATTTGTGAATTAATCAGTTGCTTTTGGATTGCGATAACGAATTTCTCCTAGTTGTTCAACACTTTAAAGATTCCAAGTAATGCTAATTTAACACAACACTGAATCAGAGCAACTTTAACCACACAATAGACTACAATCTGTTAGAATGTGGAACTGCGGCACTCGCTCTTCAGTCTTTGCGCTATTGCCCATCCAGCTTTTCAATGCTTTTTTATCCGTCCGCCTAAGACTGACACCGCCATTGGTGACAGGCCGATGTTATTTTTGGAGTTTTATGGATTTTTCTACTCTCGGCTTGTCCAATGAAATTATCCGTGCGGTTACAGAGCGAGGGTACACCGAACCTACGCCAATTCAGATCCAGTCGATTCCTGCCGTCTTGTCGGGTAGCGATTTGCTAGCTGGGGCCCAAACCGGCACTGGAAAGACTGCTAGTTTTACCCTGCCGCTTCTGCATCGGTTGTCGTCTGAAAAGAGCAAAAGTACATCTAATGGATACCGACCGATCCGGGCGCTGATTCTTACCCCAACTCGTGAACTCGCTGCCCAAGTGGAAGAAAGTGTGCGCGAGTACGGCAAATACTTACAGCTAAACTCAATGGTAATGTTTGGCGGAGTCGGTATTAATCTGCAAAAACAGCGTTTGAAGAATCGAGTCGATATCTTGGTGGCTACTCCAGGGCGACTGCTAGACCACGTACAGCAAGGCACGCTTAACCTCTCGCATATTGAAGTTTTGGTGCTAGATGAAGCAGATCGGATGCTGGATATGGGCTTTATTCATGATATCCGCCGCATCCTTGCACTTTTGCCCAAACAGCGACAAAATTTGTTATTCTTCGCTACCTTCTCAGACAAAATTAAGGCACTCGCCGCCGGACTGCTCAATAACCCGAAAATGATTGAGGTAGCACGCCGCAACGTTACTGCCGAGACGATCGCCCAGAAAGTTTACCAAGTAGACCGCGATAAGAAACGCCAATTACTTGCTCACTTAATTCGGCGAGATAATTGGTATCAAGTGCTAGTGTTTACTCGTACTAAGTATGGCGCAGACCGTTTGGTTAAGCAGTTGGGCGAAGACCGCATACAAGCACTGGCAATCCACGGGAATAAGAGCCAGCCGGTGCGTACTAATGCTCTAGCAAAATTCAAAAATGGCAGTTTACAGGTATTGGTGGCCACAGACATTGCTGCTAGGGGTCTTGACATCAGCGAACTGCCCCATGTAGTCAACTTCGATTTGCCCAATGTACCAGAAGATTATGTTCATCGCATTGGGCGCACTGGTCGGGCTGGTGCGTCAGGTGAAGCGGTATCGCTGGTGTCCGTTGATGAATATCCTTTATTAACAGATATCGAAAAACTGATTCAGCAGCGTTTGCCAAGGGAAGTAGTGGCTGGCTTTGGCCCCAACCCTGATGTTCAGCCCGAAGCAATTCCCAATGGACGGCAACGGCAACACAGACCCAAACCAGAACGCGATCAGCGTCCGGCTCGGACTCCTAAACCGTTACCACGGACATCGGCTAAACGTAAAGCAGCACCACCCGCAACCAATGGCGAGGGATCGCGCCGTTCTGCTAAACGCGATCGCTAATCTTTGTTATAGCGTTTACTAATCATACAAGGTACATCATAGTCCCCTCCTCGCTTGCGGGGAGGGGGTTGGGGGTGGGGTTCAGTACCTACTCAACTGAGAACCGCTATAGCTGTCCTGTTTCATTCCCTAAAGAGCGCTAAATATCAATGGTTCTAGCGATTTTAAATTGATTATTTTGTTACTAGCGTGCCAAGAAAATGAACAATCTTACTGTTGTTCAAGTGCTTAAAAGTTTATCTTCTCGCCACCCTCACTTACAATTTTCTCGCTAACCATCTTGACAAATCCTGTTTGAAAGCTATTTTCAGGTAAATAGACCACGCGGTAGGGGCACAGCAATGCTGTGCCCTTACGACAGATGTGGTTCAAATACTTGAATTCTGCTGTAAGTTGATATATGCGATGTTTAATTTTTCAGTAGCTTGTGTGTAAATTCTAGAACAATTCAACAACGCCAAAATTTTGAACATTGCTGAATCAAAACACTGTAGATTAAAATTTTTCCAGCCAAATTTATAGTTACTTCTCACAATAAGGTTAGAGGAGAAGTGGTAAAGTATGCAATTAATCGAAACGAAAGAGTCTCAACATTATCTCGATCTAGCTAAGTCTTTAGCAAAAGAATTTGCTCAAACTGCTGTAGAGAGGGATGCCCAAGGGGGAACGCCAAAGCATGAACGCGATCGCTTGCGTCAAAGCAACTTATTAAAACTAATTATACCCACAGAGTACGGTGGCTTAGGGCAAAGCTGGATTACCGTTCTGCAAATTACCCGCGAGTTTGCCAAGGTTGATAGTTCTATTGCTCACGTCTTTTCTTACCACCATCTAGGTGTAGTTATTCCTCATATCTTTGGTTCGGCAGAGCAAAAACAACGATATTACTCAGAAACTATTGACAATAACTGGTTTTGGTGCAATGCTCTCAACCCTTTAGATAAAAGAACTACTCTCATACCGGAAAATGATTATTTCCGTCTGAACGGCATTAAAAGCTTTTGCTCTGGCTCTCAAGACTCGGATATATTACCGATCGCTGCGATTCATCAAGAAACTGCTGAATTGAATATTCTGGCAATTCCCACCCAACGGCAAGGTGTTACAGTTCATGATGATTGGGATAATATGGGGCAACGCCAAACAGACAGTGGTAGTGTGACTTTTGAAAATGTATTGGTATATCCTGAAGAAATTCTTGGTAGTAGAGACAAATCTGGTAAACCCTTTAGCACTATTCGCGCCTGTTTAACTCAATTAAATCTTGCTAATATTTACCTGGGAATTGCACAGGGAGCATTTGAAGCTGCTAAAACATATACTTCCACTAATACCAAACCTTGGCTGACATCAGGTGTAGAGAGTGCAACCCAAGATCCATACATTCTTCAGCACTATGGCAAAATATGGGTCGATCTCCAAGCCGCCGTGTATCTAACTGAACAGGCGGGAGAATTACTCCAAGCAGCTTGGGAGCAAGAATGGTCACTTACCGCCGAACAACGGGGAGAATGTGCGCTTTTGGTTGCTACTGCCAAAGTTTTCGCCACTAAAGTCGGTTTAGACATTACCAACCGCATCTTTGAAGTTATGGGCGCACGCGCTACTAGTGCAAAATATGGCTTTGATCGTTATTGGCGTAATCTCCGCACGTTCACTTTGCACGATCCAGTAGATTATAAAATCCAAGATATAGGAAAGTGGGCATTAAATGATGAACTGCCAAAACCCAACTTTTATTCATAACGATCCTTTCATCAACAAGCATAGGTTTAAACTCTGCTAGTTGTTTCGTAGGATGCGTTATGGGTTCGCCGAAAATTCTTTGAAAATCTTTTAAGAAGCGATTAAATTCTTGAGAGCATCTTGAGCATCAGTATTTCCTGGATCTATTTGCAGCACTTCCCGAAAAACTGCTGCTGCCTCTTGTTTTGAGCCATCGCCAGATTCACCATAGGAAATCTCTCTGCCAAGTTTGATGTAAAGTTCTGCCATTTGGCGACGTGGTATTAGATTTGCCAATGGCCGATAAAATTCCATTACGCCTGCAAACCCTTTTTGCTTATAAAGTAGTAAATTTATGTTGGAGCAGGTGCTATAACTGCCTTCACCAGTTTTGATTACCTTCTGGCAAATTGTTAAACCTTCATCTAGATTTTCCTGTTTAGCCAATGCTTCATTTAATTTACTGTAATAATAATCCGTAGATTCTTTGGCAACGGCTTGGCGGTAGGCTACGATCGCTTCTTCTGGTTTTTTTTGTGTCATTAAGACATCGGCCAGATCGATATATGTTGAAGCGTCAGGCTCAATTTTAATTAGTTGGCGGTAGGCTGCGATCGCTTCGTTCACAAAACCGCGCTTTAATGAGAGTTCAGCTAACTTTTTATAAAAAACCTTGCTGTTGGTGTCATTTAATTGACGATAGATAGTGACTGCTTCTGAATATTCCAGGATTTCACCGAGCTTATCATAAGCGTTGTCAGATGAAAGATAACCATCAGCATCAAGTTTAATGGCTTCGCGGTAAGCTGCGATCGCTTCTTGTCCTTTACCTACTTTGAGGAGGATCTCGGCTAAATAATAGTAATTATTGGAATCAGGACTGAGTTTAACTGCTTGACGGTAAGCCATTAATGCTTCCTCCATGCTGCCAACTTCCTGCAACTTATTGCCTAAAGCAATGTAGTTACTATCAGTTTTCGGATCGAGTTTGACAGCTTGACGGTAAGAGGCGATCGCTTCTTGGCTTTGTCCCTTTTGTGCTAGGAAATTCCCTAATTTGATGTAAATTGCGCCATTGGGGGTTAATTGCAATGCTTGGCGATAAGTAGCGATCGTCTCTGCAATCTTGCCTTGGTTAGATAAGACATCTGCCAGCTTGACGTAAGCATAACTGTTTTTGGGATCGCGCTTAATGAAACTCCGCCAAATATTAGCAGCTTCTTCATAATTTTTTACTTCTTCGGCAGATGCCGCTTTTTGTTCCAACTCCTCTACCGTTTGTGCCACACTAATTTGAGGAATCAAAACCAAACCTAAACTCAACAAAAACGGCAATATTTTCCGGCTAACCATAGACTTTCAGCTTAAAATAACTAAGTCAATCTTCAAACCAAGCTTAATCTCAGTATTGAAGTTTGTAACCCTTAAAACTTACCATACTGGGTAAATCAGGCAAAAATATGGCTACGAAAATTCCTGTCACAGTGATTACAGGCTTCTTAGGTAGTGGAAAAACCAGCCTAATTCGCCACCTGCTACAAAACAACGAAGGACGGCGTATTGCCGTTATAGTCAATGAATTTGGCGAACTCGGTATTGATGGCGAATTGTTAAAATCTTGTCAAATTTGCCCGGAAGATGGTGAGGGTGACACTAATATCTTTGAATTAACCAACGGCTGCTTATGTTGCACCGTGCAGGAAGAATTTTACCCAATGATGCAAGAGTTAATCAAGCGGCGAGATAGTATTGACTGCATTTTGATTGAAACCTCTGGTTTAGCCTTGCCAAAACCATTGGTGAAAGCTTTTCGCTGGCAAGAAATTCGCAACGCTGCCACTGTGGATGCTGTAATTACCGTGGTAGATTGTGCGGCGGTAGCAGCAGGGACATTTGCTAGCGATCCAGATGCGATCGCAGCCCAGCGCCAAGCAGATGATAATCTAGAACACGAAACACCTTTGCAAGAACTGTTTGAAGACCAACTTGCTTGTGCAGACTTGGTAGTGTTAAATAAAATTGACTTGGTAGATGCCGAGACAAAAGCCAGAGTTGAGGAATTGATTAAGCAAGAGTTGCCCAGAGTAGTGAAGATTGTCGAGAGCGATCGTTCTCAACTAGACGCATCTATATTATTAGGATTTCAAGCCGCAGTTGAAGATAATTTAGATAGTCGTCCCAGTCATCACGATACCGAAGAAGACCATAATCACGACGAAGAAATTACCTCAACTAATTTAATTTTAGATCGTACATTTGATCCAGAAAAGCTGCAACAGCAGTTAGAGAAATTAGCGCAAGAACAAGAAATTTACCGGATTAAAGGTTTTGTCGCAGTGCCAAATAAATCTATGCGTTTGGTGATGCAAGGCGTAGGAACCCGATTTGATAAATTTTACGATCGCCCCTGGAAACCCGAAGAGGCGCGGCAAACCCGCTTAGTTTTCATCGGACGTGATTTAAAGTCTTCAGAAATCGAATCACAACTTGTAGCTTTGTAAGTATACCCAGATCCCCAACTGATTAGAGAAGTAGGGGATCTATATCCTGATAGTTACTAGTTATGAATAATTAGTTAATTCAAGACAATAACTCAAAGTTCTTCACTTGACAACAATATGACGATCTCTCAACTTTTTAACGTCACCAATCTTTTTGTGTTACCCTTTTGGGCGTTAATGATTTTATTGCCAAACTGGAAAGTTACACGGCAGATAATGTCATCATATTTACCCTTTGTGCTGTTAGCTGGGGCATATTTGTATTTATTTATCAACAGCATTACGCCAGAAAATGCCCAAGCTTTAGCGAATCCTCAATTAGCTGATATTGCCCGATTTTTCGGAGATGAGACGGCTGCTGCGACAGGTTGGATTCATTTTCTAGTAATGGATTTATTCGTCGGGCGCTGGATTTATTGGGAAGGGCAAAAAACAGGTGTTTGGACAATTCACTCTCTTGCACTGTGTTTGTTTGCTGGCCCTATGGGATTACTCTCTCACGTCTTGACTTCCTGGATTGTTAAGACATTTTTCCCAAAATTTCAGCATGATGAAACAGTGACGGGAGAAGAAAAAGCTGCCTCATAATCTGGCACGTAGCCATACATTAATTATTTGACCCCAGAAGATCCCCTCAACCCCCCTTAAAAAGCTTGTTAACGAAGAGGCAGGGGGCAGGGGGAAAGAGGGTTTTCCGATTTTTGCACGAGATATGGGAATCATAAGTAATTAAGCGGACATGTATAAGAGGTTCTTGGAAGTCCCTTAACCGCTTCACCTGACTAACTGCGCGGCGGAATTGAAAAATTGGCGACACAATCCTTTTGTGACTAAAACTGTTGTCAACAAGTTAGCGAAAGCCACCATGAACATAATTAAAATTTCGTAAGATACTGCATCGAGAGGTTTTACGCCAGCTAGTAACTGTCCGGTGGTAATGCCTGGTATTGCCACCATCCCTATAAGTATCATTTGATTCAGAGTCGGAATTAATCCGGCTCTGATAGCGTCTTTGCGATACTGGCTAACTGCTTGCTGGGGCGTTGCACCTAAACTCAAGTGGGTTTCTATTTCGAGATGGCTGGAATTAATGGTGCTGACAAGACGTTCACCTGCGATCGCAGCTGCATTAGTAGCGTTACCTAAGACTACCCCTGCTAGAGGGATTATATACTGTGGTTCGTACCATCTGTCTGGTTGAATAATCAAGAAATTGATGTAAAACACTGTCAGGGCGGTACTAATTAAAATTGAACCCCACACCAAAGGCAACAGATGAGGAATTTTTTGGCTGATGCGATTTCGTGCGACAATCGCCGTAATTGTCAGCATTATTGCTAATAGCGCCAAAACTGCCCAAGCATTATCTAAAGCCAAGATGAAATCTAAAATGTATCCCAATACAAGAAGTTGTAAGATGGTTCTCCCAGTCGCAAGGGCTAGGTTCAACTCTAATCCTAATTTTTCCCAGGCAGATAAACCAATGGCGATCGCCATCAATCCCACAGCAATAGCTAAATCCACGAAATTCAACTCGATCAGATCCTGCATGGGTTCTTTATATCCTAGTATTTTCTTTTCAAAGCAGCCCACACACCTGGAACTTTGATCCGATGTGTTGGATCTTGGTTGATATATATCACCTTCATCAATTCAAATTTCAAAAATGCTACAACCTTAACATGACAAACTCCTAGTATGTCTACTATCTGTAAATAAAATGTGCGGCAGTCTAGCTCGCCAAAATTTAAGTAAAAACCCTAATAGATGCGTATCTTG
The DNA here is from genome assembly GCF_036919895.1 of Nostoc sp. Taxonomy (GTDB): domain Bacteria; phylum Cyanobacteriota; class Cyanobacteriia; order Cyanobacteriales; family Nostocaceae; genus Nostoc. The sequence goes on from NZ_JBALBW010000123.1 coordinate 27,001, forward strand.
GGCGATAGTCTTTTAGTTGCTTCTTTTTGATTAATAATTCAATCAGCAAAAATTGACTCTCGAAGTGCATCCTTTGTATCTTCCGATAAAATGAGAACTCATGATCCAAAGTGTAAATCCCATCCCTGCCTTTGATATTAAGCAGCAATACACCACCATCCAAGCAGAAGTAAGTGCAGCCGTCTTAGAAGTTCTGGCTTCTGGGCGCTATATTGGCGGCCCTCTAGTAGAAGGCTTTGAGCAACAGTTTGCTGCTTATAATACTGTTACTGAATGTGTGGCTTGTAATTCTGGTACTGATGCGCTCTACTTAGCGTTACGAGTCTTGGAAATTGGTGCAGGCGATGAAGTGATTACAACGCCTTTCACCTTTATTGCTACCTCTGAAGTAATTAGCGCCGTTGGTGCAAAGCCTGTTTTCGTTGATATTGATGCTACTACGTTTAATTTGGATGTGGAGCAAGTAGCGGCGGCGATTACACCCAAAACTAAAGCGATTATCCCGGTTCACCTATTTGGACAACCTGTGGATATGACATCATTAATGGCGATCGCTCAATCTCACAATTTGTCAATAATTGAAGATTGCGCTCAGTCTACAGGCGGAAGGTGGGCTGATGCAAAACTAGGAAGCATTGGACATATTGGTTGCTTTAGTTTCTACCCTACCAAAAATCTTGGTGGTTGCGGTGATGGCGGAGCAATAACGACTAAAGATCCTGCGATCGCTACTAAACTGCGAATCCTCCGAGATCATGGTAGTAAAGTTCGATATTTACACGAGAAAATCGGTGTAAATAGCCGCTTGGATGCTCTCCAAGCAGCCATCTTGCAGATTAAGCTGCGTTATTTAGATATTTGGAACGATCGCCGCCGAGATATCGCCAATTATTACTATCAGTTCCTGAGCCAAATTCCGGGAATCGTCCCGCCTCAAGAATTACCTGGGGGTATTGGGGTATGGAATCAATACACTATTCGCATTTCCGGCGAAGGGCGAAATGGTTCTTCCGCCAAATATCGAGATTGGGTACGTAGTCAATTACAAGAAAAGGGTGTGAGTTCAATGATTTACTACCCCCACCCTTTACATTTGCAGCCAGTTTATCAAAATCTAGGTTATCAAATTGGGGACTTACCAATAGCAGAGCAAGCTTGCCATGAAGTCATAGCTTTGCCTATGTTCCCAGAATTGACACAACACCAGCAAGACCAAGTGATTTATGCGTTGAAAGAAGTTATGAGTTAGGAGTAGAGACGCGATTAATTGCGTCTCTACTGTTAGGAGTTTTGAATGAATAAGTTTCTTCAACTCATCACTCATCCCTCCTAACTCCTAACTTATTTCACTACTACATTCGCAGCTGCCAAGGCTTCCACCAAGCCACGCACAGCCGCAATCATTGCTATTTCACTATTAAGTTGGTTGATGGCGGAACCAACACCAACACCAGCCGCACCAGCTGCGATCGCTAATGGTGCAGTAACGTTAGAAATGCCGGAAGCACACAATACTGGTACTGACACCACACGGGATATTTCAAAAGCTGCCGCCAAGGTGGGAGCAGCTTTTTCAATTAATCCTAAAGTTCCAGGATGAACTGGGTTACTGCTAGTACCGCCTTCGGTTTGGATAATATCTGCTCCAGCTTTCACCAGTTCTTCGGCTAACTGTACCTGTTGATCTAGTTCCAAAATGTGGGGAACGGTGACAGATAAGGTGATTTCTGGGAAAAGGGCGCGGGTTTGCTTTGTCAGTGCTAGCACTTCTAGAGCCTCAAAGCGGCGACCTTGAGCATAAAAGGAATCAAAATTCCCGATTTCAATTAAATCAGCACCAGCTGCCACAGCTTGCACAAATTTTTCTGGGTCTACGGCTGATACGCAAACTGGCAATTTTGTCAAACTTTTAGCTAATTGTACCAAAGCGCGATCGGCGGCAATATCGACAAAAGTCGCACCGCCAAATTCAGCAGCTTTGACAGTAGCAGCAACGCTAGCAGCGTCAAAGTTATTCAAGCCGCTAATTACTTTCAGAACGCGGCGGTTAGTAAATGCCCGTTGGAGTGGAGGATGCATCGTCATGGTTAGGCTTTTGAAGCTATGAGAATTATAAATTAGGTATATTCTACCGTCACTCAGTTGATGAGGAACTAAATCACTATGGCAGTTGCCAAATTTTGATTTCTGCAAGCCGTACCCAGAGCGATCGCATAAACTTAGCCTGAACCTCCATTAAAAATTTACCACTATCCTAATCAAACTCTAGAGGCCACAAATCTGCAATTGGTACTTCCCATCCTGGGAGTAAATCGGGAACTGTTAAAATATCGCCATCACGAAGTATTATTGCTTCTTGTCCAAGGTTGTAAACTTCAACAATCCGCTCATCTGGATTGAGCAAAATTCCTACTTTCGTTCCCAAACTCAAAAATTCTTGAATTTTGGCTCTCAAATCCTCTAAATTATCACTAGGGGACTTTACCTCTACAGTTAAATCGGGAGCCAATTGAGCAAAAGACTTAGGACTGCGACGCAAGCGTTCGGCTAAAACAAATGAAGCATCGGGTGCGCGTAAATCTGAATTTGGCAATCTGAAACCAGCGCTAGAAGCTGCCGTTCGTCCTAGTTTGCGCGGTCTAACCCAGCTATGTAACTGGGCAATCATTGCGGCTGCAACTTCATCTGACTCGTATCCTGATGGACTCATGACAATAATATTACCCTTAACTAGTTCCATCCGATAGTCAGGGTGCTGTTGCTGCATTTTTTCAAAGTCTTCAAGCGTTAGGGACATAAAAACCTCTAATTATCACACGCCCTGTATATAGCGGTTCTCGTTTATGTGAGGTACACCCGTAGGGGCACGGCACTGCCGTGCCCCTACACCTGGTGATGTAATGTTGTACCGCATCTGAATGGGAACCGCTATATATATTATGGAGACAACAGACCTCTTCAGGTGCGATCGCTCCATTAATTCGCCAGTCATCGCTAAAGCTTCTTTAGGGACTTGCAGAAAATAAATTATCCCAAATTATTTGCATATTTGTAGGGGCGCAAGGTCTTGCGCCCCTACAATGGGATATTTTTTAACTGGAAGTCCCTTATTTACCGTAGTAAACCCTAGCATTCCGATAGCCTATATTTCGCAGATATTTATTCCATTCCTCAGCTTGGAATCGATTAGAGAAAGGCCCGACTGCTACGTGTGGCCCTCGTGGTTGCGTCCTTTCGAGAACTCCGCCAGATTGTCCTAAATCTTGACTAAATCGGGCTAGATTCTGCCTAACTTGTGAGCCGATCGCAGATAACTGTTCTTGAGTGGTGGGAATGGCGACATAATATCTAGAGACTTGCTTAGGAGGATTTATATTACTGCGATCGCCTACAAAGCCTCTATTACCTACATCTATTTCTTGTCCGTTACCGAAGCTGATAATCCGAGCGCTATATATACCTCGTGACTGCAACTCATTCACCCGTTGTTGAGCGTTAGATACTCTGTTAAAAACACCTGACTGAATTACATTCCTTCCTTGGTACTGGCGAATGTAAGCACTTGGTTCAATCTGACGGATCGCTTGTAGCGTCTGGGAATCACTACTATCTACGTAAACTAAGTAGCGCTCAAAATTCTGATTATATTGACTAAACTGTGTAGGTTGGGGGGGCTGAAAGTTCTGTTCAAACTGATTGTTTGGTAATTGTTGGGGGGGCTGAAAATTCTGCTCAACCTGATTGTTTGGTAATGATTGGGGGGGCTGAAAGTTCTGCTCCAATTGATTCTCTTGAACTGGTTGTAACTGCGGTGATGGCTGTTGACCAAAGGGAATTGGCGGTGGCGGTAAGGCTTCACCTGCTTGAGCCAGTAGCACGTTGTTGTGGATTTGTGCTTGTGCTGGGGTAGAGTCAGTAATCAGCACTAACCATCCTCCCACTAATAAAGGGAGAAGCCTGATAGTGAGCTTCCAACCATCAGAACTTCGGCGTAGCATCTTAAATGGGATAAATTGACTTGGTATTCCTCTCGACATAGTAATTAGATAGTCAAAGTATTTTTAGGTAATTTCCATCAGAAACTATTTAGTTTACCGTTGTAGCAACTATATAGCGTTAACGTAAAGTTAGCTCATCTGCGTGGCAAAAAATACATCTGCAACTAATCTTAGATAAGGGTTATAGGGGAGTAAACAGCGATGTCTACGACGGGCTACTCCTACGCTACTTCAGTCGATTAAAAACCGAAGTGCTTTGCTAGCAAGGCAATGAAAGAGTGTGTGCTACAATTGGACAACCACGCAGCTTGTCGTGCTTTGTATGAAAAAAGTCGTCGTTGGTCTTTCTGGTGGCGTTGACAGTTCCACCGCCGCAGCTATCCTGCACCATCAGGGCTATGAAGTGATTGGTTTGACTCTTTGGCTAATGAAAGGCAAAGGTCAATGTTGCTCTGAAGGTATGATCGACGCGGCTGATCTCTGTGAACAATTGGGTGTTCCTCATCAAATTGTAGATATTCGCGATCTCTTTCAGACGCATATTGTCGATTACTTGGTGACAGGTTACAGTGCTGGAATTACACCTTTGCCTTGCTCCCAGTGCAATAAAACGGTGAAGTTTGGGCCAATGGTACAATATGCCCATGAAGAATTGGGGTGCGATCGCATTGCCACCGGTCATTATGCCCGCATTAGCTATGACGAAGCAACTGGACGTTACCAATTATTAAGGGCTGTTGACCGCAACAAAGACCAGTCATACTTTCTCTATGATTTGTCTCAAGATTTACTTGCAGCAACTATATTCCCTTTGGGCGAATTAGAAAAAACTGATACGCGCCGGATTGCGGCTGAGTACGGGCTGAAAACTGCTGATAAGCCAGAAAGTCAAGACTTGTGCTTAGTGGAAAGCAACGGTTCCATGCGGGCATTTTTAGATAAATATTTAGCTCCCAAAACAGGCGATATTGTCGATGTCACAGGCAAAGTTTTAGGACAGCATGATGGTGTCCATCACTACACCATTGGTCAGCGCAAGGGTTTGGGGATTGCGGCTGCCGAACCATTGTATGTGATTGAATTAGATGCGGAAAATAATAAAGTAGTAGTAGGCGATCGCACTAAGGTAACTCAGCCAGAATGCACTGTAAATCGGGTAAATTGGGTTTCTATTGCCGAACCTTCCACCCCAATTCATGCCGAAGTGCAAATTCGCTATCGTTCAACGGCTACACCAGTGACGGTGATTCCGTTGGAAAATTCTCGTGTGCGTTTGGTGTTTGATGAACCCCAAATCAGCATCACCCCCGGACAAGCAGCGGTGTGGTACGACGGCGAGAAAGTGTTAGGTGGCGGAATTATTGAACAATTTAGTTGAATGTCACTCCGATTTTGGTGTAAGACAAAACTCCCCCTCCTTTTAACTTCAGATAAGCAAAAGCCACCCTGAGTTTTGGAGGGGTATTTTTATGCTTAAATTAGATAATAATGCCAGAAGAAGAGCCAATCACCGATTCGTTTTTAATAGAGCTATTAGAAGGCTATACTTCAACAGAGGCGGCAGAGATTCAACGCTACATGAAGCAATGGGATGCTGCTACCTATACCAGTGTTGCTCAGAGTATCTTAGATCATGCTGCTAGAAAAGGAATTGAAGTCTTAAAGTATCTACGCAAAGCTCATAACTTTAATAAAAAAGGAGCGATTAGAGTTCCGAAAACTGGATATCGTGGCGATAGTTCAGCTGTCTATCGTAAAGGCAATGAATATCTGATTGTCAGACCCGATCAATATGGCACTGAAAAGATAATTACTTATGGAGTCAATGATGACTGAAGCAATTTTAAATGACCAAGAATTGACGAAGAAAAACATTGTTCAATTGTTAGGACAGTTGACTAACGTATATCAAACTACTCGAACTGAACGACAAGAAATTGCTATACAATTTCCCCCAGAAAATGAAGAGTTTTCTTTGTTAGAAGAACTTGAACTTTTAACAGTAAATCTTAGAGGTTATGCTAGTCAATTTCACTCCACAGGTCGAATTGTAAATAAAGACCACGTAATTGAGCAATTACAAGCTATGCGAGTTTTAAATGTACCTCAAATTGCGAGTTTTTATTTTGGCAGTAATAACAGTTATGAACAGATAAAGAGTTATATTAGAACGCTAGATTACTTACGGTTACTGCTGTTGGAATATTTGCAGTTTCAGAGTGACTAAAGTCATTACTTATTAACCTTCGTTTGACCCTTTATGCTTGGCGATTCTTTGCCGCACAGCTTGGCGGATGTCTTGCCAATCGTCAGGAGTCATCTCGGTTGCATTTCCAGAATTTAGACCTTCTAAAAGCATCGCTTCCAAACGTTCAGCAGCTTGACGCTTTTGGTCTTGGCGTACTAACTCGCGGAAATATTCACTGACACTACTATAGCCACCAGTCGCCACTTTCTCTTCTATATAAGTCCGCATTGCGTCAGGGAGAGATATATTTATACTTTTCACTGGCACTACTTCCCTAATTTTTGCTTCATAATACTATTTTATGGCAATTTATGCCATTTATTGCCATATTAAGCTCAACTAGCGAAAGCGATACCTGCGGTGGGCTAAATTTACGTACTTTCTATCAAAAACTACTTCTATCTAATGCCTCTTCAAACTCTTTCAAAGCTTGTACGGTTCCTACTTGCCAAGCTTGTTCAACTGTAGCAGCAATAATTTGAGTTAGAGGGATATTTGGAAAGTTAGGACTGCGATCGGATTCGATGTAATGTCCATCTCTGAGTAAATAAATCCTCAGCTTTTTACTATCGTAAATCCATAGTTCTGGAACTGCGATCGCAACGTATGCATCAAGAGTTGTTTTTGATGTCACATCTGTTTCAATTGCCAAATCGGGAGGCGGATCGTTTGGTTCGAGTTTGCGACGACCAATCATTCTTTGGTAGTTTTGAATGTAGAAGCAAGCATCTGGTTCTACCCCCGCTATATTTTCCCGCTTGAAGGTGGTTGAACCGAAGGGTTCATAACTTTTCCCGGCGATCTTCAGCAAGATTTTGACAATATCCGAAATTAAGTCCTTTGATTTTTCGTGTTCGGGTAAAGGAACCATAATTTCTAACGTAGACTTGCTGTAAGCAACTCGTAGCGATCGCTTTTCCCCCAGTTCTTGCAAAATAGACTCAAATTCCTCCCAACTGATATCCTGGATATTCACTGTACTACCAGGTGTTAACCGCATTTGGCTAACAGGTTTCACAACGGGGGATACAGCAGTCATAAGCATTTTCCTTATAAAGGAACTATTCTGAAACTTGAGCCTGGATTAGCTTTAGCCTAACCTAATCAGATTGCTTACAGGCTAGTTGCAAAATTTTCCTCCATTCCTTAAACTCTTTTTTTTCTCAGTACCAGCATTTTGATAAGTTAGTACATAATCTGAAACAATAACAGTTAATACAAAGAGGGGATTACGTTGAGTCACAATCCAGATGCCATAGCCCCGCACGGTGGACAGTTGGTTAACCGTATCGCCACACCAGAACAAAGAGCAGAGTTTCTCTCAAAAGCTGACTTTTTGCCGCGAGTGCAGCTTGACGATCGCGCCGTTTCCGATCTAGAAATGATTGCGATCGGTGCTTTTAGTCCGCTGACGGGTTTTATGAACCAAGAAGACTACGATCGCACTGTTACCGAAATGCGACTAGCTAATGGTCTTGTGTGGTCAATCCCGATTACACTATCGGTCAGCGAAGAAGTAGCTTCGCCCTTGCAAGAAGGTAGCTTAATCCGTCTGGATAACTCCAGAGGTGAATTTATTGCAGTTTTGCAACTCACCCAAAAATATAACTACGACAAAACCCGCGAAGCCATAAAAGTCTACCGCACTGATGATGTCAAACATCCAGGCGTACAGGTACTCTATAACCAAGGTATTGTACATCTGGCGGGTGATATTTGGCTGCTACGGCGCGAACCTCATCCCCAGTTTCCCACTTATCAAATCGATCCGGCTGCCTCGCGGCAACTATTTAAAGACAAGGGTTGGAAAACCATAGTTGGTTTTCAAACTCGCAACCCCATCCATCGCGCCCATGAATATATTCAAAAGTGCGCTTTAGAAATTGTTGATGGTCTATTTTTGCACCCATTAGTCGGGGCGACAAAAGAAGATGATATCGCCGCCGATGTGCGGATGCGTTGCTATGAAATTTTGCTGGAACACTACTACCCCTTAGACCGGGTAAGTTTGGCAATCAATCCCGCCGCAATGCGTTATGCTGGGCCTCGTGAGGCTATATTCCATGCTTTAGTCCGCAAAAACTATGGCTGTACTCACTTTATCGTCGGACGGGATCATGCTGGCGTTGGTGACTATTACGGCACTTACGATGCTCAGTATATCTTTGATGAATTTGCGCCAAGTGAATTGGGCATTGTGCCAATGAAATTTGAACACGCTTTCTACTGTATGCGTACTAAGCAGATGGCAACATCTAAAACCAGTCCCAGCAGGCCAGAAGAACGCATCCACCTGTCGGGAACAAAAGTCCGGGAAATGCTGCGGCGCGGTGAGTTACCTCCCCCAGAATTTTCCCGTCCAGAGGTGGCGGCTGAGTTGGCGCGGGCAATGCAGATAGAAGTACCCGCATAATTCGTAATTCGTAATTCGTAATTAAGATCCCACTAGCTACCAGAAATTATGAATTATGAATTAACAATTATTTGATCGACAAACAAACAGTATCTACTGTAACTTTACAATACAGAGTTCAGCCCTGTAAGCTGCTAGCTAATGGGCTTAGGGCTGATAGCTAACTATGAAAAGGCGCAGATTTTTACACAGAATTGGCTCAATACTCGCGGTATTGGGGGTAACTGAAACTGAGTGGTTGACTTTAGGAAATCGCTATTATCAAGCTTTGGCACAACCGAGTCCGCGCAAGTTGGCGTTATTGATAGGTATTAACCAATACCCAAAAATTCCAGCCCTCAGTGGTTGTCTAACGGATGTGGAACTGCAAAAAGAGCTTTTGATTCACCGCTTTGGTTTTCAAGGGTCAGATATTTTAACCTTAACTGAGGAACAAGCTAGTAGGGAATTCATTGAGGCGGCTTTTTTAGATCATCTGGGCAAACAAGCTAAATCTGGCGATCTAGTCGTTTTTCACTTTAGCGGTTATGGCAGTCGTGTTAAATTGGAAACATCGCCAGATATAATCCCAAATGCTCTGGTGACAGCTAATGTGAGTCAGGAATCACAAGACGAGAAAATAGTCAACTATATATTAGAAGAAACTCTACTGCTATTATTGCGATCGCTCCCCACAGACCAAGTAACAGCAGTATTGGATACTAGCTATGATGCTCCTAGCAGAGTAATAGGATTAAAAATTCGCGCCCTTCAGGATTCGGGAGCAAAGCTAGCAGCAGGGGAACTCGACTTTCTCCAACAACTTAAAACTCAGAAGTTATCCAGCACTCCGATTGTTTTAGCAGCTACCTCACAACCAAAGCAGCCAGCAAGGGAAGGGCTATTTTCTGGATTTAGTGCGGGATTATTTACCTACGCCTTGACGCAGTATTTGTGGGAATTCACCCCAGCCACCAAAATTCAAGTTGCTCTCTCCCACGTAGAAAATTCTCTATCCAAATTGGGTAGTAAACAGCAACCAGCATTATTAAGTAGTGAGAAAAATTCAGATGTAACGTCTCTACTGCCAGAGGGGACGATTGGTGCAGAAGGTGCGGTGAGTGATATTCAAGAAGACGGCAAAACAGTCAATCTGTGGTTAGCCGGTTTACCTCCACAAGTGCTGCTATACTATGGAGTTAATTCTCGATTCACCCTAGAAACAACAGAGCAATTAATATTGCGATCGCGCACTGGGTTAACAGCAAAAGCGCAAATTGCCAAAACTGAAGGTGCAAATCCCTTACAAGTTGGGCAACTCGTCCAAGAAGCAGTCCGAGTTTTACCCCGGAATATTAATTTAATAATAGCTTTGGATGCTGGATTAGAAAGAATTGAGCGGGTAGACGCTACAAGTGCCTTTGCTGGATTTTCCCATGTATCCACCGTAGTCGCAGGAGAAAAACCAGCTGATTATGTATTTGCCAAGCTACAAGAAACTCCCACTCGTTATGGTCTATTTTCTCTTGGTGGTGAGCTAATTCCCAATACCACGGGAGAAGTAGGAGAAGCAGTAAAATCAACAGTGCAAAGGTTAGCGCCAAAATTATCAACCTTGCTGGCAGCCAAGTTATGGCGACTCACAGAAAATCAAGGCTCTTCCCGCTTGGCTCTCAAGGCAACTTTAGAAATAATTAGTGGTATATCGCCTCGCGTCGTTATGCAACGCGAAACAGTCCGAGGTTTAAAAACTGAAACTTCGATTAAAAAATCACTCTCCACTCCCATTGTGCCTATCGGTAGTCGAATGCAATATCGAGTGGAAAACCAGAGCGATCGCCCAGTATATTTAATCTTGCTGGGATTAAACAATAATCATACAGCAGTTACCTTCTACTCTTGGGAAACCCCCCAGGAATCAAACACTGCGGACACTAAGCCCATTTTGAAAGAAGTCGTCATCGCCCCAGGTGAAACCCTCACCCTACCCCAAGTTAATGCTGCTTCCCAATGGGTGATTTCAGAGCCAGTTTCTGAGTGCGAACAACAACTGATTTTTAGTCCTGTCTCTTTTAGCGGAACTCTCACCGCCTTGAACACCGCTAAATATTCCGCATCTGAACAACGGCCGATTGGCCCATTGTTGAATTCCTTAGATGTTGCACAAGCCTTGCTGCAAGACTTGCATAACGCCAGCACCCTCAAAACGGAGATGAACAGTACAGCAGCCGACTCATATATCTGGGATGTGAATCATTGGGCAAGTCTGAGCTTTAGTTTTCAAGTAGTGGAAACAACAAGATAATCCAAAATACCCTTAGTTTAGGGAGAATCAAGGCTTGTCCTAAATCATTTGTGACACTTTGTGGTATCTAAAACCCCAACTTCTTTGAGAAGTCGGGGTTCTAACTTTTCAGGAATGATTTAGGATTGCTATATATGCCAGAAATAAGGAATATCTATAACTTATGATTATTTACCTATTGCAATAATTCATTCGGCAGAAGGAGGTAAGCAAATAAATAAAATTTTATCCTGGTTGTTAGGAAATGAAAATAATTTTTTTGAGGTTAAATAATTAATAATGGTACTCTACAAATTAGAAGATTTTGAGCCTAACTATCGTGATACCATTGAAGGTCAAGATATTAATGGGCTTGGAGTTTATACACAGGGGAATGACGAAAAGGTTGGTACTGTTAGCGATATTTTAGTTGATGAAGAAGGTCATTTTCGCTATCTAGTTGTTGACTTAGGCTTCTGGATTTTTGGTAAAAAAGTATTACTTCCAATTGGTCGGGCCCGTATCGACTACAACACCGATCGCGTCTACACACTTGGCTTGACTAGAGAGCAAGCAGAACAATTACCTGAGTTCAACGAACGCCAAACCCTTGATTACGACTACGAAGAACGGGTGCGTGGGATATATCGCCAACCAACAGACTACACCCTTCCTCTAGATGCTTCAGCGCCATTAGCTCCTTTAGCAGCACCGATAGCAGCACCGTTGGATGCAACACCTGCTTCCGCTCGTGATAATTATAATTACGAAGGTGAGCCTTCATTATTTGGGTTAAATGAGCAAGATCATCAAACTCTAAAATTGTATGAAGAACGGCTGATTGCCAGCAAACGCCGCCAAAAAACTGGAGAAGTATCCATTGGCAAGCGTGTTGAAACTGATACTGCACGGGTTGTAGTACCAGTAGAAAGAGAGCGCGTTGTGATTGAGCGTGTCACTCCAGCAGATGCAGGTACTGCCGTTTCTGGACGCGAAGCAGATTTCCGTGAAGGCGAAGTTGCTCGGATAGAAATTCACGAAGAAACTGCTGATGTTCGTAAAGAAGCATTTTTGCGTGAAGAAGTCAGAGTTAGAAAAGTAGTGGATCAAGAAACAGTTGAAACTCAAGAAACTGTACGTCGTGAAGAGTTAGAAGTTAATTCTGCTAATCTTCCCATTGAAGAACGCTAACTAAACATAGTCATTAGGTAGTAGAGTAACTAATGACTAATAATTAATTCGACACAGTACAGGTGAGGCTGTTAAATTAGCTTTACCTGTGCTTGTAATAGCTGATAATGGGCAATACATTTAATTTAGTTAATACAAATTACTTGTGAGGTGGTATAGAAAAAGAAGATTTTTACTTCTTATTTTATCAAGCCTGATGTTTGTGCAGCCTCTCAGATACTTAGTATAAGTAGATAACAGTTGATAAACTTTGCATATTATGACTAGCCAACCGATGACAAAAAACATTGGACAGGCAAACGCTAATGGTACTAACACCTCAATAGCGGATTTGAAGAAGAAGGTTAATAACTTTGCTGTATTTGATCGGCAAGGTCAGCTAGTAGGAGTAGTTCATGATTTAATTGTGGATGCTAATCGCCGACTAAACCTAGTTATATCGAACCGAGCGAATCAGCAAACTCTAGAATATGACCGGCAATTAGCTGATAAAAATCCTTCTTTATTTCGATTGCAGAGCCAGAGAATAAAAAAAATCGACAAGCCGACTAAATCTGTTTTCATAGACTTCAACAAATCAGAAATCGAATATATGCCTGAATATTCAGAAACAGAAAAACCAGGCGATGTCTCCGACGGGCTACGCCTAAGCAACTCAACTGAGCAATTGGCCAATAATCAAACGATAAATAGCCCAGTTGAGCCAGAAAATTTAGCAGAAGTCAGCGAAGAACAGATTATTCGTCTACTAGAAGAACGACTAGTTGTTGAAAGTAGCAAGCGGAAAGTTGGTGAGGTAATTGTTCGGAAAGTGATCGAAACCCGGATGATCCAAGTTCCTGTCCGGCGTGAAAAGTTGATTGTGGAACAAATTAGCCCAGAACACAAACAACTAGCAGAAATCGATTTGGGTCAAGGGGAAATTACTGGCGTTGACTTGACCGGAGTAGAAAGACTTGAAGTTACACATTTTGATAGTGGTTTAACGGTGAGTGGCGAATTTAGCTCACCGAAAACGGCTAGTTTGTTGTTGAATGCGATCGCACTAGAGCGAAATCACGGCTGCAATCAGGTACGAGTAACTATTGTAGTTGAAAATGAATCACATCAGAAAAAATACCAGGAGTGGTTTGACCGTTGTTCTCAAGGTCAATCACCAAAGTCTGAAAAATAAGTTTCTAGCAGATAAATTAGTAGGGGGGCATTGCCTGCCCTATTTTTTTTGCTGATTTCAGATTTCAGCAAATCATTCTTAAAATTTCCGTTCTCTTGCGGGCGAATGTCTCCAAAGCAACTTAATTTACAATACTAAGCAGTTGCCGTTTTTTTTGGCTACTTGCAATGAAATTTCGACTGAAGAGACTTTCACCGAAGAAACGACAGCGCCCGATCCCACCTATTCAGATTCAAGTTCGAGATGGAAAATTTGAGATTACGGGTATGGGTGTATGGCATTCCTACTGGCGCGATCCCTACCATTTGCTGTTAACGATTCCCTGGATTGGCTTTCTGTTCCTGATTTGTACTTCCTATCTAACTATTAATGCTCTATTTGCCCTAGCTTACTTAATCGGAGGAGATTGTATTGCCAACGCCCGACCCGGCTCTTTTTTAGATGTCTTTTTCTTTAGCGTGCAAACCCTAGCATCCATCGGCTATGGGGCAATGTATCCTAAAACAACTTACGCCAACATTATTGTCACCATTGAAGCAATGATCGGTTTGATGGGAATTGCTGTGATGACAGGACTAGCGTTTGCTCGATTCTCCCGACCCACAGCCCGTGTGGTTTTTAGCCGTGTTGCAGTAATTACACCTCATAATGGGATGCCGACTCTCATATTTCGCAGCGCTAATAAGCGTCGCAATATAATTCTGGAGGCGCAGATGCGAGTCTACTTAATGCGCGACGAAATAACCCTAGAAGGGCAGTTCATCCGTCGGTTCCACGATCTCAAACTGCTAACGAACCAAACACCTAGCTTCACGTTAAGCTGGTCAGTGATGCATGTCATTGATGAGTTTAGTCCTCTATATGGGATGACACCAGAATCTTTAACCCAGACAAATACTATTCTGATCATCTCTTTGAGTGGCCTTGATGAAACGGTTGCACAGCTTGTCCATGCCCGTCATACTTATGGTGCTAATGATATTTTGTGGAACAATCAATTTGCCGATATCTTCCACCACACACCCGATGGACATCGATACATTGATTACAACCGCTTCCACGATGTTTTCCCTTTGGATGAAAAGAGTTGAAATGCCTGAAAGTTACTCGGAAGTCTGATTGAGTGGTGATTGTAAGGGTTTAACCACAACCCGACCATTTTCAACTACAGTGCAACTTTTAACCATCGTCTTACAGTGGTTAACTGGGACATCCTGGCAATGGTTTTGGTAGCAGATATTTTGATTTTGCTCTTGTTGTTGGTTGAGGACGACAACACAACAGGCAGAGGAGGCTAAGGACATATAACATATATTGATCTCTATATCTATTATCGCTCTACTGATGCTATTTGGCTGAAAAATTTGCTACTGATATGTTTTGATAATTTAGGACAATAAGCAAAGTAGAGGATCGCTTCTGTGTGCCCCTAGCATCCCGAAATTTAGTTCAGTGCCGGTTATTGGACAGTGGTTTTTTCTAATGAAAAAATTTTTGAGATATCTGGGTTTAGGTTTGCTATCTACGTTTTTGACTGCTACTCCCGGATTGGGAGCTGAACGCATTAGTTTTTATTACCCTCCCTTCGGCGAATTCTCCTTGTCTGTGGACTCGCTGGAAACTTTTGCGAAAGTTGGCAAAATCGATCGAGATTTTTCATTTTATGCTAGCCGTGCTACCCCCGAACAACTCGCTCAACTGCGGGATCTACTCCAGCAACGGTTCAATGTCTCTCCTACTTTGGTGTCTCAGGTGACTTACTCACCCGCAGGCGAGCATCTGGTGGAACAACTAGGGAAATTACTCCTCACTGAGTCTCGAAAAAATGGCTTCTATGCCATCCGTGCCTCTTTGATTTTGGCTGCTGCTGATAAAGAGGGTTTAACGGTTGTAAATTTGCTGCGGAAATTTCCCAGCAATAATATTCGGGTGAATTTTACAGAGGGGTTAAGGATAGTTGATGAATTGTCACAGTTGATCAAGAAAAAGGATGAAGTTTTTGCCTCTCTTCAAAAAGAAGCGATCGCCGAAGCAGCCAATTCAACCGTTGACTTCTCAAAACAAGCAGATTTGCGATCGCCAGGAAAATTCCGTTGGCAGAAAAAAAGCCTGGATCTAAATGACATTTCTCGCAATCGCCGTCTACCAGTGGATATTTATTTACCTACAACTCAAAACTCAGAACCAACAGATAAAAATTCTCTGTCTCCTCCCTTTCCTCTAATTGTCATTTCTCATGGCCTCGCCTCAGATCGCTCTACCTTTGTCTACCTGGCTGAACATCTAGCATCCTATGGTTTTGCTGTTGCTGTACTAGAACATCCTGGTAGTAATGCCAAACGCTTTCAGGAATACTTTGCGGGTTTAGCAAGACCACCAGAACCAGCAGAATTTATCAACCGATCTTTGGATATCAAGTATCTACTCGACGAACTCCAGCGTCTAGACAAATCTGATCCCAGCCTCCAGAGAAAACTCAATTTTCAGCAAATTGGGGCGATTGGTCAATCTTTTGGCGGTTATACTGTTTTGACTATAGCAGGAGCAAAGATTAACTTTGAGCAACTGCGCCAAGATTGTAATCCCAATTATTCATCCTTTAATTTGTCGCTCTTATTGCAGTGTGAAGCAATTAAGCTACCTCAAAAAAATTATGAACTCAAAGACGATCGCATCAAGGCAATCATAGCGATTAATCCGATTGACAGTTCAGTTTTGGGTCAGAGCAGCCTGAGTCAAATTAAAATGCCTGTAATGCTGGTAGCTGGTAGTCAAGATATTTTCGCCCCGCCTGTATTTGAGCAAATTCGCCCCTTCACCTGGCTTCCTGAATCCAATAAGTACCTGGCTTTGATTGAAAACGCCACCCACTTTTCAGCGATCGCCGAACCTACTCCTGAAAATGATGTCTTACCTGTGCCACCTGCTTTGCTGGGCCCAGATCGCGCTCCTGTTTATTCCTATCTCAACGCCCTCAGCGTCGCTTTTATGGAAACCCATCTCCTCAACCGCTCGGAATACCGTTCTTATTTGCAGCCATCTTATGCCAAATTTATCAGCAAGGAGCCGCTTAATCTCAGTCTTTTACAGTCGTTATCGGTAGCTCAATTTAATCAAATCTGGAGTGAATCAATTCCCCAGTCAGTCAAACTACCAAATCCTCAACCTATCTCTACTCCTACTCCACGTTAGTTATCAGCCCAACATCAAAATACTTCTCCCTGGCTTTACTACGCAAAATCTTCCCCCTTCGAGTCGGAGAGGAATTTGAACTTTAGTTCAAGTCGTAGAGAAGTTCATCCAACTCATGTTAACTGTGGAGCGATCGTTATAAATTGCGTAAATATACGCAGTGCGGCAGAAGGCAGAATATTAGAAATTATTAGAACTTACAGCAAGATCCCCAACTTCTCTAATAAGTTGGGGATCTTGCTATTCAGGAATGATTTAATTTTGCGATGGACAAGTCTCAAACATTCCTTTGATAGACTCAAAGCTAAACCCAAACAAATTACTATTTACACTAAAGTTTAAGCAGATTAAGCGTTGTTGTAATTTGCATTACAGATGATCCGATAGCCCCCTTTTATTATTTAAAAAAATAAGAGGTCAGAAACCTCTGTTTTAAAGAAATCAGTAAATATGCTGATAAAAATCTGTCAGTTATTTAGTAGCTCTAGCTATTGCAACCATAAACTAAAAGGCTATATGTCTTTTTTGTTTCTAATAGATGAATTAGATATAACAATTGCCTAAAACATGGCTATTTGTCAGGAAAGTGAGATATTTGTACTGAGGGATTTATAAAAACTTATTTAATAAAATCTTTTATATATATATGCTTGTCGTTAAGAAGTATTAAGAAATTCTTATTAAAGAATATTGCAATACCTTGATTTAATTGCTAACGTGTGTATGACAACGATGCTGATGAACGCTCTGATCTAGGAGAAATAAAATCTATGAGCTATACCGATTCAGCCAAGTGTGTTAGGCTTTGACGGGTTAAAAACGAGAAAATTCTGCCTCGTATAGACAATTATGAGGGATTGCAGATTAACCAAGAATATATCTCGTTGCTATTAGTTTCAGTTTGATTTTAATTGCAATTGATTATTTGTCTTACTTTGTGCCGACAAGCGAGTAGCTCTCGATTGTGTGTATAGGCAATAACGAAGAGGTTGGTAAGGCTTAGATTTTGGAGAATAAAACCAATGAAGATTCAAGGTAAAGTTGCCCTAATTACAGGGGCTTCGCGTGGGATTGGACGAGCGATCGCTCTCGAACTAGCGCAACAAGGCATCAAGGGACTGATATTGATAGCACGCGATCGCCAAAAGTTAGTTGAGGTAGCTAACGAAATCGAGGCGATGGGAACAGAAACTGCGATCGTGGCATTAGATTTAACGCAGACAATAGAAGTAAATATCGCTGTCGCCCAACTGTGGCGCAATTTTGGACAGATTCACTTGCTGGTTAATTGTGCAGGAGTCGCATACCAAAGCTCATTTTTGCAATCTAAAATGCCCCAAGTTCAAGAAGAACTCTCTGTGAACTTGTTAGGGATGTACAACCTTACTAGTCTGATTGCTCGACGCATGGCCAGCCAAAGACAAGGGACAATTGTCAATGTATCGAGCCTGATGGGGAAAGTTGCAGCACCAACGATGGCGACATACTCAGCAACTAAGTTTGCCATTTTAGGGTTTACCCAAGCTTTGCGCCAAGAACTCGCTGAACACAATATCCGAGTCATTGCATTACTGCCTTCCCTCACAGACACAGACATGGTGCGCGACTTAAAATTATTTCGCTGGGTGATCCCCATGACTCCCCAGGAAGTGGCTAAAGCACTTGTCACTGGAATGCAAAATGATTCGCCGGAAATTTTAGTCGGATGGCAAAGTCATTTAGCGGTGTTGTGTCAACGCCTTGCCCCTTGGTTATTAGAGCTAATTTTGCGAATCGCCACTCCGCCAGCACCAAGCAGACAACGGCCTATTCAAAAACTTATCCCTTCGCGTAGCGTCTCATAGAGAAGGGAAACGCCGAGAGCGATCGCAGTTTGCATCAATACATAAAGTTGCAGATCGGAAATTGCTGTGGGATCGCATAATTAGACATACCTTGTTTCGGAGCAATCAGAAATGCTTTCCTTCCCTACAACCTTGGCTCCTTTGCCCGAAATCATTGATGGCTTACCGAATATTTCTGGTTGGGAAACAGAGGTTCTCTCTGTAGTTAACCACGATCGACCAGTATTTTTATCAACAACGAATATTCGCTTAGAAGATGTAAATGCTGTATTTGCGATCGCTTTACACATGCACCAGCCAACTATACCTGCTGGAAATGGTGGTACACTCATCAGCAATCTGCAATATATGTTTGAACATCCTCATGAAGGGGATAATCACAATGCAGATCCTTTTGCCCATTGTTACAGCCGCATGGGAGACTTGATCCCCGAACTCGTCAGTCAAGGTTGCAATCCCCGTGTAATGTTGGATTACTCAGGTAATCTTTTGTGGGGACTGCGGCAGATGGGACGCAGTGATGTTCTCGATAGTCTGAAACGGATTACTTGCGATCGCACCTACCAACCTTATGTAGAATGGCTGGGTACAATGTGGGGTCATGCAGTTATTCCTTCCACACCCATAGCAGATATTAAATTGCATATCATTGCATGGCAACATCACTTTGCGGCAATTTTTGGTTGGGAAGCACTAGCGCGAGTCAAAGGATTTTCGCCCCCAGAAATGCACCTCCCAAATCACCCCGACGCTCTCTTTGAATTTGTGAAAGCGCTGAAAGAATGTGGATATCGCTGGTTACTCGTTCAAGAACATTCTGTAGAAACAATTAGTGGTCAATCTCTTACCCACAAACATTTACCACATCGTCTGATTGCCCGTAATTCTCAAGGCGAAACTATTAGTATCACAGCCTTAATTAAAACCCAAGGTTCGGATACTAAATTAGTTGCACAAATGCAGCCTTATTATGAAGCCAAAACATTATCCAAACAACAAATTGGCAGTGTATTTGTACCCCCAATAGTTAGCCAAATTGGAGATGGTGAAAATGGCGGTGTGATGATGAATGAATTTCCTAGCGCTTTTAAACAAGCTTGGTGGGATATGCTCAATAACGGCGGAGGAAAATCAGGTGTTGTTGGGATGTGCGGTACAGAATATTTAGAATTAATCGAAGCTGCTGGATGCAAACCCGAAGATTATCCAACTTGTCAACCAGTGGGACAACATCAGATTTGGGAAAGAGTTTTACCACATAATACCCAACCGGAAGCTGTAGAAAATGCAATTCAAGAATTGAAGCAAATCAACTCTAATTTTCATCTGGATGGAGCTTCGTGGACAAATCATATCAGTTGGGTAAAAGGATATGAAAATGTCTTGTCTCCCATGTATCAATTAAGTAGTTTATTCCATCAAAAATTCGATCCATTACAGCAAACTGATTCAGCAGAACCTATTACCAGACAATCTCACTACCGCAACGTTCTTCTAAATAATCTTTTGCTGCAAACCAGTTGTTTTCGTTATTGGGGACAAGGTTCTTGGACTGATTACGCACGGGAAATTTACCAACGTGGCGAAAGTTTATTGCAGATGAATTGAATTGGAGGCTGGAACGCATATCGATTCTTAAAGCTTAATCGTCCTTAAAAATTAGAAAATTCAACCCCCTTTTTTAAGGGGGTTTGTGTCATTAATACATTGAATACTATAGGAATCCGGTTTGATTTCTGAAAATATACGTAGGATGTGAGTGCGGAGAGTACGGCATCAAACCCATGATAATAGTGCGTTACGAACTCCGTTCTAACACACTCTACAATACCTAATTTCGTTCAAAAATCAAATAGTAATCCTATAGTTTATAAATAGGCAATATAAATGAAAAATATTTATGAGATTTTAGAAATGATGAGACCAAGACCACAAATGTTTTTAGGACAGCGTTCCTTAACTGCATTACGTGGCTTTATTAGTGGCTATTTTTTTGCTATGGAGGAAAATGGGATCTTAATTGAAGAAGAGAATCCTCCCTTTAGTCAGTTCCACGACTGGGTAGCTCGATATTATAAATGGTACGAATCAACAGCAGGATGGAAAAATATTATTCTCCGAGAAGTTGGAGACGAAGCAAAAGCATGTGATGTATTCTTTGAACTACTTGAATTATTTAAGCAAAGGTTTCTTGTACTTAAGTATCGTGTTTTCTTAAATCCAAACCATAAATCTACTGGAGCTATATATCGACGTATATGTATAGATGGGATATACAAAGACTTAGATCCACCTAAAGAAATTAGAATTGTGCAATATACAACAGATTCAGGCTTTTACCGTTTCGATGTATCCCAAGCTGGAGAAATTACAGAAATTGGCTATTTTGAAACAGAAAATTTAGTGATGGAAGAAGTTAAGAGAGAGTTTGAAGTTTCTTTAGATGAGTGGGAAAACTTAAATACTATCTAAGTATCTTAAACTTATAAAAGAATAACTTCAACACAATTTCATGCTGATTTTACCTCGTTACCAGTCTCCGAGTGGGAATGCCCGTCGTTGGGGCTACCGCCTCTTGGTGAATGTGAATTCTGTTTCGATAAAAAGTCAGATGAATTGAGATTTAGTTCAAGTAAGTGGGAAGTCTAAGTGTAGGTTGCTAGGAGCTAATATCCGAATTGGATTAGCTATCTGGTATTAAAACTTACAATGAGGTGGTTGTGTTTCGAGTTGTTGTTGGTCATAGCGACGATCCTGATTCTCAAAATGCGATCGCAGAAGTTCTTCAAGAATGTAGCCGTTCACTTAGCGGGTCAATTCCTCAAGCTGGAATTTTATTTACTGCTATAGGCTTTGACCATGCATTAATTTTGCAACGCATCCAGGATGCTTTCCCCGAACTTGAGTTGATTGGTGGAACTACAAATGGAGAAATCTCTTCAATTCTGGAGTTTCAGCAAGATTCTGTGACCTTAATGCTGTTTGCTAGCGATGAAGTGGAAATTTGTGCGGGTATTGGACGAGGAGCATCCAAAAATCCAGCCCTTGCAGCCCAAGAAGCGATCGCTCAAGCAAAGGCCAAGAGTGCATCACTACCACAATTGTGTCTCACCTTTCCTGATAGCCTGACGAGCAACGGGGTCTTAATTTTAGAGGGTTTAAAACAAAGCCTGGGTGAGCATATTCCCATCATTGGGGGAATGACTGCTGATGACTATACCTTTGACAAAACCTACCAATTCTTCCAAGGTGAAGTGTTAAGTGATTCAGTGCCAGTGCTACTGTTCTCTGGACAACTATTATTTTCTCACGGAGTTGCTAGTGGTTGGACTCCCATGAGTCAACGTCGGCGTGTTGTAACTAAAGTGGATGGCAACGTAGTCTATGAAATTGATGGACAGCGTGCCTTGGATTTCTATAAGTACTATCTTGGTGAAGAAAGATTTGCGTCCAACTATGCCATCCACGCCCTAGCAGTTTTTGAGGATCGAGATTATTTCTATTTGCGGGCACCCAATGGATACGATCAACAGTCTGGTAGCGTTACATTCTTCTCTGATATTCCTGAAAATGCAGTTGTCCAAATCACCGATGCAACTCGTGACAATATTCTGTTAGCTTCAGAGACATCCTTGAAGAATGCTCTAGCTGATTATCCTGGTGTGGAGCCAACAGCAGCATTACTTATTTCCTGTGCAGCCCGTCGGCGAATTCTGGGAACTCTGACAACAGAGGAGTATCAGTTTGTCAAAACTCATTTACCTGAGGGATTGCCTTGTTGTGGTTTCTACGCTTACGGTGAAATTACTCCTTTGGTGAAGGGAGGCCAAACGCAATTTCATAACAAAACCTTTGTCACATTACTAATGGGGACAAAATAAGTAGTGCATGGATAACCAAGACAATTCCATAGAAATCCAAGAATTGGAAAAGACAAACCGTATTTTGCAGAAAAAGCTGGAACGCTGCCAATCTGAACGCCGCCAGCTAGAAACTGACATTTGCACAAAGGAATTTTTACTCAAGAAAGTCATTTGTGAGTTAGAAGATTCTCAGACAGATTTGCAGCACAGAGGTCAAGAATTAGAAAATACCTTAGATAGTTTGCATAAAATGCAAACTCAAATGATCCAAAGTGAAAAGATGTCTGCTCTGGGTCAAATGGTGGCAGGTATTGCTCATGAAATCAACAATCCTGTTAGCTTTATTTACGGAAATCTCAGCCATATTAGCCAATATACCAATGACTTACTACGACTCGTCGAGCTTTATCACCGTCATTTCCCTCACCCACCTGCTGAAATTCAAACCGAACGCAAAACCATCGATTTAGAATTTCTAGAAAAAGACGCAATTATGGTATTGAACTCAATGAATATCGGGACGGAGCGGATTCGAGAGATTGTGCTGTCACTACGTAACTTCTCGCGCCTGGATGAAAGTGAGTTTAAAGCGGTGGATATTCATGAAGGCATCGACAATACTTTGATGATTTTGCAGCACCGCCTCAAAGCTACTGACAAAAGCCCAGCAATTCAGATAATCAGAGACTACGGTAATTTATCTCATGTAGAATGCTGCGCCGGACAAATCAACCAGGTGTTTATGAATATTCTCGTAAATGCGCTCGATGCTCTAGAAGAATTCAATACCAAACGAACTTATCAAGAAATCCGGGATAATCCCAGTTGCATCACGATTCGCACCTCTGTAGTTAATTCGCAGTGGGTAAAAATTGCGATCGCAGACAATGGCTCTGGAATTACTGAATCGATTCAAAAACAGATTTTCAATCCCTTCTTTACAACAAAACCTGTCGGTAAAGGTACAGGGATGGGAATGGCTATCAGCTATCAAATTATCACTGAAAAACATGGTGGCAAGTTAGAATTTTTTTCGACACCGGAAAAAGGAACGGAGTTTGTAGTTCAAATTCCTATTCAGCACCAACTTCAGCAAATAATCTAATGTAATATTATCAAACTAAAGGTAATAAAATTTCAAATTTTGTCCCTATACCAATCTGGGAATGGAAATTTAATTTACCACCATGTTTCACAGTGATAATTCGATAACTTACTGCTAAACTAGTATTTTTACTATTCTTTGTTTCCAGAGAAAAAGACTCCATAATTTGCTGTTGCAATTCTTGAGACATTCCAGGGCCATTGTCAGCAATGCGAATTAAGACCCAGCGAGAATCTGGTGCATTTGGGTTGTTTGCTTCTTGTGAAATAACTTCTGTAGTAATCTCAATTCGAGGTTTTTGAACAGTTTTTGTATCTTCTATATGTAACTGCTGTCGCACGGCTTCATTGAGTAAAGTATCTACAACTTCACTGAAAATATTCATCAAGACCTGGTTTAACTGCCCCATAAAGCAATACACTGGAGGCAATTGACCATAGTATTTGACGATTTCAATTTCTCCTTGAAGACGACTATTAATTAATAAAATAATATTATCTATACAAGCGTGTAAATCTACTGGTTTAGGATAAAGCTCATCGATATGACAGAAGTTTTGTAAACTAGTGACAAGCTTTTTTAATCTTTCTGCTCCCGTGCGGATACTAGCGAGCGAGCGCGACAAATCTTGTTCTAAAAAATCAAATTCAATCTCTTCTTTAACCTGATTAATTGCCTGAGAAGTTGATGGTAACTCTTCCTCGTAAGCTGCTATCAGCTTGAGTAAATCTTGGCTGTAGTTTGAAACATAAGTTATGTTACCCCAAATAAAACCGACTGGGTCTAAAATTTCGTGCGCTACGCCGTCTACCAAACGTCCCAAATTTGCCATTTTATCATTTTGGATCATTTGGGCTTGGCTGCGTTCATACCGCACCAAATTGTCCATTCCTCGAATTTGCCAAGAAATAATATTCAATTCTTGGACATCTAACAATCTATAAGCACCAGATTCTGTTTCTACTACAATTGGTTCGGCTAATAATTCAGGCGATCGCTTTAAACTAAGTTGCATCGCAGTTGAAATCGCTGTTGTATCAGCAAGCAGCAACATCGGTATTCGCGCATAGCTGTAGAGAACGCTTAATGGTTGCTGGACAAATAACTCTTGTCCGAATGGGCGAATCAAAAACTCCAGCAGTCGCCGCCGCGAAATCATCCCAATGAACTTTCCCTGTTCCACCAAAATTACTCCTGGTAGTAGGGGGTATTTTTCTAAAAAAATAGCCACTTCCATCCCAGTGTGATTAATTTCCACAGGGAAGTTATACATTGGTAGTTCTTGGAGGGTTGAATCTAAATCGAGTTCGCGATCGCTACCAAGAGACAAAAATGGTGGTGAGATTTGGCTACTGAATTCTTCTGACACTAGACACCCTGATTTTTACAAAGAATTGGGTAAACAATAAGTTAATATTTTACATTCTGCCACCATAGAAATCTGGTTTCGGTTTAAGTATCTAATCAAACTAGTGGTCTGTCAGGGTGAAAATCGTTTGCAAGTAATTTGCGTGCGATTTATAAACTGGCGCAAGCTAAACTTAAAATAACCTTTACAAAGAGTGCAAAGGTAGTGTTATGACCTCTGTAACCAATCCACCCACCGCTCTCACCCCTTTCCCAGACCATACCCAGCTTCCTGACTCTGACGGCACATTTGTGAAAAACTGGCAAGAGCATCCCCAAAGCCTCCTACTAACTGACTCGATTACACCCATCCTCAAGCAATTAAATCCTGAAGACCAATATTGTATTGGCCAGGACTTAGGCATTTACTGGCGGTTAACCGATCCCCCTGAAAAAGGTGCAGAAGCACCAGATTGGTTTTATGCACCGAATGTACCGTTTTTGCTGAATGGGCAAACGCGACGTTCTTATGTATTGTGGCAAGAGTCTATTGCCCCGTTGATTGTCTTAGAATTTGTCTCTGGAGACGGTAGTGAAGAGCGAGATAAAACTCCTTGGAAGGGTAAATTTTGGGTTTATGAGCAGGTAATTCGTCCTCCCTTCTACGGCATTTATGAAGTGAGCAAAGCCAGTATAGAAGTTTATCATCTGATTGAAGGACAGTATCAGATTTTACCAGCAAATGAACGAGGACATTATCCCATCGTTCCTTTGGGTGTCGAATTAGGCTTATGGCAGGGAGTTTATCAGAATGTGGAATTACCCTGGCTGCGTTGGTGGGATTTACAAGGTAATTTGTTGTTGAGTGGCGATGAAAGAGCCGAACAGGAATCCCAAAGGGCCGAACAGGAACGCCAAAGAGCCGATCAGGAACGCCAAAGAGCCGATCGCTTAACTGCCCAATTGCGATCGCTCGGCATTGAACCAGAAATCTGATATCTGACTACGAATTACGAATTAAAAAGGGCTGGTGTAAAAGATTCATCTATGGCTTAATTTGTTTAGATACATTTTACAGCTATCAGGGTAATCGCAATGACAAATAGACCTCCTTCCGAACCGGAGTCATCCCAAAGAACTGCTCTTGGCTTTGATGAGTTTATAGCCATTCTGGTTGCCTTCACCACCATCGGAGCGATTCTTTTTTGGTCATTGTCCCGTAGAGATTCTAGCTGGAACTTCAACGGGCTGCTGTCGGCTTCTTCCACTCCGTCGCCTAGCGTTCAACCAAATCAACTATTGCCTTCTCCTGCTACCAAGGTAGAAACAAATGTAGTCCCCAACAACATTTTGCCCTATTCTCCACCGGAAGCTGTTGTTGAACCCACTACATCTTCATTGCCAACTAACAGCGCCACTCCTGACCGCGCAGTGTTACCATCTACTCTGGTAATCCCAATTCAACCCCCACAAATACAGACACCTATATCCCCTTCAGCAGTACTTGACTCATCTATTCCATCATCAGCATTACCTTTAGTAACTCCGGCAAAACAAAAATCTATTATTCCGCCGCCAATTGCATTTAACGATGTGCCGACTAACTTTTGGGGTAAGCGTTTTATAGATGTTCTTTCTTCTCGTAGTATTCTCAAGGGATTTCCTGATTATTCTTTTAGACCAAATCAGCCCGTAAACCGTGCTGAATTTGCTGCTATAGTGCAGAAAGCTTTTGACCAAGAACCGTCTAAGACTGCGATCGCATTTCAAGATGTACCAACAAAATTCTGGGCAACTCCAGCAATTGATGGAGCCATCAGTGGCGGATTTCTTACAGGCTACCCGAAAAAAACTTTCAAACCACAAGAAAATATTTCACGAGTGCAAGTTTTAGTTGCCCTTGTTAGTGGATTAAATTTGAAAGCACCCACTTCCCCAAATCAGATTTTAAGTGTCTATAAAGATGCTAAAGATATTCCACCTTATGCTGTTAGCAAAATAGCTGCTGCTACAATCAATGGACTAGTAGTTAACTATCCAAATCCACAATTTCTTGCTCCCAACAAAGTAGCTAATCGGGCTGAAGTAGCCGCGATGATTCATCAAGCTTTAGTAAAACGGGGCAAACTAGAGGCAATTTCATCTACAAACATAGTGCGATTGCCCAGCGCATCTCCAGAAATTTCGCGCACTCCCAAGGCTAAAGTATCCCCAAAAGCATCATCTCAACAATAATTCGTAATTCGTAATTACAGCAGGTTGCAATTTTGAAAGAAGTCTAAACGCCGATTTCCGGCGTTCAGACTTCAGTGATTTGGAATTAGAGCGTACTCTTACACAGAAGAATGTCTCATAGAGAAGCGATAATTAGATATTAAGCTTCTGGAATTTGTTTACCAACCACTTGTGATTTAAGAGTGGTGATTTCACTAGTTAACTCTTTCCTGGTTGAGGCTTTGAGTAAATAGCGGTAAACAAACCAGGCAGAGTAACCAATACCAATCAACTCAAAAGTAGGCGCTACTAAGGGAATATCATTCAAAGCATCTAATATTGCCAAGAGGACTTTAACTCCAACAATTGATCCCACAATTAAACCAACTGTTACCAGGGGTTGCTTATATTGATTAAAGAAGCTTCCCAGATAGTCTGGCAATGTTGCTAAAAAGGTAGAAACTTGCTCCCCGTATTTTAGCCATTCATCTTGAGACTGTGCGGGAGGCTGAAGTTTAGTAATGGTTCCCGTTTGGGTGTTTATCTCTGCCACTGTAGTCTCTTTGGATGCGGTTTCGGTAAATTCTGGTTCTGGCATTTTCACTCCCATTAATTTGACAGTTTAGTTTTTCTATAGGATTCCGATTTGATTTATGAAAAGATCCGTAGGGGAGCCAGTCACGTGGGCGGGTTTCCCGACTTGGGCTACCTGGCGTTGCGTTAGCACGGAGAGTACGGCACTAAACCCTTGATAATGGTGCGTTACGAACTTCGTTCTAACACACCCTACAATACCTAATTTTGTTCAAAAATCAAATATGATTCCTATAATTTGGATAATTACAACCAAAAGGCTGTTGATTAGGTAATGCACAAGTGCATCAGTACAATTGGGTAAAGGGCACAAAAGGGTTTTAGTGTCCTATAACTATAATTGCCGCCTAATATCTACTGCATCAACTACAAGGTAGACAGTCAGTCAGTACGAGAATAGAATTCAGAAGGCAGCAGGATGTATTATAATCGGACTTCTGAGTTCTTTTCTGAATCAACGTGGAATCCTCTGGTTGTGATTATCCCATTCCGTGTTATTTACTCATAATCGTACTAAATCTAAGTACAAATCAGGCAAAAATCAGCCCACCTCTCATTTATATAAGCCTAAAAGCCGATTTTAGCCAATATTAAAGCTATCTTAAGCCGCGTTCGTCAATTAACGCATTCGTATTGATATTAATCCGTAATAAAAATTTTTGTGTGTTCACATAGACTAGACTTTCAACCTATTTTGTGATAATTGTACCTGGGGATTGGAGATGAGGGAGAAATAACCAATGCCCCATGCCCCATTATCAAACCTTTTGTTTTTTTCCTGATTGTATTAATTTTATTAGGAAGCAGTAAGGTAGACTAGTGGCGTAGCTGATGGCAAAAACTCATTGTTATCAACTGTATATCAAGGAAAGTATTGTGGTAAATAGAAGACAGTCTGAGGCAGGTCTTTAATGTAGGAACTTATTCGTTGCTTCTGAAACAAGTGAATTCTGCTTACAGACAGTAATTGTACTTAGCAGGCAATGCTATCAAAATAACTCATAGTATATGAGGTTATGCTAGTTATCTAATAAGCAATAATTTTCTATTGCTCAAATGGAAGATAATGTAAATGTTAATCACCAATTAAACTGTTTGTGTAAGCTAAACTGATTTGGTAATTTTTGCGGGAAGGCAAGGAGGTTTGGGAAATGCCAACTCAAAAGCCAACCCCTATCGACAGCAGTTCAGAAAGCAAAAAAGTGTCAGCCGAAGAGCCATCGACAGACGAACTACCTACTATAGAATTTCCCTCACGAGGGAAGCTAAAAGCCAGTTCTTGGCGTATCCATCAAAAAATTGGTTATGGGTACTTTGTAGCTATTGGAATTGGCTTTTTTGGTTCACTAACTGGATTAGTGATTGCCAACTACTACCGGGGAAGGGAAGTGAGGCAATTTAATCAAGCTTACGAACAAGGACAACTACTGAGTAATTATAAAGATGCAGTAGTCGGGGCACAATTACATAGCTCTAATTTAGTTGCTGTACTAGAAAATTCACAACAACTACAAAGCAAAAAAGCCGATTTTCTGAAGAATGTCGAAAAAGCCCAACAATTAGAGTCAAAAATTTCTGGATTTATCGACAGTAAACCTAAAAGACTAGCAGCAACAAGTTCGACTTTACAGACGCTATTACTGGATTACAAGAATAATTTAAAAGCCTACGTTTACCAAATTGATGTCGTTTTAAAGAAAATTGACTCTCAAAAAGTGCAGTCTCAGCAGATTTCTTCTGCCCGATCGCAGTTATTGACAATTATGCGTGGTGAAACAGCCATGCGGCTAGATCAGCTTTCGCAAAACTTGACTAACATCCTGCAAACTGCCGAAATTCAAGAGCAAGAAAGGCAAAAAGCAGTTGAGGAGGCAAAAGTAGTTGAGCGCTTCATCGTGATTTTGAGTATGCTGGTTTCGGTGGCGATCGCAGCCATTGTAGCTTGGCGTACCAGTCGTGCGATCGCAGAACCAGTGATCATCGTCACCCAAGTAGCTGAACAAGTGGCGCGGAAACATAATTTTGATTTGCGAGCGCCTGTTACCACTGAAGATGAAATTGGCCTACTCGCCAAATCTCTAAATCATCTAATTGAGCGAGTATCTCAGCGAACCAAAGAACTACAACAAGCTAAAGAATTAGCCGAAGCTGCTAGCAAGGCAAAAAGCGTATTTTTGGCCAATGTCAGCCACGAATTACGCACACCGTTAAATGCTGTCATTGGCTTAAGCCAACTTCTAGAAGACGACGCTACCGATCTTGGTTTATCGGCAGACTTTATCACAGACTTAGAAACAATTAACGCTGCTGGTAAGCATCTACTACGCTTGATTAACGAAATCCTCGACTGGTCAAAAATTGAAGCGGGGAAAATGACTCTCTATCCAGAGACATTCGAGATTGCGATGCTAATTCATAACGTTGTCCTCACAATCAAACCAGCTATAGAAAAAAATGCCAATGTTTTAGAAGTGCATTTTGATGAGCAACTTGGCACCATGTATGCCGATCAAACTAGGATGCGCCAGGTGTTGTTAAACTTGTTGAGCAACGCCAGTAAGTTCACTACAAACGGTAAGGTAACGCTGACAGTCAACAGAGAAAAGGATGACGTGCAACTGGATGCTCCTTTGGGGATGATTACTTTTACCGTTACCGACACAGGTATAGGTATGTCTAATCATCAACAGCAGCAGTTATTTCAACCTTTTACACAAGGGGATACTTCCACTACGAAAAAGTATGGAGGTACGGGACTGGGGTTAGCAATTAGTCGCGACTTTTGCCAGATGATGGGTGGTGAAATTCTTGTCAAAAGTCAGCCAGGAGTTGGCTCTACTTTCACTATTCGTCTGCCAATGACTGTACAGGATTGAAGGGATTGGGAATTGGGATAAAAGAGTTCTGAGTTCTGAGTTCTGAGTAAAAAAGTGAGATTTCGCACTCAGGACTCAAATCCTGCATCAAGTAATTATACTTACTTTGCCTGTATCCAAGTCGTAACGACCTCCTACAATTTTCAATTTGCCAGACTGCACCTGCTCAGTTAAAAGCTTTGATTTTTGCAACCGTTCAATTTGATATTTCACATTTGCCACCACAGCATTTTCAACCGCATCACCGGGCTGATTCTTGACCTTTTTCAGGGCTGGGTTAATTGCCTGAACAAAAGTACTAATATCACCGGGTAATGATTCTCTTTTTACAGCTGCGGTTACAGCCCCACAACGCTCATGTCCCATCACCATCAGCAGTGGAGAACCTAATAAGACAACGGCATATTCAATACTACCGATCGCTTCATGTGTGGCAATATTTCCGGCAATGCGAACATCAAAGATGTCTCCGATGCCTTGATCGAAAACAATTTCTGCGGGGACTCGTGAATCAGCACAACTAAGAATAGTTGCAAATGGATGTTGAACTTGAGCAACTTCCTGCAACCGCAGTGCAGATTGATCGGGGTATTGAGGGTGATGCTGAATAAATCGCTGATTTCCCTCTATCAGCTTTTGCAATGCGGCATCGGGATTCAGAGATTCAGGGAGGTTTTGAGGCATTTCGCCAGCTTTAGCCTGTTCCACGCGCCACAGGAAATCGCTGGCAGTTACCGCCATTCCAAATGCCCCGGTGATTCCCAATTTCAAAAAGTCACGACGTTCCATGAAATACTTCATTGAATTTATAATTTTTTTACATCGAAGCGACACATCTGACAGAGCGAATTTCCATCACATCCGAAACGTAGCAAGTACCTCCGAACTTATTGAGAAGTGGTTTGATATTTTCTACAACACGTTTGAGTTCTTCTGGCATACAAAACGCGAGGATGTAAACATTATCAAGCATGGTCATATCTAAATCTTCTGTCGTTCCTTGTAATCCTTTGCCAGCAACATTTCGGATTACGGCATGGTTATGTACACCCGACTTGTCTAAACGATCTAAAATTTTGGCAAGCTCAAAAGAGTTGGCAATAATTTCTATCTTTTTAACTACGTGCATATTATTAGCTCCAAAACAGGTTAATTCCGTAGAGATATAACGGAATTCCCACAATAATATTGAACGGAAATGTCACCGCTAGAGCGGTAGAAACATACAGGCTGGGATTTGCTTCTGGAACAGTCATCCGCATAGCTGCTGGAACAGCAATGTAAGAAGCGCTGGCACACAATACAGCGAACAACAGCGAATCTCCGCGAGGCATACCAATGAATTTAGCGATCGCTAACCCAATACCTGCATTGAGTATTGGAATTAGTATGGCAAATAAAATCAGGAAAATTCCGGTTTTTTGCAAGTCTTTAATTCTTCTCGCAGCGACCAATCCCATGTCAAGTAAAAAGAAGGTGAGAACACCATAAAATAACCCTTGAGTAAAGGGTTCTAATACTTTCCCACCGCGTTCTCCTGTCAAAACACCTATTAAGAGACTACCGACTAATAGAAAAACTGAACTATTAAGAAATGCTTCTTGCAAAACTTCCGGCCACGAAAACTCTCGCTTTCCATCGACGGTGAATATATTCACCAAAATTAGACCAACTATAATCGCTGGAGATTCCATCAGGGCAAGGGCTGCCACCATATAACCATCAAAAGCAATGCCAAGCTCAGTTAAAAAAGTGCTAGCTGTAATGAAGGTGACAGCACTGATAGAGCCGTAGGTTGCTGCGATCGCCGCCGCATCGTAAGTATCCAATTTCCACTTCAGGATAAAAAAGGTGTAAATTGGCACAACACAAGCCATCATCATTGCTGCCGCGAGTGTTAGAACTACTTCCTGAGTTACACCGCTTTTGATTAGTTCTACCCCTCCTTTAAAACCAATGGCAAACAGCAGATACAAAGAGAATAGTTTGGGTATTGGTGCAGGAATTTCTAGATCGGACTTGACAAAAACAGCAGTCATGCCTAAAAAGAAAAAGAGGATTGGCGGATTCAAAATGTTGGATACAATTAAGCTAAGATCCATATCCACCCATCCTTGTATTGGTTAAACCTGAAATTAAAGAAATTTTTCATCTTTAAAAACTTAACGGTTGAATCGTGATGTATTGTGTATAGCTACCCGATGTCATTTGGGTACTCAAGGATTGAATCGTCCTATTGGTGACAATACTTATCGCCTAAGTATTAAGCAGAGCTAAGAACAGAAAAAGTGAGGGCTTACCTAGCATTTTTTGATCTTGGATTCCCCGTCGCTGATTTTACGACAGAAAGCGCAGGAATAATTGCTGAATAACCTATCTAGGGTAGAAAAATTAACGTATTATCGTAGCAATTCATAAATTACCCCGACACAAATTCTATAGTTTTGGGAATTTTGGGCGTAAATCCTGGAAAGATGATGCTTGATCGAAATTGTCCTCAATTAGAAGTAATCTAGGCTTCATCGTCAGGACAGCATATAACTTTCAGGAATACAATCAATCATGCAAGCGACAAAAATTAGGCTGTACGATTTGGCAGGGGCTGAGGACGATCGCCGTTTTAGTCCTAACTGCTGGCGCGTGCGGCTGGCTCTACTCCATAAGGGATTGCCCTTTGAAACTGTACCTTGGCGTTTTACTGAAAAGGAAACTATTGCCTTCTCAGGACAGGGTAAGGTACCAGTAATAATCGATCGCGAGCAAGTTGTTTACGATTCCTGGGCGATCGCTCAATATCTGGAAGAGAGTTACCCTAGTTACCCATCACTATTTGGTGGAGAAGTTGGAAAATCGTTATCCCGATTTACAACTGATTGGGTGGAAGCAGTACTCAATCCGGAAATTGTGCGATTGATTATCACAGATATTTATTCGCACCTAGATGAAAAAGACAAAGACTACTTCCGCCAAACACGCGAAAAGTCTTTTGGTGCAACCTTGGAAGCAATCTCTGCCGATCGCGAACAACGAGTTGTCACATTTCGTAATAGTCTGACCCCACTGCGTCGAACTTTCCAGCACCAAAACTTCTTAGCTGGACAAGCACCAGCTTGGGCAGATTATGTGGTGTTTAGCGCTTTTCAGTGGGCACGCAGCGTTAGCCCATTTCCCTTACTTGTAACAGATGATCCGATTTTGAACTGGCGCGATCGAATGCTTGATACTTTTGATGGCGAACCTCGTAAAGTCTTAGCTTATGAGTAAGATTCTGGTTAAGAATATTGCCAATCTTTGTTGACCAAGTTTCGTTAGGATGTTGTAATCTGGGCAATAGCGACTTTCTATTGATGTGACCCCAGGCGTAGGCGTAGCCCGTCAGAGACATCGCTTTTTCACATCTATGACAACAACCATCGACTTTCTCAGTCACCTTAACCCTAGCCAACGTCAAGCTGTCGAACATTACTGCGGCCCGTTGTTAGTTGTTGCTGGCGCAGGTTCCGGCAAAACACGAGCGCTGACTTATCGTATTGCGAATTTAATTCTGAAACACCATGTTGATCCAGAAAATATCCTGGCGGTTACTTTTACCAACAAAGCCGCGCGGGAAATGAAAGAACGGATTCAACGGCTGTTTGCGGAACAACTGGCGATGAAACAACACGGACAGCGATTGGAATTGTTGACAGAATATCAACAAACGCAATTGCGATCGCAAGTTTACAAAAATACTATCAAAGATTTATGGTGTGGCACTTTCCACAGTCTATTTTCTCGCATTCTCCGCTTTGACATTGAAAAATACGTAGACGAAAAAGGACGCAAGTGGAATCGCAATTTCTCGATCTTTGATGAATCAGATGTAATCAGTCTAATCAAAGAAATTGTTAATAAAGAGCTAAATTTAGACGATAAGAAATTTGATGCCCGTTCTGTTCGCTACGCTATTAGTAATGCGAAAAATCAAGGTTTATCGCCCCAAGAATTTGAGCAAGAACAACCCAATTATCGTGGAAGAGTGATTGCTCAAGTTTACAATTTATATCAAGATAAGTTAGCACAAAACAACGCTCTCGACTTTGACGATCTTATTCTTGTACCTACTAGATTATTTCAACAAAATGAGCAGGTATTGGGTTACTGGCATCGCAAGTTTCGCCATGTTCTCGTAGATGAATATCAAGATACTAACCGCACTCAGTATCAACTGATTAATTTATTAGTTACTAATGGCGAAACCAAAAAGAGTGAATGGCAATGGGAAAATCGCTCAGTTTTCGTTGTCGGTGATGCAGACCAATCAATTTACAGCTTTCGGATGGCAGATTTCACCATCTTGCTAGGATTTCAGGAAGACTTTGGCGATGGTTTGGTAGATGATGATACCCGAACTATGGTTAAGCTAGAAGAAAACTATCGCTCTTGTGAAAACATTCTGCAAGCAGCTAATGAATTAATTGAAAATAACACCCAACGGATTGATAAAGTCCTGAAAGCGACGCGGGGGCCGGGTGAGCAGATTACTTGTCACAAAGCCGATGAAGAACTTGCAGAAGCGGCATTTGTTATTAATCAAATTAGCACTTTAGAACAGCAAAATCCAGAGTTAAACTGGGGTAATTTTGCCATACTTTATCGGACGAATGCCCAATCTCGTCCCTTTGAAGAATTGTTGGTGAAATATCAAATTCCTTACACAGTTGTGGGGGGAATGAGGTTTTACGATCGCAAAGAAATCAAAGATGTGATCGCATATTTAAGAGCGATAAATAATCCAGCCGATACAGTCAGTTTATTACGAGTTATTAATACTCCCCGGCGAGGAATTGGCAAAACCACTATTGATGCTTTGATGAACGCATCTCAGCAATTAGGGACAACTTTGTGGGAAATACTCAGCGATGAAACATCAGTTAATACATTAGCTGGACGGGCGACAAAAGCTGTAAATAACTTTGCCACAACGATCAGCCGTTGGCAAGCACAAGTCAGCACGCTTCCGGTGACTGAGGTTTTGCAAGGAATACTAGAAGATTCTGGTTACGTTCAAGATTTGATGAATCAAGGCACAGATGAAGCTACAGATCGGGTACAAAACGTCCAGGAACTTTATAACGCTGCATTGCAATTTCAAGAAGAAAACGAAGAAATTTCCCTCCGAGATTTTCTGAGTAGTGCCGCCCTAAGTTCCGATTTGGATAACTTAAAAGAAGGGCAGACAGCCGTTTCTTTGATGACTTTGCACGCATCCAAAGGTTTGGAATTTCCCGTAGTATTTTTGGTGGGATTAGAACAAGGGCTATTTCCTGGCTACCGATCGCTAAGTGATCCTGCATCTTTGGAAGAAGAACGCCGCCTGTGTTATGTGGGGATTACTCGCGCTCAGGAAAGGTTATTTTTATCACACGCGCGGGAACGGCGTTTGTATGGTTCTCGTGAACCTGCGATGCGATCGCAATTCCTCGACGAATTACCAGAAGAATTATTATCTACCAAACGCGCAAGTCGTCAAAGCTATACCAAAAGTGCCTCTACTTCTAGTGAAAAACAAGACGCAACCCAGAATTGGCAAGTAGGCGATAGAGTATTACACAAAACTTTTGGGCTTGGTGAAATCACTCATGTCTTCGGAACAGGTAATAAAATGTCTGTAGCAATTAAATTTGCCAGCTTGGGACAAAAAATTGTTGACCCAAGAGTAGCACAGTTGCAAAAAATTTGAAAACAAAGCCATAGATTCCCAACTTTTTTTGAAAAGTTGGGGATCTTGTTTTTCATATTTCAATTTCTTCAAAGTGTTCAACAGTGGGAAATGGCTCATAAAAATGATGCAGAAGTTTTTTCCACTCTTGATACTCAGTAGAACTTCTAAATTCTACAGTATGAGATTCTAAAGTTTCCCATCTGACAAGTAATAAATATTTATTTTGGACTTCTATACATCTATGCAATTCATGGGATAAATATCCATCCATTGAAGAAATAATTTTAGAAGCTTTTTTGAAAGCAGCTTCAAAATCGGATTGCAGACCAGGTTTAACAAGAAGCATCACTGCCTCAAGAATCATAGAATTTCGTGTTGAAAATTAAGCTAATCTTATGTTAATTAATATTTTGCCAATTAGATCGCTATCTCGGCTCAATGCCGTTTTTTTGTGATAAAAGCATTTTTTCTGTAACTCCTTCACAGCAGAGTTTTTAAGCTTTGCGGTGCAGTAAAATATGTCTTCGCTATTTTTATACCAGTTAGGTTAGGTTTCAATACTGCTCGGTTAAGCCTCTTTTTGGGATTATAGACAACGCTATTTCAAGGGTTTTAGCCTACTTTATTTCCTTAACCGAGCAGTATTGGGTTAGGTTTTGCCAACAATTATAGCCTTAACCCGTAGTTAAACTACGTTGTGCTATTTGCTGTCTCAATGTACTGTCAGAGACAAAGTTTGTCTATGTAAAAGTGCTAAAAAAAACTTGGTCAGCAAATTGCTACCATTCGTAAGCAAAAAGGATTAACTCAGGAAAACTTGGCTGAACTATCAGGCTATTCAGTTGAGTTTATAAGTTTGATAGAGCGTGGTATTAATGCTCCTACTATCGACGGGTTAGAAAAACTAGCACAAATTTTAAACTGTAAAGTTGAAATCTTATTTCAACAAACAGATTCTCAAGACAGTTCCCTGAGTTAGGTTGATTTGTTTAAGGTTTGCTTAATTTTTAATGAAAAATTTAAAACATACAGGCTTTTGCTTTACTTTAACAATAAATGATGGAAATATTTTAAATCTAGATTTTGCCAAGAAGGGAGAGGCTAATATTTTTGAAACTTTGAATTTATTTTCTTGTTTACTTCATTCCTTTAAGCCTGA
Source organism: Nostoc sp. (assembly GCF_036919895.1). Taxonomy (GTDB): domain Bacteria; phylum Cyanobacteriota; class Cyanobacteriia; order Cyanobacteriales; family Nostocaceae; genus Nostoc. The sequence goes on from NZ_JBALBW010000123.1 coordinate 64,186, forward strand.
TGAAAATTCAATTTGGCGAAAACAAAAACGTCTCGATGTTGAAATAAAAGGATGGCCATCAACCATAGAATGGGAAAGATTATCTGATACAAATTTTAAAGGTGTAATACAAGTCTCTAGCGATTTTAATTTTGAAGAATTGGCAGAAACTTTAAATACAGCAATTAAAAATATTACCGTCCCTGTAGAAATAAAAACAGATAAATATTATCAGTTTCAAATAGGAAATAAATCTCATTGGAATGAATACTTGTTCAAATCTCGTGGACGGGAAATTTGTGGATTATGTATTCTATATGACACCGAATTTCATACTAGAGATGAGCTTGAAGTTTCCATTGAAAAAAAATACCAGCCTCACAATATAAGCAAACTTACTATTGGCAATAACGATACAACAATTTCTCGATTATATGGAGATCCTAGTAAGATAATTGATTATTTTAGAAACCAAGGATGGACAAGAGAGGGTGACAACCCAACTTTAATAACTAAGCGTGAAAGAAGACAGGAAAAATATAGATTAACTAGTGTTCAACAAAACCTTAGTTTACAAGTTTCTCGATCAACTATCAAGCATTCATGGAAACTTGAATTATTCAGTCTTCATAACAACACCTGTAGATTATGTCATACAAAATATGAAAACATTAAATTTTTGTCTCCCGATCATAGAATTCCAGCAATTGTTCAGCCAGAAAATTTAACAGGTGAAAATTATAAAGAAAAGCTAATGACCTTATGTATTTATTGTAACCAAAGAAAGAGGGAATTTACCAAGAAGGTTTCTCCAACCTACGATTGGGAGAATAGCCCTTGGGCATACCCAGAAAAATTTCAGCAGAAAAAAATAGTTGAGGATATTGAGAGGTATGCTATTGCTCACAAAAAATCGATTACTCAAGTAATAAACGAAATAATACTGCTTCTCCAAAACCACACTAGCAATTCAGACAATTATTAGTCAGTGCTTTGTAAACCGAAGATGCAACTGCTTCTGCAACAGGGCAGGGTAGTGCGTTCGCAATTTGGCGGTAAACAGATGTCATTGAGCCAATAAATTCAAAGTCGAGAGGAAAGCCTTGTATATAAGCCATTTCCCTGCACGTTAACCTACGTTTATTTGAAGGGTGATGCATTACCATTGCTCCCCCTTTATGATCGCCTCTAGCTGTAATTGTTGGGCATGGTAAGTCAGGATTAATACGTCTATTTGATATATACCCATTAAACTTTAGTTTAAATTTGGAATATACATGATTTTTCAAATTGTGTTTCTTGTCAGGATCAGGAAAATTTGAAAGTGCCTGTCCCACAGATATATACGATTTAAAATCACTAGGTTGTGGAGGAAAGTCGATTTCTATTGTTATATCTTCTCTCTGTCCTAAAATAATAACTCTTTCTCTAGTTTGTGGAACTCCATAGCCCGCGGCATTTAAAATAGCATATTTGCACTTATATCCGCATTTATTAAAATCTTCTAATATATTCTTAAAAACTTTCCCTTCATCAAGGCTAAGAATACCTTTGACATTTTCAGCAATAAAAATTTTAGGCTTTTTAATTTGTATTACTTTTACAAGATATTCATATAGAATATTCCTATTATCATGAATGCTACGTTTCATATTGGCTATTGAAAAACCCTGACATGGGAATCCACCTATAAGAACATCACAATCAGGAATCTCGTTTAGGTTGTAGTCTTCAATATTACTATTAATTATATGATTACCTATATTTTTTCGGTATGTTTGCACAGCATCTTCAAAGTTGTCAATTGCCCATACAATATCAAACCCAACTTTTTTAAATCCTAAGTCCATTCCTCCTGCGCCAGAGAATAAAGAAACAATATTGATTTTTTTAGTTTCTCTATCTTGTTTTTCTATAAAAGTTTTTAATCTATCATTGGCTTCTATAAATTCTTGTGCTATTTTTTCTGAATATAATACAGGTACGGCATTACCAATTTGGCGATACATTGAGGTTATACTTCCTGTAAATTCAAAATCGGATGGAAAAGTTTGAATAAATGCTGATTCTCTAACATTTAATCGCCGTATTCCGTTAGGGTGTGGAATTGCACATACTCCACCCTTGCCATTCCCTCTAGCGATAATTGTCGGACATGGTTTATCACCATTGGTTTGTCTATGTCCCGTGTAGTTTCTATATGAAACTTTATACTGTGAGCCTACTAAATTCGTAGTTGGTTTCAATTTTTCTAATTTTTCCAATGCTGAATTAATCGTAATCCATTTTTTGATATTTTTATCTTTTTCAGAATAGTCTGGCAATGGATGCTTGACTCTAGCTTCTGTAGGGAGGTCGTTTCTTGTACCTAAAATAATAACTCGTTTTCTAATTTGTGGAACTCCATGATCAGCCATATTAACCAGTTCATAGGTTACATAATAACCAACTTCTTGTAATTCTTCTAAAATCTTTTGAAAAACAAGCCCGTCGTCTAGACTTAAAATACCTTTTACATTCTCGGCCATAAACCATTTAGGCTTTTTATCTTGTATTACCCTTAACATTTCATGATAAAGTTCATTTCTTACATCATCTTTCGAACGAAATTTATTGGCTACTGAAAAGCCTTGGCATGGGAATCCACCAACAATTATATCGGCATCAGGAATTTCTCTTGAATGAACATCACAAATTGATCTATTAATAATATGATTGCCTATATTTTTTTTATATGTCTCTACGCAGTCTAAGTCATTATCAATTGCCCAAAGAATTGACAATCCTTGTCTTTGAAATCCTAAATCAATACCTCCACACCCTGAGAATAAACTAATAACAGTAGTTTGACTATTTTGAGTATTTTTAAGATTTGTCATAAAATATTAATAGTTTCGCAAAAAAAAGAGTATGGAAAAGGAGGGCTGATGTGGTATAGTAGTTCGACGCTGATACCAATAATTACAGTTGGTTAAGCTTCATGAAAAGGGAGCATACACTTTTAGCAGATCGCCTTTTTTAGACCAACCATATATTAGGGTTTTTGTCATCAAATAATTATGTTTCTTCCAAAAGTGGATGCTCCCCATGAAAATCAAGCGTCAAATCACTGATTCGGCGAAAGGATTGCATTTTAAAACGCTTGACTTTCATCATACTTACGCTGATTTTAATTGAATAATCCCTTTATCAAAAACGCGATTATTAGTAGCGATCGCACTTATTTCTATTCTATCTTTATACACCTCATAAGAAGCAAAACTTAAATCACTGGTAGAATACTCTGTCCAATCAGAACGCCCTACAGGACGATTACCAGCACCTGCGCCACAAATTAAGTAAGTCGTACCATCAATAGCACGAGTGCGTTCATAATTGTGTTCGTGACCATTGATGTAAAGTTGAACGCCGTATTTTTTAAATAGAGGAGTGAAAGTTTTAATAAAATCTGGATTACTCCCATACTGACCCGATGAATAAATTGGATGATGGCCAAACACCACTTTCCAAGGAACATTGCTAAGACTTAATTCTTTTTCTAACCAACTTAGCTGGTTTTTCCAATCAGCATTACCGTTAGTATCTAAAGCAAAAAACTGTACTGAATTACGTTTAAATGTATAGTAACGTCCCTTCATATTAAAGCCAGCATACTTGATTTGTGGCTCACCGTTGGCAGTACGAATATCGTGATTGCCTAAACAAGCCTGGAATTTCACACCAAGCTTGAGCAAAGGTTGATAAGGACGCTCAAAAACTTCGCCAATTTTTTCAATCTCGCCGTTATTGTAAATGTTATCTCCAGCTAAAACGACTAAATCATAAGGATTTTTCTGATGATACGCATTCATCGCTCCAGCCACGGCATACTGTCCTTTAGCGCCAGTTCCCGTATCTGCTACAGACACAAAACGTAATGATAAGTCTTTTTTGGCTGGGTTTGCGGCTATAGCTGTTGTTGAATCGCTAATATCAGCACTTTGATGATTTTGATGAGCTAACATCCAGGCTAAAAATCCTGTACCAATGGCGCTGAGGCTACTTAAAAATATAAATTGACGGCGTTTCAGGTTCATAAGTCACCAAATTTAATAAATAGTTAGTTTAACGGAAACAATGAGCAATGAAGTGATACATTAAGGCAGAAGAAGGCAGCACCAGTAATAATGTACGTTGTTTGTCTTTGATTCGCTGCTTTTGGTGAAAGTTCCATGTCACAAGACAATCAGTCAAAACCGACGGATGAGCAGGTAAATCAACCTCCCCAAAAACCTTACCAGAGAGTTCAGCCATTTTGGAAGGCTAAAATTATCCAACTTCTCCAAGGGACGATTGGGGTTTTAGAAACAACGGTGGAGAAACTGGAGACAGCACCTCCACCGGGTACTGAGGAAACACTCAGTTTTTTGCAGCAGTTTCAGTTGCGATGGGGTGGACTTTTAAGGACAATCCGCTTGTTTTTACCATCAAATTTGTCAACAAAGTTATCAGATATAGCTTTAACGGGAATTGTTACTGCAATTACTGTAATTTTTGTTTGGACAACTGCGATTGTCTTAACTGGTAAACCTACTGAAGTAGCCACAGTTCCACCGGTTGAAGAGGTTCCTACACCAACACCAACGATCGCAACTCCACCGCAGTCAGTCGTACCAGAACCGCCGCCGCCACAGCCACCAGAGGAAATTACGCCGCCGCCAGAACCGGAAATCAAACCGGAAATAGAACCAATTCGCACGCCAACACCGACACCAGTCATAGAATTGACACCAGAACAAGCCTTGATTGCGGCTATTGAGAATCAGGTAGCTGAAACTAGCGATCGCATTGCCTCTGGTCTGATAAAGTCAATTCAAGCGAACTTTCGCACGAGTAATTTGACTATTAAAATTAGTGACGATTGGTACACTCTCAAAGAATCTCAGCAGGACAAACTAGCTGCGGAGATATTACAACGCTCTCAAGAACTTGATTTTACCCATTTAGAAATTATCGACTCTCAAGATAAGCTGATAGCGCGTAACCCAGTTGTCGGTACTGAAATGGTAATTTTTAAACGCCAAACAACAAGTTCAAATAATTCGTAATTCGTAAGCACATTATAAAAAGTGTTGAATTGATATAGCGGTTCTCAGTTGAGTGAGGTACAAGAACCCCACCCCCAACCCCCTCCCCGCAAGCGAGGAGGGGACTATGATGTACCTCATGTGATTAGTAAATGCTATATCCATCCATTCAAGTAAAGTATGTGTTCTGCGATAATTTATATCAACACTTAATTGTGACGTTTAACTTCAAGTATTTATGTTAGATAACCTTTCGCTATTGCTCAAGGCTTGTGAAAATTTAAATATCAGCTATGAGATTATTCATCCGGCTGAAAACTTAGTAAGAATAAAACTGAATAATAAACAACATTACTTTTGTAATTATAGTACTCCAATAATCAATCAAGCAGTAGCACAAATTATCAAAGACAAGGAATATACCTATCATATTTTAAAGAAAAAAGTTAAACTTCCTCGGACAGTAGGCTTTCTTTCCCCTTTTTGTGACTTGCAATATAAGATTTACTTAAAATTTCCTAGTTTTGAAGATATTATATTAGAAATCAAAAAAAAATTTGAAACGCCTGTAATTGTTAAACGTAATTCTGGCTCAAGTGGACATAACGTTTTTTTATGTCAGAATACAGATGAAGTTGAAACTGCTTTAAAAGAGATTTTTAATATTAATAATAAAAAGTATGATTACGTTGCGATCGCTCAAGAGTTTATTCACATAAAATCTGAGTATCGAGCCGTTTTTTTAAATAAAGAATTAGTTCTACTCTATGAAAAAGATGTAACTAATGCAACTTTTGTAGGCAACCTCAGCCCTCTCCATTGGGATGGTGCAAAAGCAAAGTATATCAACGATCCACAAATATTGTCTGAGATTGCTAATTTTGCTAGACCAGTTTTTGAAGAATTAGACATTGATTATGGTGGTTTAGATATCGTCTTAGATCGGGATAACCAATATTGGTTAATTGAAATCAATTCTCACCCAAATTATACTATTTTCACTAGAGACAATGGAGAGGAGCCAGTGTTGAGGGTTTTTGAAAAAATGCTCATTAGCCTTAACAAAAAGGAAGCCAAGGAATTTTAAACCAAAAACAACGTACAGAGATGATCAAGTTATTTGCGCGATAAATTGGCAGTTGAAAGCATTGAAAAACTATTCCGCATTAAACAAACTCATCCCGTGATTCAGCAACGCCGAAATCTACAAGCGATCGCAAACGCTACCCTAGAAATCAGCATCACTTTAACTTAGAAGTTTCAACATGATAGCCTCACCCCAACAAAACTACCTCACCGCCCAAGAGTACCTCCAAATGGAGGAACAGAGCAATATCAAGCATGAATATATAGACGGTTACATCTACGCAATGGCTGGAGCGCTTGAAGCACATGTTACCATCGCTCTTAACCTTGCCGCTCTCCTCCGTAATCATGTCCGCGGTTCTGGTTGTCGTGTTTACATCGCTGACATGAAAGCCAGAATTGAATCTCTAAATCGCTTTTATTATCCCGATGTGATGGTTACTTGCGACGAACGAGATCGAGAAACGCCAGGTTATAAAAGATTTCCCTGTTTAATTGTCGAAGTTTTATCTAATTCTACAGAAGCCTTTGACCGGGGCGACAAATTCGCTGATTATCAAACACTGGAAAGTCTGCAAGAGTATATATTAATTAATACCAAACGTCAGCGAGTCGAGTGTTTTCGACGCAACGATCAAGGAATGTGGGTTTTGCAATCCTACACAGCAGAACATCAATCATTTCGACTCAACAGCGTGGATTTTGAGGAAACAATGGCAGCACTTTACGAAGATGTAGTTTTTGAATAATCAACTGATGATTGGGTATGCTACACAATTTTTAGTAAACTAAATATCTATTAATATCTTCAACGCTTCCTATAGCGTTTCCCAGTCTGGTGAGATACAAGAACCCCACCCCCAACCCCCTCCCCGCAAGCGAGGAGGGGGCTATGATGTAACTCGTATGATTAAGAAACGCTATAACCCGGCGGAGGCATTGAGCAAAACAGACACAATTGATTGCATAAAAGTTATGGCGCTCATAGTTCAGAAATACGGTGGTACATCTGTCGGTTCGGTGGAACGCATTCAAGCTGTTGCACGACGTGTTTATAAAACTGTCCAAGCTGGAAACTCTCTGGTAGTAGTGGTTTCGGCTATGGGCAAAACCACCGATGGACTCGTCAAACTCGCTAATGAAATTTCTCCCAATCCTAACCGCCGGGAAATGGATATGCTGCTTTCTACTGGCGAACAAGTAACCATCGCCTTACTCAGCATGGCTTTGCAGGAACTCGGACAACCAGCAATTTCCATGACTGGCGCTCAGGTAGGAATTGTTACCGAAGCTGAACACAGCCGCGCTCGAATTTTGCATATTGAAACTACTCGCCTAACTCGCCACATAAATGCAGGTAAAGTTGTTGTTGTAGCAGGGTTCCAAGGTACATCCAACGCCGGGGAAATGGAAATTACAACTTTGGGGCGCGGTGGTTCTGACACTTCGGCAGTGGCGATCGCAGCCGCATTAGGAGCAAGCTTTTGTGAAATCTATACAGACGTTCCAGGGATTTTAACTACAGACCCGCGCTTAGTTGCCGAAGCCCAATTGATGGATGCTATCACCTGCAATGAAATGTTGGAACTAGCTAGCTTGGGTGCAAAAGTGTTGCATCCCCGCGCTGTGGAAATCGCTCGTAACTATGGTGTTCCCCTTGTAGTTAGGTCTAGCTGGACAGATGCTCCCGGTACTTGGGTAACATCAGCCCAACCCCAAGGGCGATCGCTAATCAATCTTGAAATTGCCCGTCCGGTAGATGCTGTAGAATTTGACACTAACCAAGCGAAGGTGGCTTTGTTGCGCGTACCTGACAAACCAGGCGTAGCAGCAAGGTTATTCGGCGAAATTTCTCGGCAAAAAGTAGACGTAGATTTGATTATTCAGTCAATTCATGAAGGTAACAGCAATGACATTGCCTTTACTGTCACCACACCAATCTTAAAACGGGCAGAAGCCGTAGCCGCAGCGATCGCCCCAGCACTGAGAAATCCATCTAACCCCAAATCTGACGAAGCCGAGGTAATGCTAGAACATAACATTGCCAAAGTCAGCATCGCAGGCGCAGGAATGATTGGCCGTCCTGGTGTAGCTGCAAAGATGTTTGCCACCCTAGCCGAAGCTGGCGTGAATATTCAGATGATTTCCACTAGCGAAGTGAAAGTAAGTTGCGTAGTCAATGCCGCAGAATGCGATCGCGCCGTCACCGCACTCCGCGCCGCCTTTGAAATTGAGGCAGGGGAGCAGGGGAGCAGGGGAGCAGGGGAGAGTGCATGTATAGATTCCCCTCTGCCCCTCCGCCCCTCCGCCCCCCTGCCCAATTGTCCGCCCGTTCGTGGCGTTGCTTTAGATTTGAATCAAGCGCGTCTTGCTATTCGCCAATTACCAGATCGGCCAGGGATGGCGGCGAAGCTGTTTGGATTATTAGCACAGCATAATATCAGCGTTGACATGATTATTCAATCTCAGCGCTGTCGGGTGATTGATGGTGTTCCCCGGCGAGATATTGCCTTTACAGTCTCGCGGATAGACGGGGAAAGTGCCAAAGAAATGCTTACTCAAGTAGCAGCAGAGTTAGGATGGGGTGAAGTTGTTTTAGATAGTGCGATCGCTAAGGTGAGTATTGTCGGTGCGGGTATGATAGGACAACCAGGTGTTGCTGCAAAAATGTTTGAAGCGCTAGCCCAACACCAAATTAATATTCAAATGATTGCCACCTCAGAAATTAAAATTAGTTGTGTAGTAGCACAAGAGGAAGGTGTTAAAGCTTTGCAAGTCATTCATGCCGCTTTTGGACTAGCTGGTAGTGAGAAAGTTGTTGTGCCAGCGTAGAACTGAATTTTAATAATTTGTAATTACTAATGATATCATGTCCGCTAAATTACCCATAAGAAAAGAACCCCTCCCCGCAAGCGGGGAGGGGAGACAAAGCATAGCTTTGGCGGGGTGGGGTTCTTCGCATCTAATAAGCAATCAAGCGGACATGATATGACAATCGCTGACTTGCTAATGCTGCGCTAACGTGATTACGTTAGCGTCGCGGGGCGTAGCCCATTACAATTATTTTGATGCCATTTTTCCATCATGGCAACCATTTCTGAAAGCCGACGTTCACCACACCAAACTAAATCAAGTTTTTTGAGTTGATTGAGGCTGATGCCGCCTTCTTCCTCAGCAATCCGGTGATATTCTTTATCTCCCATTGCTGCTAATAAATGCCCAAAAATAATAATTTCATCGAACTGGGGATTTGTTTCTGGATCGTTCAAAATTGCCATTGCTCGTTCTTGCGATAGTTCTTGCAGAGCATTGGCAATAAATCTTGTAGGAAAGTCAACATCCTGAAGTTGAGGATGACGCGATACTAATCCAGCCAACAGCACTCCTAGATAGGCGGCTGCTTGAGAATTACTCAGTAACTCCATTTGTTGGATGGCAATCTCGGTTAAATTGGTAAAAAATGCACACCCTAACAGCTGTTCAATGGTGGTAACTGGATCTAAAACTGGCGAAGACTCTAACTGTGACTCAAATGCTGCCTGATGCTCCTGTGGCACTTGGCTAAGTAAGACTTGTTTGGCGCGATCGCTTATAATAATGCTGCGATCGGGCCCAGAGCTAAAATCTTTGCCCGGTTCCAAATAATTACTCACTAAAATTTGAAAGACGTTACTTTGAGCTTTTTCCTCCATCTGTTCGTATTGAGCTTGTCCAAGAAAAATCTGACAAAACCAACTGTGACTGTCAGAGTCGCATTCGATCATTACCTCATTAATAATCAAATCAGTTAACTTTTCTACTCCCAAAATCCTTTGCCAATCTTCAATCAAGCTATTAATAGCAGCAATATCGCGATAATTGAGCGCCTTGAGCAATTGACGCTTCGCAGTAGCTACCAAGGTTTTTTTTCGCCCAAATACGTTTATTTTCAATTTTTATCTGGGGTTTTAGATAATTTAAACTGTTATTTTTTTACCTTATTTGAGGATTAGGTGTCATGGGTGAGATTGCTGAATAGCCCCGATCAAAATATGCTTCCATATATGTTCACCTCTTTTCCTGAGCCTCGTTTAACTGAAAAATTTTACTTAAGCCTGGCAATATGTAGGCGGATTAAGTCTGCCAAATTCTCTTAAAAAAGAAAAATATTACTAGCAATATATGGCATTAGCTAATAATTAGTATTTTTATCTACCAGAAGGGAATTGACTTTTTTTGAATAAATGTTTTTTTACAAAAAAAACTAGTTGCCAGTAATAACACGTAAGCTATAATCAAAAGATTTATATATCTATATTAATTGATGCCTATTCATTTACGAGATGGACGTTACCGAATACTAAAAGTTCTGAATGATGGGGAAGTGCCAGAAACCTATCTAGTGGAGGATGCTAATTTTCCGGAGAGCCAATTTATAGTAAAACAGTTACGTAATCCTAGTAGCAATCCTCAAACTCTAACCAGCCTACACCGCTTGTTTGCCAGTAAAGCAGCAACTTTAGAAAAACTAGGGCAGGAACACGATCGAATTCAGAAGCTAATTGCTTACTTTGAAGAAAACGAAGAATTTTATATAGTTCAAGAATTTATCCCTGGGAATCCTTTAACTGACGAAATTATCCAGGGACAACCTCTGAGGGAAGACCAAGTAATTAATTTTTTATCAGAGATATTAGAAATTTTGGTGATTGTACATAGCTATGGCGTAATTCATCGGGACATTAAACCAGCAAATATTATTCGTCGGGAATCAGATAAAAAGTTAGTTTTGGTTAATTTTGGCACTTTGAATGAAGCCATCACTAATACCATTGATAATCTCGAATATATGCCTATAGAACAAGTTAACGGTAACGTTAAGTATAACAGCGATCTATATGCTTTAGGTATAGTTGCGATCGCAGCACTTCTAGGTTTACCTGCAAACGAAATATCTAATTTGCGAAATCAGAAAAATCGGCTGATAGGTGAAATAGTTTGGCGGAACAAAAATATAAAAGTTAACAGTAAATTAGCAAAAATTATTAATAGAATGGTGCGTTTTGACTACCGTAAGCGTTACCAGTATGCAACTGAAGTTTTAGACGATCTGAAAAAGTTAACAAATTTTGAAGTTCAGCCAAAACAGCACGATAAAAAATTATTAATAGTTTTGGCCGGGATAATTGGCTTAACCACACTTGGGGTAGGAGTGTGGTTTTTGCATTCGCCAAAACCTGTAAGTAATGCTCAAAAACAATTATATCAAGAAGGAGTAAATAAATATGAGGCAGGAAACTATGAAGGAGCAGTTGAAGATTTCAATCACGTTCTTGAATTAGATCCAAAAAATGCTTTGGCTTATAATAGGCGAGGCGATGCTTATTATCGATTAGGAGACTACGAGCAAGCAGAAGCAGATGCGAGTCAAGCCATTTTACTTAATCCTCAAGATGCTAATGCCTATTTTGACCGAGGGTTTGCTTTTTCGGGATTAGGCAAATATAAAGAAGCGATCGCAGACTATACCCAAGCGATTAAGTTAAATTCTGAGGATGCTTATGCTTACTATGGACGGGGGTTAACCCGCGTTCAACTGAAGGATAATAAAGGGGCGATGGGAGATTTTAGCAAAGCGATCGCTCTTAAACCCCAGTATACTGAAGCCTACTTACAGCGAGGGATTCTCCGCCGTCGCCTCAGACAAAGACTTGAAGCAATCGAAGATTTTGATAAAGTAATTAAGATTAATCCTAGTGATGCTAAAGCTTATTATCAAAGGGCTTTAACTCAATCTATTAATAAACAAAAAGATGCAGCCATTAAAGATTACACAGACGCAATTAACATTAATCCCAAATATATAGAAGCATATCTTAATCGAGGTGATGTTTATAGCGATCTAGGAAATAAAGTCGAAGCTACTGAAGATTACAATACTATTTTACAAATCGATCCTAAATTTATTGCCGCTTATATCCACAGAGGTATACATCGCTTTTCCTTCGGAGATTATAAGGGTGCTATTGAAGACTATACCGAAGCTCTGAAACTAGATCCTAATAATATAGTAGCTTACAACAACCGTGGTAACGCCTATCTCGAACTAGGAAATAAAAAATCTGCCAATCAGGATTATTCACAAGCGATCGCAATTAATGCTAACAACGCCTTAGCTTATTATAACCGGGGTGTGATTCGCACCAAGCAGAAAAATAAACAGGGTGCGATCGCAGATTTCAAAAAAGCTGCCAAACTGTTCCAACAGCAAGGCGAAAAAGATAGTTATCAAGATGCACAGAGAGAAATTGCAATTTTGCAAAATAATTCATCACCAGCGAAAACTTCTCATCCTAAATCAGGGAGAATGGAAAAAAATTGAGTCACGACTCAATAGATTTTGCTGAAATTGCTAATAATCTCAGAGCAAAACGTAACGTAGTAGATGAAGATTAAAAGGCTGAGGGTTCAATCCAGAAAAAAAAACTATAGAAAGATTTGCGAATAGCTGCGATCGGGAGCATCCATTTTTGGAAGAAACATAATTCTTCGGTGTCAAAAAGCCTACTGTATGGTTAGTCTAAAAAAGTTGATCTGCCAAAAGTGGATGCTCTCGTACCGAACGCTCTTCGGACTCAAATTATCCAGCCTTCCCAAAGTTTCAAGTTAGGTTGTTTTTGTGAAATTTCATTTTGCAGTAATTCCAGATTTTTACGAACAGTAATTGTTTTGGGATCAGTTTCTTTTAATGTTCGCTCAACAATTCTCAAGGCTTCAAGCAACAGGGATTCTGCTTCGGTATACCTTCTTTGAGCTTGGCGGAATAGAGCCAAATTGTTGTAACTGCTTGCGACATCAGGATGTTTTTCTCCTAGCAACTTTTGCCTTAATTTTAATGCTTTGAGCAACAACGGTTCGGCATCTGAGTGCCGCCCTTGAGCAAAGTAGAGTAGAGCCAAGTTGCTGTAACTGCTTGCGACATCAGGATGCTCTTCTCCTAGCAACTTTTGCCTTAATTTTAATGCTTTGAGCAACAACGGTTCGGCATCTGAGTACTGCCCTTGAGCAAAGTAGAGTACTGCCAAGTTGTTGTAACTGGTTGCGACATCAGGATGCTCCTCTCCAAACAAACTTTTGCTTAGGGCTAAGGCTTTGACGTAGAGTGTTTCTGCTTCTTTGTACCGCCCTTGATTTTTGTAGAGTAGAGCCAAGTTGTTGTAACAGGTTGCGATATGAGGATGCTTCTCTCCAAACAAACTTTTGGTTATGGCTAAAACTTTGACGTAGAGTGTTTCTGCTTCTTTGTACCGCCCTTGAGCAAAGTAGAGTGCTGCCAAGTTGTTGCAATTGATTGCGGTATGAGGATGCTTCTCTCCCAGCAACCTTTTGGTTATGGCTAAAACTTTGACGTAGAGTGTTTCTGCTTCTTTGTACTGCCCTTGATTTTTGTAGAGTAGAGCCAAGTTGTTGTAACTGGTTGCGATATGAGGATGCTCCTCTCCAAACAGTTTTTTTCTTAGCGCTAATGCTTCCTCATACAATGATTTAGCATTAGAATAGTCCCCTTGGTATCTGTAAATATTAGCTAAGTTATTTAGACTGGTAGCGAAATCGGGATGTTCTTTTCCTAAACGTAATTCTACTTTTAATACACATTCCTTATACCAAGGTTCTGCTAGTTTGTACAAACCCTGTTGCTCAGAAAACATACCTAAGCTAATAAAAGGGTAAATTAAATTTTCATCACTGAGTACATCAACAAGATTTTTTGCTACTTCTTCTAAATGTGGTATTGCATCTTTTACTCCTTTAATGTCCTCTTGAGTTCGTGAATAAGAAATTTTTTTAGCAATTACTACAAAAATATCTACAAAGCACTGTTTCAACTCTTTTACTTCTTCTGAGGCTTCTAGCTTGATTTTCAAAAATTCTCGAATTAAAGTATGAATTGTATAATATTCACTCTTTTTATAATTTTTATCAAATTCAACTACTTTTTGAATAAAATGGAACTTATATAATTGTTCATTAGCACTTTCAACATCAATTACAACCCATTTTAATAAATTACTTATATCTTTTACCCATCCCCACCCAATATTTTTTGGTGCGAATAAGCTTAATAATTCAGCAACACTTTGTGTTTTCTCATCAAATTCCCGCCAACTTAATTCAAATGCAGCTTTTACACCTCGATGTGCTGTACTTAAACTTGTTTTTTGCAATTTTTGTTCCTGGGGGTTGATAGCTTCATTTTCCAATAGCTGTGCTTTTAGCTCCTTTAGCATCCTAGCTATATCCCACAAAGGTTTTGCCTTTAAATACCGTCCGACTAACTCTATACCTAAAGGTAAATAACCTAACCATTCACATAACTCTTTAGCTTTTTCTAATTCCCAGTTGCCTTCCGGTTTCAATAAGGCTTCTAACAATTGCAAAGCCTCTTCTTCTGACAGCACATCTAAACATATTTCTTGAATGTTGATGTCTATTCCTCTTACTCGTGTTGTTATTAATACACGAAAACGATTAGATTCTGGCAATAATTCTAGACAATCTGCTAATTCTGTCAAATCATCTATGACTACCAACACTTCTCCTTGCTGTGGTTGCCAGTTTCTCCAGCAGTAAGCTACCTGTTCAGTAAGACTTCGTTGATTTCCCTGAGAATCTTGCTGCGGTACTGACAAATTCATATTCTCAGTAGCATACTTCACAATTTCTGCTGCTAAATTTGATCCTCTCGCATTTAACCAACAGATACCTCCCGAATAATCTACTTCATATCTTCGTGCATACTGTGTTGCTAATTCCGTTTTGCCTACACCTCCCATCCCCGATATAGCAGATATTCTTCTTATTGAACCTGGCTTTTGAAACTCTTTATGCAATGTCACAAGCTCATTTTCTCGTCCTACAAAGTTAACAGACAGTCCAAATAAAAGGTTATAGGGGGGATTTAACTTTATCGGTTCCGGTTCGGTATTCTTCTCTTCCACCTCATCTACAGTAGACTCATAAATTTTACCAGCCTTCGATTTTTTAGCTTGTGCTTGGCGCTTCTTCCATTCTCCATCTTCTTTATCGGAGCCAAACAACCATTCAATGTTTTCTTCTTTTTTGTCACTGTTGTAGCGAAACTTCAAAACGAAATGCCAATAAGGACTGCTTGTTTTATTTTTGGGATGAGTTGTTTCACGTTTGTCTTCTAGGATATCTAGGTTCGACAGACAAAGGATTGCATTCCGAATTGCCTCAGTATTTTCTTTATCTGAATCATTTTTTACCACTAGTTTGGCAAGTATTTTTAACGTCGCATACCTTACCCATAACTTATAATGACCCTCATCAGGAGTTTTATCAACCCAAAAAGCTTTAAAATAGTTCTCTAGCTCTTCGTATTTGCATTTTTCAGTAACAGTGAATAAAGCCTCGATCAATTTTTTAGAAATTTCTATCCCATCCTTGTAGCTAGCGTGTCGCTTGTTCATCCAAATATCACCATCAAGAACCACAAGATTTAGAAAAAAAGTTTTGAGCGTTCTGAAATTCCGTAGGTAAAAATCTGTCGAATGCCAAATTATTTGTCCACTTGCCAAATCATTGTCTTTAGTAGCAAAAAAGTAGAGTAGCAAAAAAGTAGCAAAAATAATTATATTATATAGTTATATAGTCATACATTCACGCTATCTCAATTGCTCATTCAGTGCAAGTATTTAAAGCACAGATTTCTAGCAGACTTGCACTGAAATAGGTATTCATTACAAAGCGATGCCTTCTGCGGGCGTAGCCATCGCAGAACTTTTCGGTCTACTGAAACTACACTAAAGTTCAAGTCTTTCCCTCTCCGAGTCGGAGAGGGAAGATTTTGCGTAGTAAAGCCAGGGAGAGGTTTCACAACTTACGCTAATTAGGCGGTTACTACATGAGCTGTCTAAGAGGTTGTTTGAAAAGGGTCGTTTGACCTAACAGTTAGCACAGTAAAGCATCTCAGTATAGGGCTAGAACCTTGATTTATCGTTGAAGTTAAGCCCATCAGAAGGGCTAAATTATACCTTCCCGGACTTTTCAAACAGCCTCTAACTCACGTCTTGTTAAGGGAGTGAAAAAAGGAGATATCGCATCTCTTGTAAAATTTGTTGCTCAAATTTTTGGAGTCGCCGCATGACTAGTTCTGATTGATATAGAGGAACCGAAAAGTTTTTGGACTACGGAATTACGGAATTGATTGGATTTACTGGTCTCACATACCACGCTTCGTTGTCAGTATTACTAATGATGTGGCAATCTGACATCGTAGCTTGATTTGCATTATTTAAGTCTAAACATTTACCTTTACCCAAGGCAACGTTTTTATAAACCCTTAGTCGATTCTCTTTAACATCTACTTTTTCTCTGAGAAACCAAGCTTGGTGTTCAAGGTCTTCACGTTTAGATCCGGCAACATTATCCAAACAACCACCCATAGAGACAGTGAAATTATTATTCGCTTGGAGACATATCTGACGATTAGGATCTGATATTGCATAAAAGGCAGTCTCATCGCTAGTCCCTTCATCTGGGTCAAAGCCAATGCTAATGTCCTTTCTTGTAATTTGTGTAAAAACCCATGCTGCACTAGGAATAGTTACACCAAAATTATCAATACAATCACCCAAAGATGTATTACTAGTCAATAAACATTTGTCGCTAGGGATACTATATAGATTGTAAGGTTTGGAAGGTACGTCTTGAGCATAAGTCGTGTTTACTGAAAGTAAATTAGCGCTAATGAATATAACAGTTGATAGTAAAGCTAAGAAGAAAATCCGAAACTTAACTACAACATACAAAATTTTTGCAAAAAATCTTTCCATCATAACTGTTTTATCTCCTTAAATAGTTGGCATTTTGATACCCAAACTGGATGCTTCGTCAAAGTAAGGACTTTAGTGCTAATTGTTGTATGCACTAAAATTTGTATGCACTAAAATGCTTTGCTTACTACAAAACTTCAAAACTAAATTGGCTTTAGCACTTACGCATTGAAAACGGATTTACGGCTAAACATATAGCAGCCGCTAGGGGTTGAGTACAGAAAATGTGAGTGTGTCTAATCCAAAAGAACATAAAACGCTCAACTCATGTACAAGTTGATGTTATAACTTTGATGCATTAACATACAAATATGGTCAAATTCACTTAAAAGCCTTGTAGAATCTGCGATAGAGAGCTTGGGAAAGATTTTTTGTTTGGGAAAACTCAAAACTTTTTTTCTAAATCTTGTAGTTGAAGAAACTCAATTTAACAGCCATTGGAGTTGGCGGATGCTGCTGGGATACATGGACGCTCTGTCGGGAAAATCGAGCGAGGACTGACAGTCAAAATTAATCGCAGGACGCTTCAAGGTTTAGCTCTAGCGCTTGGTGTACCCCAAGAGTATCTAGATGCTGTAATCAAGAGTGAGGAAGTATCTCAGGTTAGAGGGGTTAAGTTTTGTCCTCGATGTTGTCATAATGTTTGACCCCCGATATAGTCTATATCGGGGGTCAGAGATGGATATATGAGGTAGTGTAATTACGGTAGTTCACCGAACAAGGCAAAAGTAAAAAGTAAAAAGGCAAAAGAAAGAGAAAGAAAAATGGTCTGAAGCCCCTGTCTTGAAAAGTTTCCTACGGCGGGAAACCCGCCTACAGAACTTTTCGCTAAATTTATTTATGGAACGAAATAAAAACATTTGTTTCGAGACACGTAGTCCAAGAAACAATACGTCATTACAGCACTTCCCGAAGTTATGAGATACACTAATTGATCGAATTATCGTTGCTCTGTGCTAATAGTCGGGTAAGAAAGTTCGTAGTAAGGACTTCAGTCCTTATTTTCTAAGCACTAAAGTGCTTACTACAAACTTTTCATTACTAGTTTGACAGACTACTAATAGCATCCCAAGTATCTGTACCTCATAGCAGCAGGAAGTGCTGTATTAAATCCCCTGAATTTATTTATGGGGATTATCTTTTTACTTTTTACTTCTTAACGCTAGCTTGTCGTGAGGGATAAAACTTGACAAGGCAAGTATGCATTAAAAATCTGTATCAAAATTTTGTTCTAAGAAGCCAAAGCACTGATGCACTAGAATAGGAGTTGAAACTCTTACATTTCGCATTACCAATCATACTTTCAGCCTTAACTGAACCGTATTGGAGTATAGTTTAGTTTCTTCTTTTTTGATTTTTTTTTGATACTTAGCAGGTGCTAAAGCCTTAGCTTTATCAAACCAAGGTTTTGCTTCTGTGAATTTGCCCTGTTGCCTCAAAAATATCCCGACGTACAAACAAAGACGAAAATCCTTTGGATCTTCGTCAATTTCTTGTCTTAATTTAGAAATTGCTTGTGTATAATTCTTCTGGGAAGCCTGAACTATTGCAAGTCGTATCAACACAGCAGTTGCATCCACTCTTTCACTTTTCAGCAAAGTTTTATTGGCTTCCTTGGCACTCTTGAAGATACCTTGCAAAAATTTAATGGCCGTTTCTGGGTGTGGCGAATTGCTTAGGAATTTCGTCATCTCTTCCAAAACATCGTCATAATTTTTGTACTTTTTCAAAAGCTCTTCATAAAATTGTATTTGATCTCGCGATAGTGATTTTAGATCAGCGACAAGAAAGTTTCTGTCGCTAGTAGAATTCGTGTTTGATAAGGGGCTATAATTAAAGACCATCAATATCTGACATAAAGGAATAGCCAGAAAAGCAAGACACGTTAAAAATAAAACGAATTTAACGAACGGGCGATTGTGATTTCGAGTCACGCTATTGTTATCCTCTAAATAAAACTGTTCTATTTTTTGGTTGAAATGTCGAATGCCAAATTATTTGTCCACTTGCCAAATCATTGTCTTTAGTACCAAAAATAATTAATAGTACAACACGGCGTAAATAACCCACCCATTTAAAATCGCTAGATATCTTACAAAATCAGCGTTCTTTCTTTTTACTTTTGCCTTGTTGTACTAGTCATACGTTCACGCTAAGTAAGTGGGCGTGAATAATTAAAGGTTTGTAGTAAGGGCTGAAGCCCTTACTACGAGCTAATTAAATTATTTTTATATTACGTAACATAGTTTGATTTACTCTTGCCCACTTACTTGTCTCAATTGCTCAAACGTAAATGACTGCTCATCCATAAATTAGATAACTTTTATCAGAAGATTTATTTCAAAACATCTGAAGTTAGTAGATTGCTGAGTTTTACATTCTTGATGTCATTAATTTAACAAGTGGACAAATAATTTGACACTCGACAGTATTCTTTTTGACTCTGTAAAAATTCTAGCCCTTAAAACTCAAGATTTGCTGAACGATCGCCACACCTGATAGTACTTCAAAAGCAAACAACAATAAAACTAGCATATTGACAATGACATGAGTCTGCCGTGCCCATTGGGAGTCACGTTGTTGCATAAAGGGAACAAGTGCCGCCCCAATGCTAATCAACAAAATTATGCCCAATCCAACCCATAGATGAGGAGAAATCAACAATTTTCTATTATTGATGTAGGTGACAGTTAAGCCCAAAATCGCGCCAAAGACCATCAGTGCTAGCCATACAGAACCTATTTTATGGTGAGATATCGCAGACTTACCTCGATTCTTTGGTTCATCACCAGGTTTTTGGATACGACGCGATCGCATCCCTAAATATGCCGTGTAACCATATAGCCCTAACAAGCCAGACATCAAAATTGGATGTGAAAATGTTAATAGATTTTTCATCAAATTCCACGGGTTAATTATTAATAGTTGTAGATATACTCAAGGAGCGATTAGCTATTAGTTAATGTGCTTAAAAGTCTATTTCGTCGCCACCCATACTTATGATTTTTATTGCTAACCATCTTGACAAATCCTGTTTGAGATGGAATGAAACAGCCCTGCTTGATAAAGGGGCGAAATGAGGATCTGTGCAAAAAATTACGCTTAGTTTAATGTCTTGCTGCGTAGACATTCTACACAGATTTTGTGCAGGTTTGTGTCCAGAATTGGCAACAACTAAGCTCTAATTTCCGCTAACATCAACTTAGTCACATTTAACAACTTCGATTCAGTTGACCTCTGTGTTCGCGTAGCGTCTCGTGGAGAAGGTTGGCAGCTTGCCAAAGAAAAGTCTCTTTTGCACAACAAGTGTCAGCGAAGAGAACACTATTTCAAATAAACTAAACTGTTTAGACTGTTTAGTTTGCTCCTAGTCGCAGATCCCCTCGCACTACCACTAGAAATCTGTATTTGTTACGTGAAATGCAAAGGCATAATTATTATCTAAATCTTGTCGAAAGAGGTTTAAGTTTGCAAAGCTTTGCCCAGTGTTCCTATCACATTTTCTCATCACTACATTATAACTATTATCATCAATATCCATACAAAAATTATCACCAGTATAGTCTGACAAGAAATTTACCAAGTAATTTCCCCCACCAAGTCCCCGAAGGTTATTTTTATGAAAATATTGTCCAGAATTTCCCCCATTACATGGTTTCATAACTACATGATACTTATCGTTGGCAACATCCATGCAATTAATTAGACTTGTCAGAAAACTCCAAAGCCCCCAAATATCAAAGCTTTAAGACTAAGTTTTGATATTTGGGTCTCATGTAATGTTATAACTTTGATGTATTAACATACAAATATGGTCAAATACACTTAAAAGCCTTTTATAATCTCCGATAGAGAGCTTGGGAAAGATTTTTTGTTTGGGAAAACTCAAAACTTTTTTGCTAAATAGTGTGGTTTCTGATAGTGCCAATCTCCAGATTTAATATTTTTGATTGGCGTAGATTAATACCAATTTCACCAAAAAGATAAGTCAGACGTTCGATTCGTTTTAAACTAACTGCGATATCATTGTCCTAATCAAAAATGGTCAAAGGTTCAATTATACCACAAAATACTTTTACAATAGTTCTCATGAGTCACCGTATTTTTTCACGACTCAATTAGGATTGCTATATGCTAATTCTCCTTACTTTTTATCCAGATAACCTGCAAATATTCGCCCATAGGGATGTCGATACGGTACTGAAAAGAATTGATGCTTCCCAGAATATTTGGTTGCGCTGTGTTCACTTCCGCGATCGCACTGGGATAGCCAAAATTGTCAAGCACTTTGAACTCAATCCATCTCGTGTTAACATGATTTTTAACCATTCCCCTTTAGGAATTGATGAAGATATAGAAGATTGTTTATTCGACAGCTATGAAATTCTAACTGCTCAAATAAAAAACCATGAATTTGAGGTTGCCCGTGGCAATATTGTAGTCGGTAAAAGTTTTATAATTACATTTGAAATTACTGAACTCAAAGTTTTAAGTATTCTCGCTAATAATCTGCAAAAGCGCCCTCTTGATGTTAATAAATTGGGGATTGACTATATTTTTTATCTGATTTTTAAAGAGATTTTGAATAACTATAATACTGTATTTGAATATATTTCTAGAAAACTTGATGATATAGAAGATGAAGTTTTAGATGATTCTGGTGATGAATCAACATACCAAAGAATTGCCACAATGAGGCAATCTACTCGTTCAGGGCGGCGTAATTTTCAAAGTATTAAATCGCTTATGGCTATTATGGATTACGAAGATTTCCAATGGATAGCCCAGCCAGTAAAAGAACTATTCAAAGAAGAATTGGTTTATCAAGTTGATAAATTATGGCAAGAATATCAAGCCTTGAGAGCCTGGATGTCAGAATTAATGGAAATTCAACGCGATAATATTGCTAGCAAAACTGGCGAACGAATTAATCGTCTGACTATCCTCTCGACCATATTCTTACCAATTACCTTCATGTCTGGTTTCTATGGTATGAACTTCAAATATATGCCGGAATTAGAGCAACCTTGGTCTTATCCTGTTGTAATCTGTGTAATGGCATCAATTGTGATTTGTAGTATTCTCTATGCTAAAAGACAACGTTGGTTATAGCATCTATTAAGTTATAAAGGATTGCTGGAATAGTAAAAGTTACATCTCATTTTGTATTGCTATATGCTTTCTGTAAGTAGACTACATCAACCCTAAAACGGTAAATAAACGTGAATCTACCATTAATTATTCGTGCTGAAGAACACAGCGAGAAAATAGCCATTACTACAACGGATGGATCGTTTATCTATCGAGATTTGCTCCACACTTCCAGTCAAATAGCAACAACTCTTCTTCAGAATAGAGAAGATTTACAAGAGGAGCGAGTTGCCTTTCTCATCCCGCCTGGATTTGAGTATGTAGCCACTCAA
Source organism: Nostoc sp. (assembly GCF_036919895.1). GTDB lineage: Bacteria > Cyanobacteriota > Cyanobacteriia > Cyanobacteriales > Nostocaceae > Nostoc. Next base: position 86,575 of record NZ_JBALBW010000123.1, read on the forward strand.
TGGGGAATTTGGCGTGCTGGTGGCATAGCTGTACCTCTGTGTGTTTCCCACCCGCGCCCAGAATTGGAGTATGTAATTACCAATTCGGAAGCATCGATTATTGTTGCTCATCCCAATTTTGAAGGTATACTGCGTTTGCTTGCCAAAGAACACAATTTGCGATTTCTCCTCACCTCAGAAACACTCCCATCTAATATTGCTCGTCTCCCAGAGGTAGATATCACTAGACGCGCCTTGATTCTCTACACTAGCGGTACAACAGGTAAACCCAAGGGTGCGGTTACAACTCATCAAAATATTCAAGCGCAAGTGATTAGCTTAATCACCGCTTGGGAATGGACATCTAGCGATTCTCCTGCGGAGACGCTGCGCGAACGCATTTTACATATACTGCCACTACATCATATTCATGGAATTATTAACGTACTGACTTGTGCTTTATGGGCTGGGGCGGAGTGTCATCTGTTGAGCAAGTTTGATACCGAAACCGTTTGGAGGCGAATTTGTGACGGTGACTTAACCCTATTTATGGCAGTACCAACGATTTATGTAAAGCTCATTGCTGCTTGGGAAAATGCCTCTAAAGAACGTCAAAAAACCATGTCAGAAGGCTGTGCTAAGATGCGTCTGATGGTTTCTGGCTCGGCAGCATTACCAGTTCAAGTTTTAGAAAAATGGCAGAGGATTAGCGGCCATTTTCTGCTTGAGCGCTATGGGATGACGGAAATTGGTATGGCGCTATCGAACCCTTTACACGGTGAACGTTTGGCTGGATATGTAGGAAAGCCTCTACCTGGAGTTGAAGTCAGATTAGTCGATGAGAACGGAAAGTTAGTCCCAACAGGAACACCAGGAGAAATCCAAGTTAAAGGGCCCGGAGTCTTTCTCGAATATTGGCAAAACCCCGAAGCAACCGTCAAAGCCTTCCAAGATGGCTGGTTCTGTACTGGAGATACCGCCGTAGTTGAGAACGAGAATTACCGGATTCTGGGACGAATGAGTGTGGATATCATCAAAACCGGAGGATATAAAGTTTCAGCTTTAGAAATTGAAGAAGTATTGCGATCGCACCCAGATATTCAAGAATGTGCAGTAGTTGGGGTTGCAGATCCAGAATGGGGTGAACGGGTGTGTGCTGTGTTAATATTACAAGGGTCACAAACTTTAACATTAGAATCTTTTAGGAATTGGGCAAAAGAGCAATTAGCTGTTTATAAAGTGCCAACCCAAATTTTGATAGTTGAAGAATTACCGCGCAACGCGATGGGGAAAGTGACTAAGCCGACAGTGGTTGAATTATTTTGCTGATAGCGATCGTCAACGCTAAATTAGACTTGGAGTTTAAAGTTAGCTAGCTTTGAGTTTACTATGGGGGTGTAGGCGCGAGATTATCTGTTGGATGATGTAGAAACAAAGCTTAACTCTTGCAACAAATAAGCAAACCTGCATTACTTTTGCATATTGGACTTTGGACAAAAAGGGAAGTTCGCGGATCATTTACGCGAATAAGCTCTTTTGTGCAAAGTCCAATACTAAAGCTCTTGTTAATGACCAAATTCTGTAACAATGGTTAAGAATCTGACAATTCATGCAATGGGAAAAGTTAACACGAAATCTAATCCCCCAGCCCCCAACTTTTGTAGGGAATGGAGAGAATTCAAAGCTTTTCAAGAGCAGGAAAGAGGAATAGAGGTGAGGTTTTCCCAATCCCGTGAAAAGTCAGAGTTAACAATAAGCCGGAATCTGAATCTAAGGTACTCATGAGCCAGAGTTCTCAAAACAGCCCTTTGCCACGCAAACCTGTTCAATCATATCTCCATTGGTTATACGCTTTCTGGAAATTCTCTCGCCCTCACACAATTATTGGCACAAGTCTGAGTGTGTTGAGTTTGTATTTAATTGCCATTGCTATTAGTAATAATACTGTTTCTTTATTTCCTAACTCCCTACTTCCTGTCTTCGGTGCATGGATTGCTTGTTTATGTGGCAATGTTTACATTGTAGGGCTAAATCAATTAGAAGATGTTGATATTGACAAGATTAATAAACCTCATTTACCGTTGGCATCAGGTGAGTTTTCTCAACAGACTGGGCAATTAATTGTCGCGTCTACTGGGATTTTGGCGTTAGTTGTGGCTTGGCTAACTGGGCCATTCTTATTTGGGATGGTAGCAATTAGTTTGGCTATTGGTACTGCTTATTCTTTACCGCCAATTCGCTTAAAACAGTTTCCATTTTGGGCGGCGCTGTGTATTTTTTCGGTGCGCGGCACGATTGTTAATTTAGGATTGTATTTGCACTATAGTTGGGCGCTGAAACAAAGCCAAACAATTCCGCCTGTGGTATGGGTGCTGACGTTATTTATTTTGGTGTTTACCTTTGCGATCGCCATCTTTAAAGATATCCCCGATATAGAAGGCGATCGCCTTTACAATATTACTACTTTCACCATCAAGCTCGGCTCCCAAGCTGTGTTTAATCTGGCTCTTTGGGTGATAACTATCTGCTATCTGGGAATAATTCTAGTTGGGGTGCTACACATCGCCTCAGTTAACCCCATCTTTCTGGTAGTTGCTCATTTAGGGCTGTTGGCTTGGATGTGGTTGCGGAGTTCGACGGTAGACTTACAAGATAAAAGTGCGATCGCTCAATTCTACCAATTTATCTGGAAACTGTTTTTTATGGAATATCTGATTTTTCCTATCGCCTGCTTTTTGGCTTAGACAATGCTAGAAACCTTTCCTACCAGTTCTATTATCGCTGCTCTTGTAGTTGTTTTGAGTTTGTCAATCCTGGGCTATTTCGCTTGGAAAACTTTGATTACCTCAGACTTGTTTCAAAAAGGAATCAATCTTGCTCAAGCAAAAGATTACCAAGGTGCAGAAGCAGCCTTTCGCAAAGTGATTTCCCTCAACTCTACTAATGATGTAGTGCGTTTGTTTTTGGGAGATGTTTTAAACCAGCAAGGACAAGGAGAAGAAGCAACAGAATTATTCCAAGAAGTAATTCGCCGCAGTCCGAAAAACCCTGATGCTTACTTGCGTCTGGCGAATATTCTCATGCAGCAAGAGCGAGAAGATGAAGCTAAAACCAACCTGCTACAAGCAAAAAATTTATTGCAAAAACAACGCCAACCTGAAAAAGCTCAAAAAATCGCTCAACTGTTAGATAAAATGAGTATTAAGTCAAGTCAATCTTAAATTGAGTAAGAATTGCAGAGATTAAATTTTCCTGTTTCGTCTCCTAACTTTTTTACCATTCCCATCATTCTTATGGTGAGAATGGTTTTTATTTGGAAATTTACTCATGTCTGCAATTTTCGCGAGTTTGACCACTCCTTTCATAGCCCTTATATAGCGGTTCTCGTTTGAGTGAAATACAAGATGTGGGAAGATGATGAAAGTCATAGCAAAGTGCATCTAGGATGAAAGCATACTCCACTGACCTCCGCCAAAAAGTAATTGATGCGTATAAAAATCAAGAAGGTTCTCAACGAAACCTCGCGTCAAGATTTAGTGTGAGTTTAACTTTTATCCAGAAATTACTGAAGCGATATCGAAGTAGTGGGACAGTTGAGCCGAAGGCACATGGAGGGGGTAACACAGCTAAACTCAGTAGTGAACAGATGGCACTGGTAGTTGTTTTAGTGGAAGAAGATAATGATGCAATTCTGGTGGAGTTGTGTGAACGGTTAAAAGAGCGGACAGGTGTCAAAGTTAGTCGCTCCACAATGGGCAGAATTACCCAAAAGTTGAATCTGACACGCAAAAAAAAACATTGCACGCCAGCGAAAAATACACAGAACGAGTTCAAAAACTCAGAGCAGAGTATTGGACAACCATTGGCTCAGTCTTGTTAGAGGACTTGATATTTATCGATGAGGCAGGAGTTAACATTTCTATGACTAGACGTTTTGCTCGTTCGCCTCAAGGTAGTCGTGCTTATGGTGATTGTCCTAATGCTCGGGGAAAAAATGTGACAATGATTGGAGCCATGTCAACACAAGGCATCATTGCTGCCATGACTTTTACTGGCGGTACTAATGCCTCAGCATTTCAAACCTATGTCACTCAAGTTTTGGTTCCAAGTCTCTGGCCAGGCGCAACTGTTGTTATGGATAACTTCAGTTCTCATAAAGTAGCAGGTATCCGAGAAGCTATTGAAGGTGTTGGCGCAAAGCTCGTCTACTTGTTTCCTTATTCTCCCGATTTTTCACCAATTGAAAACTGTTGGTCTAAAGTGAAAGAATTTTTGCGTTCGCTTGCTGCTAGAACTTATCAAGAATTAGATCAAGCGATTACAGATGCTTTCAATGCTGTGACTACGAAAGACATTATTGGGTGGTTTACCCACTGCTGTTACTATATTGCACCCAACTGAGAACCGCTATAATTGCAATATGAGGCAGCATGCCCATTTTTAAAAAGTTCACATTACTAATGCAAAAAATTTTTATAACCCTCTTACCTTTGCGCTCTTCTCTACAAGACGCTACGCATAGCTTGCTTCCCCGCAGGGGTGTGCGGTTCGTTCACTCATTCTCTTATTCCTATCTCAAGATAGGATAATAGTGAATTTCAAAGGTGCAAACAACTTCGGCTGATAAAAAAAGTATTTAGTAGTAAATTTTATATATTCAAAATAATCAAGCACTTATGTCAGAAATTATATCAGAATTGTGGACTGTTATTTTTACATCAGGATCGTTTATTCCACATGGACACTGCTATCTATGGCAAACAAATTTAGTTTGGCTACATATATTATCTGACGCGTTTATTGCACTAGCTTATTATTCGATCCCAGCTACACTATTTTACTTTGTCCGTAAACGGCAGGATTTGCCCTTTGATTGGATTTTTCTGCTGTTTATTGCATTTATCGTCGCTTGTGGAACCGCTCATTTAATAGAGATTTGGACACTTTGGTATCCAACCTATTGGGTATCGGGGTTTGTCAAGGCAGTAACTGCAACAATATCTGTAATTACAGCAGTAAAACTTGTGTCTCTAGTTCCACAAGCACTAGCACTTCCTAGCCCTGCTCAAATAGAACAGGCAAATCAAGAACTTCAAATACAAATAGCCGAACGCTCACGGGTTGAAAAGGAACTGCGAAAATACCAAAATCATCTAGAAGAAATGGTTGCTATTCGCACCAATGAAATTACCAAAACCAACGAGCAATTACAACAAGAAATCCTTGAACGCCAACGCATTTTAGAAGTTCTCCGACAAAGCGAAGAACGCTACCGTTACCTAGCTGAGGCAATTCCTCAACTTGTATGGACAACCAAGCCTAACGGTGAATGTGATTTTTTTAATCAAAATTGGTGCGACTATACAGGGTTAACATTAGAGCAGTCCTTGGGTTCTGGTTGGTTGGCTGCATTGCATCCAGATGATATCCAGAAGGCTGATGAGGTGTGGTCTAATGCCGTAAAGAATGGCATTATGTATAACAATGAATATCGCTTCAAACAGGCTGCTGATGGCTCCTATCGTTGGCAGCTAGCGCGAGGTTTACCGCTCAAAGACGAGCAAGGCATTGTAGTGAAGTGGTTTGGAACATGTACGGATATTCACGAACAAAAACAAATCCTTGAAGAACGGGCACACCTGCTGGAATTAGAACAATTTGCACGAGCTAAAGCAGAAACAGCTAATCGAATTAAAGATGAATTTCTAGCCGTCCTCTCTCACGAACTACGCACTCCACTAAACGCAATTCTCGGCTGGTCAAAATTGTTGCAAACTCGCAGATTAGACCGAGTAAAAACAGCAGAAGCATTAGCCACTATCGAGCGGAATGCCACTTTACAAGTTCAACTTATTGAAGATTTGCTGGATATCTCCAGAATTTTACAGGGCAAACTAACGCTGAATATTACGAAGATTAACTTAGAGTCTACGATATTATCTGCACTAGAGACAATGCATTTAGCGGCAGCAACAAAGTTGCTTGAGGTGAATACAGTATTTGAACCGAATGTGGGACAAGTTATGGGCGACTCGACTCGTTTGCAGCAAGTCGTCTGGAATCTTGTTTATAATGCCATCAAATTTACACCCAGGGGAGGAAAAGTAGAAGTGCGACTAGAGCAAGCTGATGGCTATGCTCAAATCATAGTTAGCGATACAGGTAAGGGAATTAGTGCTGAATTTTTGCCATTCGTATTTGATTACTTCCGCCAAGCAGATAGCACCTCTACAAGAAATTTTGGTGGATTAGGACTGGGATTAGCAATTGTGCGTAATATCATCGAAATACATGGCGGTATCATCAAAGCAAAGAGTGAAGGTGAGGGTAAAGGGGCAATATTTACTGTTAGTTTGCCGCTTCTGCCAGATGAAAGCCCAAGCCTGACGGATGAAGAAAACGACTCTATATTCTTAACTCCTAGCTCCTTACCGCTCGGTGGGGTTCGGGTTTTAGTTGTGGATGATGATAATGATTCACGAGATTTTATTGCTTTTGTGCTAGAGCAAGATGGAGCGTTTGTCATTGCGGTATCTTCCGCTTATGAAGCATTACAAACTCTAGGACTAGTAAAACCAGATGTGTTGGTCAGTGATATTAGTATGCCTGAAATGGATGGCTATATGTTAATACATCAAGTCAGAACTTTGACACCAGAACAAGGTGGACAAATTCCAGCAATTGCCTTGACCGCCTTTGCGAGAAACGATGATAAGGGAAAAGCACTAAAAGCTGGGTTTCAAATGCATTTATCCAAGCCTGTTAACCCAGAGGAATTAATTGCAGCCATTGCTCAACTTATTGAAACAAAAGTGTCAGCAATTATCGAGAAAACGACTTTTTATTCATAATAAAACTCTATCGATTATGAGCGGATACTTGTATAAAGTTAGGTTAATAACTTATAATTCCTGCTAGAGCTACGCTTTTGCTGCCCTACTGTGTATACACAAGTCGAAAAATCCTCTAGCCATATTTTTGTCAGAATGGAACTGTTGCACTCATTGACATCCCTTCCAGAAATGAAGTTCAGGGCTGATAGCGAAAGTCTACTAAGCGTTGACTTAAGTTATGAGACTCGGAATTGATTCCGAGGCGGGATAGAAAGGCAGTGCGAGTATTACATGTAAACCAAGCAGATAAGGTAATAAAAATGCTGAAAAACAAGAATCTACTGGTAGCAGCTATTATCTGCTTGTGTTTGAGTAATGAGAATGCTGCCTTCGGTAAAGATGTTGGGATTGTTTTATCAAAAATTCCAGACTCAAATCGAGCAGCACTTCCGGGAAACAAAAACGCAGTTGCTAACTTTGAGCAAGGAACTAATCTCTATAAACAAGGAGATTTCAAAGGAGCAGAAGCGGCTTTTCGGAAAGCGATTGAACTAGAACCCAACTTTGTGCAAGCTTATATTGCTTTGGCAAACACTCTCGACGATCAAGGCAAACCCCAAGAAGCGATCGCACAATACAATAAAGCCATCAGCCTCGATCCTCAAGAGTCTGGAGCCTACTTTAATCTAGGTTTGACTTTAGCAAGACAGAATCAGTTAGAAGCTGCGATCGCTCAATATAAAAAAGCTCTCAGACTCGAGCCAAACTTTGCAGACGCTCACTATAACTTAGGAAATGCCCTCTACGCTCAAGGCAAGTTAACCGAAGCAGTCACCGAATATACAGCAGCTATTCGCCTCAAACCCAGTTATGCTCCAACTTACACGCGTCTGGGAAATACTCTGTACGATCGAGGTGAACTAGAACAAGCAATTACTCAGTACAAAAAATCCATTAGCTTTGATTCCAAGTATGCAGACGCTCACTATTACTTAGGGAACGCCTTATATGCTCAAGGAAAACCAGCAGAAGCGATCGCCGAATATACAGCAGCTATTCGCCTCGATCCAAAAAATCCAGCAGGTTATAATGCCTTGGGAAATACTCTCTACGCTCAAGGCAAACTAGAAGAAGCGATCGCCCAATATAAGCAAGCTCTCAGCCTTGAACCTAACTATGCAGACGCTCACTATAACTTAGCAAGCGCTTTTTACGCTCAAGGCAAGCTTGCAGAAGCGATCGCAGATTATACCGAAGCAATTCGCCTCGATCCCAAACACGCACAAGCTTACACAGGTTTGGCAAATGCGATGGACGATCAAGGTAAACCCCAAGAAGCGATCGCACATTACAAAAAAGCCATTAGCCTTGTACCCAACGATGCCTTCACTTACTATAATTTGGGAATCACTTTAGGAAGAGAACAACAGCTAGAAGAAGCGATCGTTAATCTCAAAAAAGCCAGAGAGTTATTCCAAGCTGAACAAAACAAGGAAATGGTTGAGCAAGTCGATCAGTTAATCCAAAAAATTAATATCCGAACGAATTGAATCAAGGGGACTGGGGATTGGGGACTAGGAAAGAAGCAGGGGAAAAAGAACTATTGATTATTGATTATTGACAAATGACAAATGGCAAAGATTGAAGAAAGGGGCAAAGTCTACCTTGTAGGTGCTGGGCCTGGAGATGTGGCATACCTAACGGTAAAAGCTTACAATCTCTTAGCTGCTGCTCAGGTTTTAGTCTACGATGCTTTGGTAGATGCTCAATTATTGCAGTGTGTACCACCTAATTGCTTAAAGTTAGATGTTGGGAAACGCGGTGGTAAACCTAGCACAACCCAAGGTGAAATTAATAAGTTACTAGTAAAGCATTGTCAGCAAGGGAAACAAGTTGTACGGCTTAAATCAGGCGATCCGTTGATTTTTGGTCGTTGTACTTCCGAAATTAAGGCTTTAAAGGCATCTGGTTGTGATTTTGAACTAGTACCAGGGATTTCTTCAGCCCTTGCAGCACCGTTGTTAGCAGGAATTCCCCTCACAGATCCGGTGTTGAGTCGTTGTTTTGCAGTGCTTACAGCCCATGAACCAGAGGTTTTAGACTGGGAGGCACTCTCACGCTTAGAGACACTGGTAATTTTGATGGGAGGGCAACATCTGCCAGAGATTGTACATCAGCTGGTGCGTCACGGGCGATCGCACTTAACACCCATTGCCATCATCCGTTGGGCAGGAACTCCTCGCCAACAAATTTGGACAGCGCAATTAGGCAATATTTTGGAACAAACCACCGGATTATCACTTTCCCCGGCGGTAATTGTTGTTGGCGAAGTTGTTGGGCTAAATAAGTACTTACAACCTGAGAAAATAGGTTGTCAGGATTCGACTACACCCCAAACTCCAATGTTAAGCAACCTCTCCGCCTCTACCCAACCCCTCACTGGCAAAACAATCTTGGTGACACGTTCAGTTGGACAGTCAAGTACATTTAGCGATCGCCTCATCGCATTAGGTGCATCAGTCATCGAAATGCCTACATTAGAAATCGGCCCGCCCTCCAGTTGGGTAGCTTTGGATGATGCGATCGCTCATTTATCTGAGTTCGACTGGTTAATTCTCACTTCTACCAATGCCATAGATTACTTTTTTGAAAGGCTAATCGCCCAAGGTAAAGATACTCGTGCCTTAGCAGGTGTCAAAATTGCTGTAGTTGGTGAGAAAACAGCCCATAGTCTCAAACAATATTCTCTCCAAGCAGATTTTATTCCCCCCAACTTTGTTGCCGATTCTTTAGTAGAAAATTTCCCAGAGGAACTGGATGGTAAAAAGGTTTTATTTCCCAGAGTCGAAAGCGGCGGAAGAGAAGTTTTGGTTAAGGAATTAACTCTCAAGGGAGCAAAAGTAATTGAAGTTGCTGCATATCAATCTTGTTGTCCTAGTGGTGTTCCACCTGCGGCAGAATTAGCTCTGCAAAACTGTAAGGTAAATGTAATTACCTTTGCCAGTTCTAAAACTGTGCAATTTTTCTGTCAGCTTACTGACAAGATATTTTCCAATAACTCTGACGCTAGTGAATTCTTAGAGGGCGTTTGTATTGCCTCTATCGGGCCTCAAACCTCTAAAACCTGTCATGCTTTATTCGGGCGTGTAGATGTAGAAGCCCAAGAATACACCTTAGATGGTTTAACCCAAGCACTAATAACATGGGCAACCAATTCTTAATATCCAATGACAAATGACAAATGACAAAACGTATAATCGGCTTAACCGGAGGTATTGCCACAGGCAAAACCACTGTCACCAATTATTTGGCTAGTGCTTATAACCTGCCCATTCTGGATGCAGATATTTATGCAAGAGAGGCAGTATCTTTAGGTTCGTCTATTCTTGGTGCGATCGCTCAACGTTACGGCGAAAAAATTTTACTTCCAGATGGCAGCCTCAACCGCCAAAAGCTAGGCGAAATTATCTTTAATCGTCAAGATGAACGCAACTGGATAGATAATTTGATTCATCCTGATGTACGCGATCGCTTCCTCACAGCAATTTCTCTATCTTCCTCAGAAACACTGGTGTTAGTAGTGCCTCTATTATTTGAAGCAGGAATGACTGATTTGGTTACAGAAATATGGGTAGTGCGTTGTTCCCAAGAACAACAACTACAAAGATTGATCCAGCGAAACCATTTAAATAGAGAACAGGCAAAAGCCAGGATCAACAGCCAATTATCTATCGAAGAAAAAGTAGCTCATGCAGATGTAGTTTTAGATAACTCCTCCACCCTAGAAGTACTACTTAAGCAGGTAGATATAGCTCTAAAAAGCACAAGTAGGAACTAAATCCTATTTATCTTAAAAAATATACATAGATAACATTCTCAAGACATAAAGTCTTTATCAATTTAAGATTATCTAGTTAAGTAAAAGAATGTCATATCTGACCCAATCTTGTCCAACAATTCGGTGATTTTACAGTTGAAGCTGCGATTGATGGTACTGTAAATTTAAATGATTGTTGGTCAAGAGATATCAGGAAGTAAAATAAAAACATTAATTTCAGACATTAACTCAAGCATTAATAACTAAAAATTAAGATTTAAGAAAAATTAATTGGAAATTATTCATCTTCTTTTAAGATTATTATTAAGTACCTTCTCAACAAATTGCTTAATTAGACATTGGGTGATAAATTGCCTTTACTAGCAGTCAATGTGGTTGATTATTAACTAGATTGTCCACCTGTTCGATTCTAGATTGGTGATTGAAAGGGATTGAGATTCACTTTGAGTCTAGAACTATTCGTTATAGATTTCTTCTTTGGGAGAACATCACTTATGTCTTTGATCGGGACAGGTATGAACTTAAGTTTTAGTTTTTTAAGTAAGTTAGCTCTAGTTAGCTTTCCAGGAAACGAATTAAAGCAGAAGAATAAAATACACGATTATAGCCAGCTAGTTTATGGAAGCGACTACGTATTTGAGCGCATAAATGAAGGAATGCTAGGATACATGACTGGAGTAAGTAAAGGCATTAAACCCTGCGATCGCATTATCTTACGAGAAGGTTGTGAATCTTATCAATATCAAGTTGAAGAAGTTGATTATTATTCAGATCCGTCTGATATGTGGATAGCTTTGCTTAAGCAAGTACCAATTGACTAAATATTAAAATTAACCAATGACTTGAATTCCATCTATGAAGATTTTCCTTCTCTTACTAGAGAATAAGAGAAGAAATCTATCTATTTTAAATTTATCAAAAAATGAGCTATCAAAGTATTCCTTTCGTAAGATAGCAAGTAAAGATGCAAAAGGTTTGGGTTATCTTTATCAAGATGCATCACTGAACCATCAACTGCTAAATGGTGATGATCTATCCACCGCTCCTGTGAATCTAGTAAAAAACTGAAGTAAGGGGTGACATCTGGATGGTTTTTTGTTAAGTCATCGTAGCTTTGATAAAAAGGAGGTATCCCAATCCCCATCGGCATATATAAGCCTTTAGGATACTCTTCTACAGGCAATTTAGGAAGCTTTTTAAGATCGATACCACTGATGAATAATCGATTTTGTTCATTAGTTTTAGTATCGGTGAATACTAACTCTATCTCTTGTAAATTTTGTGCAACGCCAATCGGTTTAACGTTTCTTAAAATTGCTTTGTCAAATTTGCCTATTCTCCAATATTGATTTCCCCAAGGCTTGTTTTGATCGTAAAATCCTGGTGATCGAAAACTGGCAAATTTAATTTCATTTTTAGTGTCGTAAAAATCTCTCCATTTTGTGATATTTGTTGCTAGCGTAGTTCTAACTTTTCTAGTTTGCTCTCCCGATACAATTATCTTTTCATCAAGGGGAAATTGAGTAGTAACTTCTTTTTGATCGATTACATTTCTCAGAAGGTTAGTTTTGACTATTGTGCCACTTGGATCTTGCCAGTGTTCTAATTTCCACCAATGTTGCCAATAAGAAATATTATTAATTTTTTCAAAAATATTTTTGTAATGTCCCATTGGGAAGGTAAACCAACTTTGATAATAAAGGGATTTATTGCCATCATCTTTAGTGAAAAGTAAAATTTCCCAAAATCCAGCATTTAAACAATTATTAGCCAAAGCTACTTCTACGAGGTTTTGCTTTTCAAAACCGTCTCCGCCAATAACTTCTATATTTGGTGAATTAGCAGGAAAACTAACCTGTTGTCTATTCCACTCTCGGTCTGTAAAAGCGATTATTTCTAAACCTCGATCTTTTTTAACCCATTCGGGTGCTTTCGGGACTAATAGCTCTAAATCAACATTTCTTATAACTATTTTTGCCGTTTTTGTGTCTGTTGGCTCAAACACAAAATCGAAATGTGTATCATCTCTCTTGATAATTGTTAATTTTCTCTGAGAATATCTTTGAAAGTTTTTGCTTAAAGGTGCGGGATTGGCGGGATAATCAACGTTAGATAATTCTTGTAGTTTTACACTCATCTGATTATCAAATTTATATCTGGATTTAAACCAGAAACTTCCCAGTGCCAGCAAACCAAGGCATAGAATCAGGATACTAAATAAAATCTGTTTTTTTGTGACTCTGAAATTAGGTTTGCCAAATAGAGAAATGCCTGCAATTTTTTCCTTCGCAGAGATATTTTTCATCAAAAAATTTATTTTTATGAGAATACTGATTAACAGCATAGCATTATGTAAAATAGATGCCTCATTTATATTGTCAAAGGCCATGTTAATAAACAGTTATCTATCTTCCCTTTCTTGCGATCGCATGAGTAGGATGGCGTAAATCATTAAAGGTTTATAGTGGGAACTTTAGTCCTCATAATAAAGTTTTACGCCTCAGACCAGAACTTTGTTTACCCAATCAAGTGAGCTACTTCCCTTAATTAGATACAGTCGAACTAAGCTGTCGAAGAAACTCAATATTCAAATCTAGCTTTTCTCCTAACCATAAAGAATGAACCGCGTGGTCTGCGACAGCATCGCCTGTCTCAGGGTGGACGAGAATATCCAATCCCTCACGATTGAGCATTAACCAGGGAACGACTTTATCAAACTGATTCGGTAAGAAAGCAACTTGATACATTCCTTTTGGGTGTGGCCCGATGGGCTTATCAAACCAGCGTCCGAGTTGCACCTCAAACCTAGCGCCCAATCCTTCACGGACACGCGCGGCTACATCTCGACTTGCAGTATCGAAGTAAACATGAGCATGAAAACCAGCGATCTCGATAGTATCTTCTTTCATAGATCCACTTTTCGCTCTCAACTCTAATTTTGCATAGCAGACTTTTTCTTTTTCACTGAAAAAGCGATCGCTCCATCTTAGCCCCTCTCCTATCATAGCTTTCAGCTTTGAGGATGTAGCTCATAGCCGCCGGAGTAACGTACCTAGCCATAGATTGTGGTGCGTTACGAACTTGGTTCTAACACATCCTACAATACCTAATTTTGTTCAAAAATCAAATAGTAATCCTATAGTTTGACAAAGTAGTAGTTAGTTAACGCTTAAAGTACTTATAGTTTTTTTGACAACTCCATCTTTTTTAACAGCAACTGAAAGATGCACAACATGAACTGAACAAAGAGCATGGTGAAGAACGTAGTTACTCACACTACCGAGAAGTAGTTCCATTAGCCCAGAATGACCCCGCCGCCCCATAACAATTAGGTCAGCACCATAACTATGGGCTAAGTCACAAACAACCCGGCCAGGATTACCAACATTTTGTGTAAATTCTGTACTTACTCCTGCTGTGTTCGCTTGGGCACAGAAAGATTGCAGCATCTGGATTCCTAAATTTTTAAAGGTATCCCACTGCTTTTGGTATAACTCAAAGCTTTGATTGCTCAATCCTGGATAGTAGTCAAAATTAGACAATATAGGTACGTAAGGGCTACCCTCTTCTTCTGGCGATAGGACATGCACTAGCATTAAGCTAGCTTGTGTTAACTTTGCTAAACCCAACGCTTCTTCAAAAACCTGTTGTCCTATTTCCGAGCGATCTAATGCAACTAGAATCTTTTTAAACATCATAATAGACCTCCGATTTTACTGGTAATTGGTCTTTACGGTTTCGGGTTTCCAGATGTTGGATTGTCAAAAACGATCAATCCCTCAACTATGTTTAGCGACTTTTGAATTTTAAATTTCTTAAAGATTTTCGCCCTATATTTATACTTATAGCAAAACAATTTGAGGAACTTGTTAAGAAAGTAAGCATTTTTCTTGAGTTATGAAGCGATCGCTTGTTTTTTCTGCATTCTCTTTATGCACTTGTTGGCTTTTTTGTCAACTTATAAATTATACAACTAGCCATTTAAAGGTGACTCTTAAAATCTCTGCGTTCTCTGTGTCTCTGCGGTAGAAAAGTATTTTATTGAACCACAGAGGCGCAGAGAACACAGAGAAAAGAGCTTACAGAGGAATTTTTGACCAAAAATTTTTACCTTGAAATGCCTAAAACCCTTAGCGTCTCCTAGAGAAGCGGTACTAGTTATTACAAGGATGGAGCATACAGCTTATCGCCAATAATCCCGCGAATTGTCTCTACTAATTGGGTGTATGCAAAGTTAGATAAAACTGGTGTTGTTCCTTGCAAGTCAATTGGTCGATCTAGATCGATCCATGACTTACAACCGCCGTATTTAGGATAATAAGGAATTTCTTGCTCTTGGGGTAGTTGATATGTCCGCAGGAGGAGAATATAAAGGGGCTGGCGTGATTTCCATTTGAGGCGATCGCTAATAAAATGCTCGTTCCAAACATGGAAAGGAAGCAAGGCGTTGACAATAAATTCGTCACTAACTGGCAAAATATCGGTAATTTCAGCCCAACTACCAATACGAACTGTTTCAGGATGCCAACCTGATGTTACCGGATAGACACGATTAGCATATTCCGCTTTCAGCATGAAAGCTTGTTGATGTTCATAAGTAGGATAAAGCAAAATTTGCCTGTGGGCAACTTGGAAATGTCCATTTCGTTCATGGATACCACCTTTGCGGAGCAACATAATTGTTTTGCCACTTTCTAAGGCGTTTATGGTGACAGCCCATTCTTTGAGGGCATGAAAAGTTGTAGTCAATTCCATCAGCATCTACTGTAACTCTGATTTTATTTCAAGCTAAGACCGATAAAGTGCGAAACTATCCAGAGAAATGAATTAGCAAGTAGTTATGGAAAAGCGATGTCTATGACAGGCTTCTCTACGAGAGGCTACGCCTACGCTAGGTACTTATGATGTCCAAATTACACCTCTCTTAAAAAGATAGTTGGGGATTAAATATCTAGAGCTAGATTGCAAAATCTGACAAAACGTCAACTTTAGTAAACGAAGAGTTGTAACTTCCAAACTAGGTGATATTTTAAATAGTAAGACACCAAACAAAACAAAATCAAACTAAAAGGGTAAATGACTTAGTGTCTCCTGTCATCAACCCAAACAAACTTCAGCAGATAAATTTATGCCAGTGGTAAAAGCCTAATGTAAAAGGCAAAACCAAATCCCAAAGCGGAAAAACGCAATTACGCTGAGTTTGTTAGTTTTAAGTCCACCTTAGTCATTAACTTTCAATTACTTAAATTAGTTTAACAACTTGAAACCTGTGAACTCGATAAAACCTGGTTAACCTCGACCAGGTTTTTGGTATTTTATTGCGATACTATAATTTTCTCAGTGTGGCAAGGAGTCCCGGAGCGCCATTCCTCCCCGACTTGCTACGCCGAAGTCGGAGAATCCTGGCGCGACTCGTTGAAGGATTATCTTCTCAAACTGCGGGGGTCAAGGGCATCTCTTAGCCCATCACCGAGTAAGTTGAATGCTAAGACTGTGAGAATAATCAGTACAGCAGGCGGCCAAATTAACCAGGGTTGCAGTACCAAAATTGAAGCATTGCTAGCGAGAGAAAGCATATTGCCCCAAGAAGGGTCTGGTTGTTGAATTCCCAAACCAATGAGACTCAATATTGCCTCTGCACCAATAAAGCTGGGAATTGCAAGAGTAGCAGAGATAACTACATAACTAGCCGTTTGCGGCAAAACGTGGCGGAGAATGATATAAATTGGGTTTCCACCCATCGCGCGTGACGCTTGGACAAATTCTCGCTCTTTAATTGATAGTACCTGTCCCCGAATGACCCGTGCTAAACCAGCCCAGCTAATAACCGAAGTAATCACCACAATTAGCAAAAAGCGCTGGGTACTGCTTAAACCAGCTGGTAAGACTGCTCCTAAAGTCACCAAAAGATAAATACTAGGGAAAGTCATTAGCACTTCTGCCAAACGCATGATGACGCTATCGGTCACACCGCCGAAATAACCGGAAATTCCACCGATGAGCAAACCGAGGGGATAGGTGATGATAATACCAAAAATCCCGATAAACATACTAATGCGACCGCCATGCAACAAGCGGCTAAATTGGTCGCGTCCTTGGTCATCAGTACCCAAGATGTTGATTTTTGCGCCAGTTGTTGTGCCAAATAAATGCCAATTTAAGGGAATACCAGGAAAGATTGTGACTTCATCCCACTTCGGAGGTAATGGCAAACTCATCTGTAACAATCGGTATTCTGTCCCGGAGACAAATAGACCCAGGGTTGATGGCTTTTTGAAGTCTACAATGAGTTTGCGATCGCCTGTTTCTAAATTTGTGTCTCCCTGAGTCGTCGGATAAACATGGGGCCCGATAAACTGTCCTGACTGAGAAACCCAGTGGATCTGAGTTGGGGGTAGCAATGAACCATTGGGCTGTGAGGCGTAAGGGTCATAAGGAGCCACGAAATCTGCTGCAATTACTGCTATGTAGAAAATTAACAGCAAAATCGCCCCAAATTGTGCCAAAGGATTTCTCTTTAGTCGTCGCCACCAATCCATAGTATTTAGGAGCTAGGAGTTATAAGTTATGAGTTATTAAAGTTTTATCTTAATTCATAACTCATGATTAATAATTCTCAACTCCTAACTCCTGTACAGACGCGATTAATCGTGTCTCTACTCCTAACTTGCAACTCCTAACTTTTCTAAATAACGCTGCTGTTCTTGCTGTTGTTTTTCGTGTTCTACAACAAACACGTTTGAGTAGAGATTAGCCAGAATTTGTTTGCCCTGTTGTGTCAATGACAGGTAATGCAGTCCCTCTTGGATATAGGGATAGACACCATTCCAGTAAAATTTAGCGTAGTTATTCCGTAAATCGGCAGGGGTGTTATAACCCAAAACTTTATTTACACCAGTTTCTTCAAACTCGTAAAATAATGAAGTAATTTTCTTCAGATAACGCGGGTCACTTAGTTGACCAATTAAATCAGCCGCCCGGACTAACCCAGCAAAGCACTTTGTATCTTGATGATCTTCTGCCGCAGGAACGGGAAAGCGAGTTAATTCAATATTGCTCTTAATTGCCTCAGCATCTATTAACTTGTGACCTCCAAAACGTTCATCAATAAAAAGCTTGGCTCTATCAACATGATACGGCGTGAGACTGGCATCAGAAGCGCCAGGAGCGACAGAAACCATTTTGCCATTTTTACCTGTGGAATATAAGCCTACTGCTTCTTGATCTTGTCGGCAAACTCCCTTAACGTAGCCAATATCATGGCTGACCAAGGAAATGATACAATGCAACCAGTCTTCACTAGAAACACCGCCCTCTCTGATGTGTTTGCCACGTAAGATTTCTTGCCCCACAAGGGTAACAAGAACGGTATGTTCAACGTTGTGATAAAGGGCATCACTATTGGCAATATTTTCCAAAGCCATGTTACCAGCCCAGGCGATAATGTCTTGATAATCATTTTTGAAACAGCCATAAGTGCGACGGTAGCCTTCTCGTATTTCATCTACAAAGGCATCAATTAAAATTTCAGTGGCATTGAACATATCTGGTTACTCTGGTAAATACCAATTATTTATTGATTTGATTGATTTCAAAATTCCATCATCAGGGCCACCCTGGCTGGAATTATGGAGTTTGCTCTTTTGTAACTCACGTGTAGCTGTGAACGCTAGCTTTATCTATGCTTGGATACATGGCTTTCTAACAACACTAAGGCTTTAGAGAAATTATGGGTTGCGTAGACAGAGCAAATTTTTAGTGTATAAGAATACATTGCTTTTTCAATTTGTAATTAAATAAATTTAGATTAGTTTTATTAGTCTTTCATATTAAGCATCGGTTGGCGGTGATCTAAACGCATATAGTGTGTGACCTGGAGTAGCTAGATGAGATGGGATAATTTTTATATCCTAATATCTACATAAAATTCTTAAACATATATATTTGGTAATTTCTCTTAGAAAAAAAGTTCTATAATATACTGTTGCATAGCAAGGACATCAGCTATGAAATGGGTCATAGTTGATGGGAAGTAAATAAAGTTCAAGTTTTCTTAAGAAAATACCAAGATTGGTATGCATAGACAGAAAGTGGAGGTGGGACTGTGAGCGATGAAAGTATTTCAGAAGTTGAGGTGAAAAAACCCGTAATCTCTGAAGATGCTAGCTTTTTAAGCAAATCAGATCAAAAACCAACCAGGGCATGGTTGAAGCCATTATTCTTGGGTGCTGGTTTAGGAATTGCGATCGCCTTTGGTGGGATGGGTGTATTAAGTCGTCTTCCATCCCGTCAACAAAGCCCGGTAGCAGATAAAAAAGTTAACCCATCGATGACAGTCACCATCGCCACAGTAGAAACCGCCCGTGTTGTCCGCACCCTTAAAACTACTGGAACTGTAGCCGCGAGTGATTTAATTCCGGTTTTACCACAGACAAACGGTTTACAAATCAAAAGTATCCCGGTAGATGTCAAAGAAGGGGCTTTTGTCAAAAAAGGGCAAGTATTGGCGGTGTTAGATGGTTCCATACTGCAAAATCAAATTAGCCAAGCAAAGGCAGATGTGGAATCAAAACAAGCCGATGTGGAATCGAAACAAGCAGATTTGGCATCCAAGCAAGCAGATTTGGCATCAAATAAAGCCATAGTCCAGCAAAAACAAGCAGATTTAGCCCAAGCTAAGGCAAAGCTAGAAGAAGCAGCCAAGAATTATCAGCGCTATCAACAACTCGCTGACTCTGGAACGATTAGTAACCAAGAACTCGATACTCGTTCCTACGCCGTAAAAACTGCCATACAAGTTGTGAATCTATCCCAAGAAAATCTGCGTAGTGCCCAGGCGAATATTGGTAGCGCCCAGGCGAATATCGTTAACGCCAAAGCTATCATCAACAAAGCCAAAGCCGATGTCAAAAGCAGTGCTGCTAAGGTGCAACAACTCCAAACTCAGTTGGGACAAACTGTGGTACGTGCGCCGGTTGCAGGAGTAATCGCGGAGAAACTTGCTAGAGTCGGTGATGTGACTGGTGTACCGCCGCAAACCCAGATGGGAACTGTGATTGGTGGCACACAAAAGCTATTTTCGATTATCCGAGATGAAAAGTTAGAACTTCAGGCGAAGGTTCCCGAAATTCAATTAAATCAGGTGAAAATTGGCGCATCCGTGCAAATTACTTCAGATGTCGATCGGCGCGTGCGATCGCAGGGACGAGTCAGAGACATCCAACCACAGGTGAACGATCAAAGGCGTGAGGCTACAGTCAAAATTGACTTACCGCCAACAACTTTACTTAAACCAGGGATGTTTGCTAATGCTGCAATTACTACTAACTCTGGGATGACGATGGTAGTGCCGCAAAAAGCAGTCCAGTCTCAAGCAGACTCAAGTGTAATTGTATTCACCTTATCAAGTGGAGATATAGTCCGCACCCAGAAAGTAGAGTTAGGAGATCCTGCAAATGATGACAAAGTAGAAATCAAGAGTGGCTTGCAATTAGGCGATCGCATCGTAGTTGATGGTGCAGGCTATCTCAAAGATGGCGATAAGGTTCGAGTCGCAAAGTAAAAGGGAATGGGGAGATTTGGGAGAAATAACTGATGACAAATGACTAATGACAAATGACTAATAACAAATGACAAATCTAAAATTTCCTCATGTCCTTTAATATTTCAGCTTGGTCGATCAAAAAACCTGTTCCCACGATAGTTTTATTTTTAATTTTGACAGTGGTGGGCTGGTTCTCCTTCATCAGCTTGGGGATTGATATTAACCCAAATATAGATATACCAACAGTTTCGATCAAAGTCACCCAACCGGGCGCGGGGCCGGCAGAACTCGAATCCCAAGTGACGAAAAAAATTGAAGATGCTGTGGCGGGGTTGGGTAATATCGATTTTATGGTTTCCACTGTTAGCGATGGAAATTCTAAGACGACAATCAATTTTATTTTGGGTACAGATAGCGATCGCGCCACCAATGATGTCCGCAATGCGATCGCTCAAATTCGTCAAGATTTACCCCAAGATATCAACGATCCAGTTGTGGAACGTCTGGATTTTGCCGGCGGCCCGGTGATTACTTACGCAGTTAAATCAGATCGGCGTTCTGTAGAAGAATTAAGCAATCTTGTCGATCAAACCATTAGCCGCGCCTTATTAGGAGTCCGTGGTGTGGCGCAAATTCAGCGGATCGGTGGAGTTGACCGAGAAATTCGGATTAATCTGAATCCAAACCGCTTACAATCTCTGGGTATCACCGCTACCCAGGTAAACGACCAAATCCGCACTTTGAATATTAACTTACCTGGTGGACGGGCTGAAGTTGGCGGTAGCGAACAAAGTATCCGCACATTAGGAAGTGCCACCAGTGTAGATATTTTGAAAACTTACGAAATCCTCTTACCACAAGGTGGTTCTGTACCCTTATCCAGTTTGGGAACGATAGAAGATAAATTTGGCGACGTGCGCCAAGCTGCCACCTTAAATAATCAACCTGTGGTGGCTTTCCAGGTGTTGCGTAGTACTGGCAGCGTTCTGGTGACAGTGGAACAAGGAGTGAAAGCCGCAGTTAAAGAACTGGAAAAAACACTTCCCGCAGATGTCAAGCTGGATTTAATTTTTACTAGGGCTGATATTGTCCGCCAATCTTACCAAAGCACCATTGATGAATTAATTCAAGCTTCGGTGCTGGCTGTCATCGTTATTTTAGTGTTTTTGCGGGACTGGCGAGCAACATTAATTACGGCTGTTGCCTTACCTTTGTCAATAATTCCCACTTTTGCGGTGCAGCAAGCCCTTGGTTACACCCTTAACAACATGACTTTGTTGGCATTAGCGTTGGCGGTGGGCAATTTGGTAGATGATGCCGTTGTGGAAATTGAAAACATGGAACGCCATATCGCTATGGGCAAGTCAGCTTGGGATGCTGCTTTTGAATCTGCCGACGAAGTAGGATTAGCAGTAATCGCAAGTTCAGCAACGATTATTGCCGTATTTATGCCCGTTGCTTTTATGGGTGGAATTCCGGGGCAGTTTTTCCAACCATTTGGTGTTACTGTTGCCGTTTCCACAATTTTTTCAACTCTTGTAGCGCGGATGGTTACGCCGATGATGGGGGCGTATCTTTTAAAGGAAGAGAGGAGAGGGGTAGGGGGAGTAATCAAAATTTTTAATTTTAAATTTACACTTCCAGGTGGTGGCAATGGAAGTAGAAAACTTGGAGATGAAAAGCATCAAGGCTTTCAACCTTATAGATCGCTCCTCCAGTGGGCGTTACGCCATAGATTGACAACAATGGCGATCGCTTTAGCTTTCTTTATTGCCAGTCTGACGTTGGTTCCCTTGATTCCCAAAGGTTTTGTTGATGATGGCGACTTCGGTATTTCTAACGTATCTATAGAACTACCTCCTGGTTCCACTTTGGCAGATGTTAACAAGGTAGTCACACAAGCCACTGACATCATCCGAAAAGACCCAGTAGTTGAACGCGTACTAGCGACAGAAGAGATCAATTCTGCAACCCTTTCCATTAATCTCAAACCCAGAGAAGAACGAAATATTTCCCAAAAACAGTTTGAGGATCGAGTCCGCCCTGACTTTGAGCAAATACCAGGAGCTAGAATTAGTTTTCAAAGTCAGTCACCAGGGGACAGTCGGAAAGGTTTATCAATTGTTCTCAGAAGTGAAAATCCCCAAGCATTGACTCAAGCTGCTGATGCCTTAGAAAAGCAGATGCGATCGCTACCCGGATTAGTAGAAGTGTCTTCGACTGCGAGTTTAGTTAAACCAGAGATTTTAGTAATTCCTAACCCGCAACGGGCAGCAGATTTGGGAGTGACAGTACAAGCGATCGCTCGGACAGCTTCCCTTGCCACCATCGGCGATAATGAGGCCAACTTGGCAAAATTTAATTTAAGCGATCGCCAAATCCCCATTCGCATCCAAATCGACCCGAAAGCCAGGGCTGATATCAACACAATCACAAATCTGCAAGTCCCCAGTCAAAATGGTAGATTGATTCCCCTGATAGCAGTTGCAGATATCCGCTTTGGTAGCGGCCCTGCTACCATCAACCGCTACGATCGCGCCCGTCAAGTTGCCGTAGAAGCCAACTTGCAAGGGATTTCTTTGGGAGAGGCTGTAGAAACAATCAACAAACTACCTGTGATGCAAAACTTACCACCAGGGGTAGTACAGCAACCTTCTGGTAGCGCCAAAATTATGCAAGAAATTTTCGGGCGCTTTGGTGGCGCGTTGGGGCTGGCATTAATGTGTATCTATGCAATTCTGGTGCTGCTGTATAACAACTTTCTGCATCCATTATCGATTATGGCTGCCTTGCCCTTTTGTTTAGGTGGCGCACTGGTAACGTTGATGGTTGCTCAAAAACCCTTGGGACTTTATGCCCTAATTGGTATCATCTTGCTGTTGGGAATTGTCACCAAAAACTCGATTCTGCTAGTTGACTACACAATCATAAATATGCAGCAAGGCAAAACCCAGCGTCAGGCACTCATAGAATCGGGCGTGTCACGTCTGCGTCCAATTATGATGACTTCTCTAGCAACGATCGCCGGGACTCTGCCCCTAGCGTTAGGAATTGGTGCGGGTTCTGAAGTTCGTCAACCAATGGGAATTGCTATTATGGGCGGTTTCACAACTTCCACTCTGCTAACACTGGTGGTAGTACCAGTCATATTTAGCTACATTGACAACTTCCAGAATTGGATTATGGATAGATTCCGCTATGGCTTTGGTAAGAAATCATCGCGTTAATATTCGATGTAGATGAGTTTGTGCGGGATTATCAACTAGCCGCCACCCTTACCGAAGTTTTGATTGGACTGCGACAACTGCCAGAACAAGTAGATGATACCTTAAAATCTTAAAAGCAGTAGATCATTGTGGTAGCTTCTCAAAAGCAGCACAAAAACTAGGTTGTAGCCAATCATTAATTAGTAAATTTGAATTTCGGATTGAAAGAAAAATTTAAAATCCCAAAATTAAAATCCAATGACTCCTAATTCCTTTAATCATAATTGAGGGGCAATCTCCCCATGCTTGCTTTCACATATCAAAAGCAGTCACAAGGCGATCGCCCCTAAATATTTTGAGCTTTAATCGCTCTTTCCCCAGAAACACCTATGAATTATCCTTCATCAGGCTATCTGGGCTTAGATTCCACACACCATACTCCGCAATCTCAACACAGTTACTCAGCAGTGACGAGTTCAGTACTGCCGCGTGTCCGTCGCCGTGTGAGGCTATTGTACAACATTACACCGATCGCCTTGATCAAATTGCCTTCCAATTCTTGGAATAGCTTCATGTTCGTGCCAAAAGCGGCGTTTGCTTCATCAACGATGCGATCGCTTGTCGCTTCGTCAAGGGGTAATTCATCCAAATTTTGGCGATATTTCGCTTTGAATGCCTTCTCATCAGGAATTTCTGGAAACTCATAAAAAGCCGTTCCTTGCCCATCAGACAAATTCATCGCCGTTACAGCAATGTTTTTGAGAATTTGTCCCCCAGATAAGTCACCCAAGTAACGAGTATATGAATGAGCTATTAACAGTTCTGGTTCTGTTGCAGATATTTCCCGAATGCGCTGTACATAAGCTTCACCTGCGGGAGATAGTTTGATTTGCTCTTTCCAGTTAGCACCAAAGTAATAACCCAGGTCTTGCTCTAAGGTATACTTGCGGTTTAGCTGGGAAAAGTTTATTTTAGAAAGAATTGGGTGCTGGCTATGCTTTTCCATTTCTTCTTCCATCGCTGAGTAGACGAAGTAGAAGTTAGCAACTAGTTTCCGGTAAGAGTTTTTCTCGACTACTCCTCTTAAAAAGCACTTGACAAAGCCTACATTTTCTGCCATTGTGTGGGCTTTTTTAGTGCCTACACGTAATTTGGTTGCTAAATTGCTGCTCATGCTAAATTTCTCAACTTTAAAAAGGTAACTGCCGGAGTTTTAATTTCCGAACGGCTAAAAAAGCCATTAAAACGTTACCTTAAAACTATTTGATGAGAATTTATATTAAAATTTTTTAAGCCGCGATTATTTTGTAGTTTTTTACACCGCAGCAAGACTATGAGAATATAACTTTACATTTCGGTATTTTGATTTTTTTGTTGTTATTAGGTAACTTCCGCTTTCATCTCAGCTTTCCTGAAAAACACTAGTGATAAAACGAAGTAGTATTTATTACAACTTGTTTTTTATTAATAGCATTGCAAAGTGTGAACTAATACAGATAATCAAAACTCAAGTGGATGGCATAAAACGAATAATTAGCTAAAATGTGGAGACTTTGCTAATAATGTAAAAACTAATACTGACTTCATGGAATATTTACAATTCTAAAGGCAGTAATTCAGTATAACTACGTAAAGATAGCTTGACTAGAATGAATTTCTAAAGAGAAAAAGCATGTCAAAATTGCTGAATCAAAGTCTTAAGTGCTATTTTTCAGTGTGATTGTGTGGAGTGTTTAAATATATGGTTTCATCTATAACTCGGACACCGGGCATTCCTGGGGGTTCTGCTTCTGAACCTGAAGGATTAGGCAAAGGGATGGAGAGCAGTTTTGGGCTAAATTTAATCCCACTACCAGCAAATCCCTTATTTGGTACAGATGGGATTCGCGGACGAGTCGGAGAATTATTAAGTGCGCCTTTAGCATTACAAGTTGGTTTTTGGACGGGGATTGTTTTACGTAACCATGCGACTCAAATAGGGCCAGTCATTCTCGGACAGGACTCTAGAAACTCCAGCGATATGCTAGCAATGGCTTTGAGTGCAGGGTTAACAGCAGCAGGCTTAGAGGTTTGGTATTTGGGATTATGCCCCACTCCTTGCGTTGCCTATCTCACCAGCATCAGTGATGCCATCGGCGGAGTGATGATTTCTGCTAGTCACAATCCCCCAGAGGACAATGGAATTAAGGTTTTTGGCGCAAATGGTGGAAAGTTGCCGCAAATATTGCAGGCAGAAATAGAAGCGGGACTGCGTGGGAAAATATCACCGATCGCTAGAGTCAATAATTGCGGACGGCATTACTCGCGTTTTGAGTTAGTGGGGCATTATAGTGAGGCGTTGAAAAAACCCTTGAACGGTGAGCTAAATCTTCAGGGAATGAAGATTGTTTTGGATTTGGCGTGGGGTGCAGCAGTCGGGTTAGCACCATCAGTATTTATGGAAATGGGGGCAGAGGTGATCTGCTTGCATAACGAAGCAGATGGCGATCGCATTAATGTTAACTGTGGTTCCACCCACCTAGATATTCTGGCCGCCACAGTCCAAGAACACAACGCCGACATCGGCTTTGCCTTCGATGGCGATGCCGATCGCGTTTTAGCAGTAGACAACACTGGCAGACAAGTTAACGGCGATTACATTCTTTACCTGTGGGGACGGCATTTACAACAAAACCAACAACTGCCAGATAACCTGATTGTATCTACAGTCATGGCCAACTTAGGCTTTGAAAAAGCTTGGCAACAAATTGGTGGTAAATTGATTCGTACCGCAGTCGGCGATCAATACGTGCAAGCCGAAATGCAGCGAACTGGGGCGATGTTAGGTGGCGAACAATCTGGTCATATTCTTTGCCGTCATTATGCTGTTACTGGAGATGGCTTGCTAACAGCCTTGCATATAGCGGCTTTGGTGAAAGAAGCGGGTGTTTCTCTTGGTGAATTAGTAGATCAAAGCTTTCAGACATATCCGCAACTATTGCGGAATGTGCGAGTTGTAGATCGCGATCGCCGTTTAGGATGGCAAGATTGCGAACCGGTGCAACAAGCGATCGCTCTTGCTGAAGCAGCAATGGGTAATTCCGGCAGAATCTTGGTTCGCGCCTCTGGTACAGAACCAGTAATTAGAGTCATGGTAGAAGCCGCCAATGCCGAACTTACCAACTACTGGACAAATGAATTAGTTTCAAAAGTCCAGCAACATCTGATGGACTAAATTAGCTATTATCTCAGCTCTTAACAAGCGCCAATTTTTCGTCACAGTTTCTCCAAATTAACCAAGGCTGGTTAATTTGGAGAAGCTGTGACATTTGTATTTTTATTATTACCGCAGAGGGAGAGTAAAAAGAAATACTTTCAATAAAAACGGATTTTACTATATTATGTCCGGCTAATTACTTATCCACAAAATTTACCACATCAGCATAATTATTCTTGGCATCAGTCTGAGCGTGTTATTATTTACTTCGAGATTCTTAGCTATAAAACTCATATTTTATTTTTGAAAAAGTTCAGTATAATCCAAAAATACTTCTTGCCAGTTGCCTATTGATTGTTAAGCAAAGTAATTCCAGAAATCAAAGCTGATTCCTATATTTATTTCAAGGATAGTATCATGCTTGTTTTTGTTATCCCACTTAAAAGTGCAAAAGTTTCCAATTCCTGGGAACGTGTTACACAAATATTTGAAAGATGCGTTAAATCAGTTTGCAATCAAACCTCAGCTAACTTTCACGTTATTGTTGTTTGTCACGAAAAGCCAAAAATAGAATTCACCAATTCTCATATCACATACATTACAGTTGATTTTTCTCCTCCCTACGAGACTGACCCTGTAGCTAAAGGAGATACAGATAAAGGGCGTAAAATCATGAAAGGACTGATTTATGCTAGACAATTTTCTCCGACTCACACTATGGCAATTGATGCTGATGATTGTGTTAGCAGAAACTTAGCCAAATTTATTCAACAACATCCTGAATCTGATGGATGGGTTATCAATAAAGGTTATAAATATCAGGAAGGGAGTGAACACATATATATTAAAAGAAGAAACTTTTATAAAATGTGCGGTAGTTGTAATATTCTTCGCTATGATTTGAACTATTTACCCGAAAGCGCTGAATATAATCGAGGCTACGGATACTATAGATATTATATAGATCACGGCAAAGTTAGAGATGTTTTAAGGAACAAAGGAAAAGCTATTAAATCATTACCATTCGCCGGAGCAGTTTATATCCTGGATACAGGAGAAAACCTTTTTGATAATTCAAAAAGATTGAGATTTAGCATTTTTAATCGCAAATTATTAAATCAATCAGTTCAGGACGAATTTGGATTGTACAACTTACAGCCATCCCAAAAGATTTGTCAAGTATAATGTATTACCCCGATGCTGATAGGCTACAGCGCTACTATGCCGAAAATAAAGTCAAAATCCAAGACATCTAAAAAGTCGAAAAAAAAGGGTTCCAAGGAAACTTCTACCCTAAGCCTCAAAGAACAGTTAGCCCAAAAACGCAAAGCAGCCCTAGCACGTAAAGAACTCATTAGTTTACTCACCACCGCCACTTCTTGCGGTGTCTTCGTTGGGATTGTACTTTTTTTCGTAGGTGGAATTAAAGCAGCACTTCCTGCTGTGTTGGGGATAATCATCATGTCCCTTTCCTACAAATACCCGCGCCAAGCGCTATATGCCTTCATCATTTACGTACCTGTTGGGGGTACTATCACTTACTACTTGGGCAGTAGTCCCATACTCCAATTAGCTAAAGATGCCTTTTATGTTCCAGCGCTAATTGGACTTTGGCAAACTTGTCGAAAGCAGGGATTACCCCTAATTATTCCCCAAGGCATTAAAATCCCACTTTATATTGTCTTGGGTTGCAGCATACTAACACTAATATTTGTCAATGGTGGACAGCAGTTTAACCCGCCTAGCGTGGGACTATTGGAAAAAGCAGAGAAAGAAATACCTTTGGGTATGGGAATTCTGGGACTGAAGGTATTTTTAGGCTATGTCCCCTTGCTTGGTTGTGCTTACTATCTAATTCGGGATAAGCGGGATTTTCTCTTTTTATCGCGCCTCCAGATTGTCCTCATACTGGTTTGTTGTGTGCTGGGATTTATTCAATACCTGTTATTACTAACTGGTATATGTAAAGGCACTAGAGGTCTTGAAGGAAATGCCCTATTTGTCACATCACTAGAAGCCCGGTGTTATTTCGGTGGAGCGCTCTTATATAGTCCCGAAGAAGGAGTGATTCGTCTACCAGGAACATTTGTAGCCCCTTGGCAATGGGCGTGGTTCCTAATTTCCAGCACCTTTTTTACCTTTGCTACTGGCTTCGCCGACCCTTCCCCATTATGGCGGGTGTTAGGTTTAGGTTCTTTGGTGGCAGTCTTTATCAATGCTGTAATTTCTGGACAAAGAATCGCCTTAGCCTTAGTACCCATCTGCTTCGGGATATTGCTATTGCTAACTGGTCAAATTGGCAACCTTAAACGGTTTATTCCCATAGGAATAGGACTTGCCTTGATTTTGGGAATAGCAATGGTGACTAACCCTGCTGTCGTCCAAGAGAGAACTGAGAGTTTTACCAGTCGCTGGGACGCTTCACCACCTCAAGACTTTATCGTCCAGCAATTTGAAGAGAATTGGAAAAACGTAGATGGGCCTTTGGGAAGTGGCTTAGGTAGAGCAACTAACTCTGCTCGCGCAATGGGTAAAACTAAACTGGTGGAAACCTACTACCCTAAAGTTCTTTTTGAAGTTGGAATTGTTGGAGTACTAGCTTTTCTGAGTTTGGTAACAACTTTAACAATTATTGGCTTTAAAACCTATCGTTCCATAAAGAACCGTAATTTCCGCAGTTACGGAGCGGCTTTGTGGGTGTTTATATTGTTTATTAGCTACAACACCTACTACTATCCTCTGGATGTCGATCCTGTTGCTGTCTATTATTGGTTTTTTGCGGGAGTTCTTTTTAAATTGCCAGAACTGGAGAAACAAGATAAAGAAGATGCCAATCCTGACCAAAAAAACCAGAAAAAACGTCTCAAAACAATTTAAATGAAAGAAAAATGGCAAAAGTTGTCATAGGAGGTCAAAAACACCTCAGCATTCCTAACCTACCTCGAAATTCTCAGCATACACTCATCCGCCCCAAGCCTTTCCCCGCAGGTAGATATCCGATAGACAAAATTTGGTATCCTTTAGGCAGCTTTATGGCTTGGCAACCTGTATGGGAGAGATACCAAGCTATTCATTCTTTCAACAGAATTTTATATACAAATAAACCTTGGTTTCTCACCTTTGAGGATCATCGTGTTTTATTTAGAAATCCTCACAATCAAGGTGAAGCGGCAATTTATGAAATATTAAATAATCGATTAGCACTAGATAATTGTCAAAAAATTATCGCTATCTCTGATTATGCTAAGTTGAGATTAATTAAGCGGATAGTAGGTTGGAAAATAGAAGAAAAAGTAAGTAAAAAATTGCAGGTTATTCATCCCAACTTCCCAGTCAGAGTTAGCAAATCGAAATTTTATCAGGAACAGCAAAATCTCCAGCTTATATTTATCGGAAACCATATTGCCCGTAAAGGTGGAATTGTTGCTTTAAGACTCGCTAAGAAAGCTGAAAAATTAGGTTTACCGATTACTGTACATATAGTTTCAGAACTAGGACATGGTTCAGGAGTTCCGACTGATTTTCCCGATCGCAGTAAATATGTAGAGGATTTAAAGTTACTGAAGTTAAATAACGTTGTCTTTCATAGAAATATTCCTAATGACAAAGTTATTGAGTTATTATCGCAAAGTCATTTTCAATTAATGGCGACATTACATGATACTTATGGCTATAGTATCATTGAAGGCTTTTCTGTTGCGACTCCGGCAATTACGACAAATGTATGCGCTTTACCAGAGTTAGTTCGTCATGGCGAAAATGGCTATGTTTTAGAGTTACCAATTAATGAAATTAGGCACTGGAGTAATTGGCTACATGGGGATAAAACTAAAAGCGATGAATATTGGGAAATTGTCAATAGTACTTATGACTATTTAGCAGAACAAGCATTGCAACAAATCATTCAATTTCTTGATAGAAGTGATAAACGAGAACATTATGAATTTTTAAGTGCAGGAGCCTTAGCTCAAGCACAAATTGTACATAATTCCGAAAAGCAAAATGAGTTATTTGATAATCTCTATGCAACTGCTGCGGGAGTATAAAGAATTAAAAGCAATCTTAACCAGTTTTTGCTGAATGTAAATTAAAGCAATAGTAGCTTAGTAAAGTTAATGAAAATTAATTTTTATAAGGTTATTATCAAAATAGAAAAATCCCTTAATAAAAATCATGGATAATTATCCTTTAATTACTGTCGTTATCCCGACTTATGGTCGAGAAGAAGCGCTACGGGATAGCATTGTAGATGTCCTGAAACAAGACTATGCAAATTTTGAAGTTTTAGTGGTAGACCAAACCCCAACACACCAACCAGAAATTCAAGCCTATCTACAAGAGATGGCGGAGGCTGGTAAAATTAAATGGTTGCGTTTAGATTGGGCGAGTTTGCCAGGGGCGCGAAATTATGCTATCCGCCGGGCTTCTGGTGAAATAATATTATTTATTGATGATGATGTTCAGCTAACCCCAAAATTGTTAGCAGCCCATGCAAAAAATTATTTGCAAAATCCCGAAGTGGGGGCTGTCGCCGGACGGGTATTTGACAGAATGAAATTAGGTGATTCTGGAGGAGATTTACAGATTGAATATCTGCCTCCCCAAGCTATGGATCCAGGAATTGCTTGGTATCATATTGATTTAGTACATACTACCAAACCCCAGCAAGTGCTGACAGCAAGGGGTTGTAACATGTCATTTCGCAGTGAAATCTTTACTAAGTATGGGCTGAGGTTTGATGAGAGGTTTCGCGGTAGTGCAGTGCGCGAAGAGTCAGATTTTTGTTTGCGGGTGCGAAAGACGGGATATAAGATTTGGTACGACCCAGAAGCCCATTTGGTGCATTTAGGCGAAGAAACAGGGGGTTGTCATGATATTAGTATGCGATCGCTAAAATATCAACTCACCTTCTACCACAACCATTTCCTACTAGGGCTAAAAAACCTGACTGTGACTCAAGCTTTGCGTTTATACGGTCGTTTATTTGACTGTCACGTTCTGGGACGACCACCTTGCCATAAAAGTGGTTCCCCCATCAAAATTGCCACTCGCGCTATTTTCTACACTTTGGGATTTTTTAAAGCCTTGGGTAGTGTCATCCAATCACTATGGAACGATGGTCAAATTTACAGTCGATTGGATGAGCAAGTTTAGTTAAGAATTAGGAGTTAAGAGTTAGGAATTAGTGAAAGACAAATGAAAAATGACAATGAAAATCTTAGTTGCTAGTCACACTTATATCGTAGACCTCAACTGTGAGAAATTACGCGCTTTATCTCAACTAGAACCAGGAGTTGAAGTGACAGTTGTAGTCCCAAAGCGCTGGAAACCAGGCGGCGTACAAAACAGAATTATTGAAACTGAATACCGTGATGAAGGTACATTTAGAATAGTACCCGTTTCTAACTTTAGTCAAAATCATCAGGGACTTCTTACTTTTGGCGCTGATTTGATATCTTTATTAAAACAATTTCGTCCCCAAATCATTCAAGTGGAACAAGGATCTAGGGGACTAGCTTATACTCAGATGATTGCCTTAAATCAGCTATTAGGACTCAAGGCAAAAAACGTATTTTTTACCTGGTGGAATTTACCATATAATTTGAAATTACCAATTGCTTTATTAGAAAAATATAACCTCAACCACAGCCACGGCATTATTTCTGGCAATCAAGACGGTGCAGAAGTTTTGCGACAACGAGGATATAAAGGGGCAATTAAAGTTATGCCACAACTGGGTGTAGATGAAAGTTTATTTACTCCCAAAGCTCAACCAGAGTTAGCAGCTAAGTTTGGTATTGATAAAGAAGATTTTGTAGTAGGTTTTGTTGGTAGATTTGTGCAAGAGAAGGGTTTATTAACGCTTTTACAAGCCTTAATTACATTGAGAAATAAACCTTGGAAATTACTGCTATTAGGACGGGGAGAGTTACAAACGGAATTAGTCAAAATTGCGGTAGAGAACAATATTAAAGAACGGCTAATTTTGATAGAAAGTGTCCCCCATGATGAGGTTGCAAACTATATCAATTTAATGAGTACTTTAGTACTGCCTTCAGAAACAACTTATAAGTTTAAAACTTTAACTTCTGCTGGTTGGAAAGAACAATTTGGTCATGTGCTAATTGAAGCGATGGCTTGCCAAGTACCTGTGATTGGTTCTGATTCAGGTGAAATTCCTTATGTAATTGGCGATGCTGGTTTAGTATTTCCTGAAGGTGATGCTCAAGCCCTTGCTAATTGCTTAGTTCAATTAATGGATAAACCAGATTTTGCTCACACTCTGGGCGAAATGGGTTATCAGAAAGCAATGGTTAAATATACAAATAAAGCTTTGGCTAAACAGCAATTAGAGTTTTATCAAGATTTAGTCATTAGTCATTAATAAATAACAAAGGACAAAAGACAAAGAAGAAATGACAAAAAAATGAAAATATTACAAATTGTCCCCTCAATTTCTCTGATTTATGGCGGCCCTAGTCAAATGGTACTAGGATTAGCTCCAGCGCTGGTAAAAGAGGGAGTGGAAGTTACAATTCTCACAACTGATAGTAATGGCGATAATGGTCAAACACCTCTAGATATCCCTTTAAATCGCCCAATTAAACAAGATGGCTATGAAATAATTTACTTTCGTTGTGCGCCGTTTCGTCGCTACAAATTTTCTCTAGATTTATTAAACTGGCTAAAACGTCACGCTCATGAGTTTGACATAGCACATATTCATGCTCTATTTTCTCCCATAAGTAGCGCTGCTGCTATTGTGTGTCGTCAGCAAAAGCTACCTTATATTTTCCGTCCTTTGGGTACTCTCGATCCGGCTGATTTACGCAAGAAAAAGCAATTAAAACAGCTTTATGTTGC
Organism: Nostoc sp.; assembly: GCF_036919895.1. Classification (GTDB taxonomy): domain Bacteria; phylum Cyanobacteriota; class Cyanobacteriia; order Cyanobacteriales; family Nostocaceae; genus Nostoc. The sequence goes on from NZ_JBALBW010000123.1 coordinate 120,035, forward strand.
AATTATAGAACGTCAAAATTTAGCTGGTGCAGCAGCAATTCATTTTACCAGCGACCAAGAAGCGAAAATATCAGAGCGATTTGGAGTATCTACGCCAGATTTGGTGATTCCCTTGGGTGTGATTCCCCGTCAAACTTCTATTAAAAATGTATGCAGTCAGTTAGAAATACCAAAGGATGTGCCTTTAATACTGTTTATGTCACGAATTGACCCAAAAAAGGGGTTGAATTTGTTAATTCCAGCACTAGAGAAGCTGTTGGCGGTTGGTTATAAGTTTCATTTTGTCTTAGCTGGGACAAATCCTCAAGATCCAGATTACGAACAAAAGATAATATCTCAAATTCAAAATTCACCACTGCGATCGCACACTACAATCACTGGCTTTGTCACTGGTGAACTCAAAGTTAGTTTACTACAAGCTGCTGATTTATTTGTCTTGCCTTCCTACTACGAAAATTTTGGGATTGCTGTAGCTGAAGCAATGGTTGCAGGTGTACCCGTATTAATATCTGACCAAGTGCATATTTGTCAACAAATACGTGATAGCGAGTCAGGTTGGGTAGGTGCAACAGATGTCCAAGCACTGGTAGAGTTACTGCAAGAAGCTTTGCAAAATCCCGCAGAACGCCAACGACGAGGATTAAACGCCCAAAAATATGCCTTGGAGAATTTTAGCTGGGATGCGATCGCAAGGCAAACAATCCAAGCCTACCAAAAAATTCTGGCAAACAAATGAATTTAACCCAATGCAGACAACAGCAGTTTTTGCAAAATAGGATATTGGCTCAACCTTTATTTGAAACTTGTGTGAAGGTATAAGAGAGTGAAGAGTTAAATTCTCTTCTACTAATTAGTTCTGAGTTCTTACAAGCCCATTGTAAATATGCCTTCAATTAACTACAACCGCACCGATAGCCAACAGCCACAAAGCATAACTGTTAAAGGTTATGTTGTCCGTCCCGGATTACACATTCTCAGCTACGAGCAAATCAGGTTACTGCGAGAGGAAACACAGCATCATTCTCAGCTTGAACATTTGGTAAATCAAGGTGTCATTAAGTTGACTGGTTAATAGTTGCCAACAGAAAAATCCTAACTCGCTACATCTAATTACATAGTTACTGGCTGTTTTGGCTCCCTCATAGCAATAGCATCCAGTTTCTCAATGAAACTGTCAATTACCTCAGCTAATTGAGAAAGGGCGCTTGAGTAGCGATCGCGCACAGCTGACACTATACGCAAAGCACGGTATTAGCGATAACATTGTATGGGAATTGAACGCTATCAATAAAATGCTAGATATGAAATGCCAATTCTTACTAAATGCTTTGTTCGCACAGATGAAAGTAGGTCATTGGTGGATAAGTGCCTTATTATGGATGGCTTTAGCTACGCCAACCAAAGCATCTGTAATCTTGCGAATCGCAATTGAGAGGGGAGTTAATCAGGTAACAGTTGGCAGTTCTACAACTGCATTGGTTAAAGATAGTACTGGTAAGACTCTCGGAAAATTACCAGCAATGAGTTCATTTTATGCCCAAGCAGTTCCAGGGGGTGTGGCCTTAGATAAGTGGCAGTCTGGTTTATTTTGGATTGAACCCACAGGTAAGGGATTCGTTTACATTGGCGAACACTGGTATCGAGGCAGAACTCTCGTTGTCCCTACAGACAAAGGACTAACGGCTGTTAACTGGGTTGATGACGAAGAATATCTCTATAGTGTTGTTGGTGGCGAAATGGATACTGAGTGGCCTGCTGAAGCTTTGAAAGCGCAAGCAGTTGCTGCCCGAACTTTTGCTCTATATGAGCGAGAAAAACGGCGTAATAATCCTGTTTACGATTTAGGTGATAGTCCAGATCATTGGCAGAATTATAAAGGAGTAATCAATGAAACTCCTAGTACTTATGCCGCCGTCGATGCGACTGATAAACAAGTACTAACTTATAAAGACAGTATTATTCTTTCAGTTTTTCATGATTGTTCTGGAGGACATACTGAAAATGTCGAGGATGTTTGGGGAAGCCACGAACCTTACCTGCGGGCTGTTGAAGATTACGATCAAAATGTTAGCGAGTGCAAATGGGTGAAAACTTTCTCCCCTAGAGAAATTAGCGCCAGAATTTCTGGTGTAGGTAATGTTAAAGATATGATTGCACAAACCTACTCACCTTTTGGTAGTGTTAAAGTCTTAAAAATTGTTGGTGATAAAGGAACCAAATTACTGCAAGGTGAAGAAGTACGTACAGCCCTCAAGATTAAAAGTACCCACTTTATCCTTAGCAAAGCCGCAGATGGTAGTTTTGTACTTCAAGGACTTGGCTACGGTCATGCTTTAGGCATGAGTCAATGGGGCGCATACAATTTAGCTAAAAGAGGAGTAAACTACCTGCAAATTTTAGGGCATTATTATCAAGGTGTAGCTTTAAGCACAATCAACCCAAAGTAACATTAAACTAATACTCCTGAGATAATTTTGGTCGATCTAGATACTGATAAACTATCCGCGAAACTTGACGGACAAACTCCCTTCCTCGCTCATCGTCATGGGGTCTAATCACAAAAATCCCTGCCAAGTAATGCTTACCATTTGGCAAACTAATAATTCCTGCATCCCCAACCAAAAACCCAATATCTCCAGTTTTATGAGCAATACTTCCACCCTTACCCACACCAGCCGCTAGCAACTTATTATTATGACAATGACGCAAGACATCTAAAACTTGGAACTGACTACTTTCTGAAATCAACTTATGTTGGTCAACCAAGGCTGACAACCTGACTAAATCTGCTGGGCTAGTGGTATTAGTACCTTTAAAGTCTCCTAACATATTGCGGATTACTGTGTTTTTTAGCCCCCAAGTATGGAAACGCTGATTGAGTTTTGCTTTTCCGCCTAGACGATCGATAATCATGTTACTAGCAGTATTATCACTGATCGTAATCATTTTTTTAACAGTTTCCATTACACTCAGCTTGATTCCTGCTCGTTTATACTGCAAGTCACCGGAACCACTCGCTACTAAGTCACGCCGCATCACTAACTTTTCATCAAGTTTGATATTCCCAGCATCTACTTGTTCAAATAAAGCAATTAAAATCGGATATTTAATAGTACTAGCTGCCGGAAATACTTTTTCGCCATTAATATTCAAATAGTTTCCTGTTTCTATATCCAAGAAAAACATTCCCGGCTTGAGAAAACTGTAATGAGCCATTAATGCTTTCACTTGAGACTTTAACTCTGGTATTTCTTTACCTAATGGGATAATTCCACCAAATAAAGAAGGATTATTTACATTCGTGAATATATCTGGTTGATTGAGTTTAGGAATCAAACTTGGAAAGTTAGCTAATAAAAACTTAAAATCTCTTGTTGACTCTAAATGACTACGATTAGAATCCAATTTTTGAGATTTTATGCTAGCTGCTAAAGTTGGTGATGTTAGTAATAAAGTGCTAATAATAGTTAGTAAAGATCCGCGTAATTTCATAGAGTTATTTTCAGTAGGAATTTATTTTCTTCTTCGACAGCTTTTTTGGAATGATTTATGCAGAGCAATTATAATGTGCTAACAGCATAGTTATATTTGTTTACAACGTCAATACAGCACTTCCTTTATTCGGAACTCAAATATAGTTACTACATTCTTTATTTGGGAGTTTAGTAATTGACAGTTAATCTGGATTGAGGATTAAAAGATTATTACATACTTAATAGAGGGAAATATTACAAAACTATGACGAACGTGTGTTTTATTTACATGATTGCATTGAAGCCTATCTAAACCTGTTCTATAAAGTACAAGCTTTCTGAATAGTAACAAGATAACCTGACACTAATAGGAGACTGAGCAAAACAGGGTTTTTAAACGGAGTCCTCAAAAAAATAAATTTTAACCAACTAAATCAGGCGGTAAGCAATCGCACTCTTGGCAATATATGAATACATAGCTATACTTTCTCTGAAGGTAAGCGGATACAAAGTCTAACTTCCGATCGGTATGGTGACTGATTATTTTGACTATTTAAGGGAGCTTCACGTGATCAATAATAAGCCGAGTCTTTCGACTCCAGTAAAATTAGTTGGGTTGCTTATCTTATGTGGTAGTTTTAGTCTGACTTTAATCATCTTGAACAAAATAAATCTTTTTCAAGTTCAATCAAAACAGACTCTAAATGTAAATAATATAGCGGCAAACGTAGGAACTCAACAGCGAGTTCAAGAATTCAAGACAACGATCCTGAAAACTTGGCAGGAGGAAGCACAAGTAAAAGGTTTTTCTGACTCTATTCCATCAAGTTTTCAAGGTGCAATAATTGAGGCAGCAAAACTCTCTCCGCCTCAGAAAGTAATTGCTCTCACCTTTGATGATGGCCCTTGGCCTGAAAGTACAGCAGAAGTGTTAGATATCCTGAAAAAAAACAAGATCAAAGGGACGTTTTTTGTGATTGGGCAGAATGTCAAAAATTATCCCAATTTACTCAAGCAGGAGATTGCTGAAGGTCATGTCATTGGCAACCATACTTGGCATCATTGGTATCAATTTTTGAACCCACAAGCTGCCGCTTATGAAATTGACCACACTTCCGATCTGATTTTTCAAACTACAGGCTTAAAGACAAATTTATTTCGACCACCTGGAGGAGTGATGCATAATGGCGTGGTTGATTACGCTAGAAATAGCAAATATGCGATTATTTTGTGGTCATCTGACTCTGTAGACTATTCCCGTCCTCCCGTACCCAAATTAATCGGTAATGTATTCAGAGAGGCAAAACCTGGCGGAATTGTGTTGATGCATGATGGTGGTGGTAATCGTTCTAAGACTGTAGAAGCTTTACCAGAAATTATTGCTAACTTTCGCAATCAGGGCTATCGATTTGTTACCATTCCTGAACTATTACAAATTCAAGATAAAAGCCAAAAGTTGATCGTTAAACAAAAGTAACCCCGATCTGTTTCCGAAAGTGTATAATTGCTTCTCATATTAATACTGGTTAAAGCAAAACTAGAGTTTTAATCACGTAGTTAGCGTCGTCTTGTTCATATAAAAAGTTTATCAGTTATGACACCTTGCTATTTTATTTCTTGTATAGTTTGTCAATACGTAAGTTATAAGAAGTGATGTTGCAGCGATCGCCATAGCCATATAATCATAGGGGCATAATATTAATATTGCACCCCTACGCATCTGGTCTATTGAATTGAAAAATGTTCCTAAATCTTAGGGATAAAGACCTCTGTCAGTCAACGCCTGGGCAACTCTACCCACTCCTAAAGTGTAAGCTGCTAACCGCAGAGAAATTTGCCGCGCCTCTGACTGGTGAATTACCTTGCGGTAGGCTTGCACCATCAAATGTTCCATTTCGCGGTTGACGCGCTCCTCATCCCAAAATACGTAGGAAAGTCCCTGCACCCACTCTAAATAACTGACTACCACACCGCCAGCATTCGCCAATATATCCGGTAGAACTATCACACCCCGCGCCTCTAATGCCAAGTTAGCTTCAAGAGTAACCGGCCCGTTAGCTGCTTCTGCGACAATTTGCGCTTGCACCTGATTCACATTTTCTTGTGTGATCTGGTTTTCTAAAGCGGCTGGTATTAACACATCGCAAGGTAAAGTTAATAAATCTGCATTGCTAATTGGTACAGATTGGGGGAAACCTATAATACTCCTACCATTTTCAGCAGCATAGATTTTCAACGCGGGAATATCAAGACCAACTTCGGAAAATATTCCCCCAGCGCCAGTTGAAACAGCGATAATTTTCGCGCCGGCTTGATGTAGTAATTCAGCTGCGGCACCACCGACATTACCAAAACCCTGAATAGCTACTCGCACTCCTACCAAGGATTTACCTTGGTCTGCCAGCGCCTCACGCACAATAATCATCGTACCACGCCCAGTTGCCATTTCGCGTCCCAGCGAACCACCAATGGAAAGCGGTTTCCCAGTCACAACCCCTGGTACAGCATGACCGACATTTACAGAGTAAGTGTCCATCATCCAAGCCATTTCACGGGCTGAAGTACCCATGTCTGGTGCAGGGATATCTACGGAAGGCCCAATATCTTTAATTAACTCGCTGATGTAACGGCGACTGATTCGCTCTAATTCGCCAACACTGTAGTGTTTTGGATCTATAGCAATACCACCCTTCCCACCACCGTAAGGAATACCTAACAAGGCACATTTCCAAGTCATCAGCATTGCTAGAGCCGATACTTCGCGCAATGTCACAGCTGGGTGGTAACGAATTCCGCCCTTGTAGGGGCCTAAAACATCGGAGTGCTGTACCCGGTGTCCAGCCAGAACCTGTATTTCCCCGTCATCTAGTTTCACAGGAATGGAAACTGTGACAACTTTACGCGGATGGCTGAGGATTTCCAGCAAACCTTGATTTAAATTTAATTCTTTAGCTGCCGCTTCTAAGTAGCTACAGGCTTGGTCAAATGGGCATATATGCGCTGGAGAAGCTGGTTCTAGCGGCCGTAGTGATTTTGAAATCATAAAACTTTCTCCTAATCACGGTATCTTTACGAACCGGATATCATTCTGTAACTAGCTTATCCTTTTTTTTGAAAAATAGGAATTTTGTAGTTTTTGTTACAGTTTTATATTTTATGTTCTGCTATCAGGATTTAGCTACCGCGATCGCTGTATTCTGCCCACCGAAGCCAAAACTCAAACATAATACTTGGTGAATTTTACTGAGGCGTGCTGCTGTAACGATATCTAAATCAAATTCTGGCTGCTGCAATCCTACACAAGGCGGTAATATTTGATGCTTTAATGCCATGAGAGAAAAAGCTACACCTAAAGCTCCCGATGCTCCTAGTGTATGGCCTGTGCTTCCTTTAGTAGAACTAACTGCCACGCCTTGGGGAAATAAACGCTCGATTACCATGCTCTCCATCTGGTCATTTAACTGGGTAGCTGTGCCATGAGCATGAATATAATCAATATCATTTGGTGTCAAACAACTACGTTCTAGACATTGTTTGATAGCTGCGATCGCACTTTTCCCTTCAGGTTCTGGTGAATTACTATGATATGCATCGTTAGTTAAGCCGAAACCGAGAATTTCACCATACACTTTTGCTTGACGCTGTTTTGCCAACTCTGCGGATTCCAAGACAAACACAGCTGCGCCTTCGCCCAAAACTAAGCCTTCTCGGTGCAAATCAAAGGGATAAGCCCCAGTTTTCGCTAAAGCACCCATCTGCTGAAACCCAGCTAAAGTTAAGGGTGTAATTGGTGCTTCCACTGCACCTGCGATCGCTCGTTGACATTGCCCAGTTTGGATAAGTAAAGCTGCTTGGGCGATAGACCAAATTCCAGTCGCACAAGCTGCCATCGGTGCTAAAACTATACCTGATGCACCGATTTGCCTTGCAGCTGCGATCGCATTGATATGAGGTAATATATCTAGCCAATTTCCCAAATCAGAAGCGGGCAAATTTTCCGCATCTTCATACATTAGCCGCGCCAGCCTCTCCCAAGATGCTTGATAAGAGCGACTAGATCCAATAACTACAGCACAATCAGCTAAAGGTGGGACTAACCCAGCATCTTGCAAAGCAGAAGCAACAACCATCTGAGTTAACATTGTCAACTCAGATGGTTGTTGAGCAATCAAACCTAGAGGAAGTGGTTTTAGTTCTGGAAATGGTTGATGTAACCTAATTCCAGATTTACCTGCTAACAGATTTTGCCAACTATCTTCTAAGCTTCCACCCAAGGCGGAAATCAAACCAATACCAGTAACACAAACCTTAACCAATTTGGAAATTAGGGGTTAGGAGTTGGTGTTTTCAGGTTTTCAGCCCCTTGGGTGACTTTCGCGGATTCAATGCGATCGCCTTGCTGAATTTTGTTCACGACATCAAAGCCTTGAGTGACATTGCCAAACACGGCGTAGTTACCATCCAAGATGGCTAGATCCGCCAAAGGAAAGTAAAACTGAGCAGAAGCGGAGTCTGGTGCTTGCGATCGCGCCATTGCTACTGCACCCTGTTTATGGGGCAATACAACGGGTTGAGCAGTTGCATCAAATGGTTTATTGTAAATTGGAGTATCCGAACCTTTCGGTTTAATTTCTAAAGGTATATAGCGAGCATTTCCCGTTTTTGGATCAATATAGCTACCGGTTCCCAGTTGATCGACTGGAACTTTCGGGTCTTTGCTTTTGGGATCGCCCCCTTGAACTACAAACGGTTGGGGTTCGCGGACAACTCGATGGAAAGCTAAACCATCGTAAACACCCTTCTGCACTAAATCTACGAAGTTGCCAGCTGTGATGGGGGCATCAGTGCCGTCTACTTCGATAGTAATGGGCGAACCTTTAACTGTTATTACCACAGTAGCCTTGCCTTCAAGACGTGGTAAACCAGCGATTCCAGGAACACTCTCACTACTAGTTTGAGATACGGATGTTGCTTCAGTAGTCGTCTGGGTAGTCGAGGTAGCTGTCGAGGTTGGAGAAGACGTATTAGAAGCTACCTGCTGTGTTGAACATCCTCCGAGCATCACAGCACTGATAAGCACAAAAGAAAGGAAAAATTGTGAAATTTTTAACCGCATTGCCAGTTACTGATTTAACCAGAGTATCTTATCGTTTTCAGGGGGGTTGGGGACTGGGGGTTGGGGATTAGGGACTGGGGATTCGGGATTGGGGATTCGGGATTAGGGAAGATGGCCAAGAGTTCTATTGATTATTACCCAATTACCCAGTCCCCAATCCCCAATCCCCAGTCCCCAGTCCCCAGTCCCCAGTCCCCAGTCCCCAATCTTTTACAATCCTTCTAATGACACTCCCAAAAAGCGGGCTAACTTTGCACCTTCTGTTTCCAACTCTGTTAAAGATAACGGTTGTCCAACCCGTGTTAAAGGGATATCTCGCCGCCCTTTAATGCGTAGATAGAGGGCGCGTAGAGGATTAAGACCTTCTTTTACAGCTATTCGCACAGATTGCACATCTTCTATGCGGCTATCTATCTCAATTCGGCGGTTTTTGCCAGGAAAACCCCAACGGAAGATTTTGATTGTGCCAGTTTCCCGATCGAATTCGTTGTAACCGCCACCTACATCCAATAAAATCACTAGCCATAAATATGTGGCTAATAGCAAGCCAGCAGAGCCATATAACCCCATTACCAATCCTTGGGGGACAAATACTAGTTGAGTTGGATCGGAAACTATGAGTAAATTAACTTTTAAATAGCTGGATATCCCAGCCAATAAAAAGCCGCTTGCTCCCAAGGTAACGATAGTTGCCCACCAGTAGTTACTGAACCGACGAGAACCGAGAACATTTTGATGCAGGAGGCGATCGCCTTTGTTAATCGTTGTTGATGTCGTCATTGAACTACCATTGCCTGTGAGATACTCGCTGTGACATACTCGCACACTGAATCCTGCTAGACAGAACTTGACTAAATTGAAGGCTAGTCATTCAACTAAAGAACACTTTAGAGTGTCTGCCGCTTGCTTATTTTACCAAACATTGTTGACAAAAATTCAGCTGCCCTCCTCCCTCCTACTGCTACCCATATAATTTGCTTGTTAGGGCAAGTTTATAATTTTTTACACATTGTCCGATCAAAATTCTCTCTCTCCAGCCCCCTGACTGTTTTTGACCTCTTGGGAATGAGTTACCTACTTACGTCCATCTAGACTAAATTTTCTTACATTTCTGAGAAAACTTGTGTCAAATTGTAAAATTTCTGATATTCATATTATTTATAAGGTTCGTGTTTCATGCCTAATTTACTTCTGTGTATCAGGCAAAAACCCTGAGTAGTGTGATAAGTTAAGAATCATTAAGTTACCACAAGCTAGATTACTAGCCGATGGTACGTGTAATGGCATAAAGAAAGGGAAATGCTGATTTCACAGGTCAGCAAATTCTCAGAATCTCAATCGCTTTTAAGCTTTTGAGATTGTCAAAAAAACGTTGATTCCTCATGGCAGTCGGTTACATTGGCTCTCCGTACTGCCTTAGAAACGTTGCAATTTTAGTAAAAAAAGAGGATTTTAGTCCGATGACCATCGCAGTTGGACGTGCGCCCAGTAGAGGGTGGTTTGACGTTCTAGACGACTGGCTCAAGCGCGATCGCTTCGTATTCGTAGGTTGGTC
>NZ_JBALBW010000124.1:0-49275 GCF_036919895.1 Nostoc sp.
CTCCCCTGCCCCCCTGCTCCCCTGCCCCCCTGCACAAGCGCAGGCTTTGAGAGATGTGGTGAGAAATCCGGGCTACGGTCTTAGTGTTGCTAATACTGATAGGATTTACGCAAAGGAGATCCCCTAACCAGCTTAAAAAGGGTATGCAAAAAGGGAAAAGTCTCGCACTCTGTTAAGCAGTCGCACGAGACACCTGTCTGCGGGAAAATCAATCTACCCGCATTTGGTTCAACTTTTCAAGACATCAGTGGGTATTTTCCTACAGCTTTATTGCCTTCAACTGAGAAGCGCTACATATTCTTAATTATAAGAATTACTGATTCACAAGTTGCTCTTGTGATTCCTGCTTAACTGCTGAACCTTGAGATCCCAGCTGAATCAGTTCGATTTTATACCCATCGGGATCTTCCACAAATGCAATTACTGTCGAACCATGTTTCATTGGCCCAGGTTCGCGTGCAATTTTCCCGCCTTGATTGCGGATTTCCTCACAAGTAGCGTAAATATCATCAACCCCAAGGGCAATGTGACCGTAAGCATTACCCAATTCGTACTTTTCCACGCCCCAGTTGTAGGTTAGTTCGATCGTCGCGTTGTCGCTTTCGTCACCGTAGCCCACAAAAGCTAAGGTAAATTCTCCCCCTGGATAATCTTTTCGGCGTATTAATTTCATTCCCAAAAGTTCACAGTAAAACTTTAAGGATTCTTCCAGGTTGCCCACTCGCAGCATTGTATGTAGTAATCGCATATTGACCTTTTCTGTGTAATTGATTTAGTCTTATTCTCTGCCAACATTTTACCTAGCTGAAAGTCTTCAGGTAGAAATGCCATCAGGCAAAGAATTAAATAAACATTTCCTTAACCATTTTTGGTGTTGCTCCTTATCCATACAATGGAAATCTTCTTTAATCTCAGCCAATAAAGTCTCTTAACAGCATAAGCTAGCGATTGGGTTAGGCAAATGGACTGGATGCGTAACAGACTCGAATAAAGGATAAAGTACAGATGAGCAAATTTCTAGATACTGCAATTGAAGCGATCGCAGCCCGTGAAATTCTTGATTCACGCGGTAGACCGACAATTGAAGCCGAAGTGCATTTAGCCAACGGTGTTGTCGGACTAGCCCAGGTTCCCAGTGGTGCTTCCACGGGCAGTTTTGAAGCCCACGAACTGCGTGATGGCGATAAAAGCCGTTATGGGGGCAAAGGCGTACTCAAGGCAGTGCAAAACGTCAAAGAAGCACTTGCACCAAAATTGTTAGGCTTGGATGCCCTCAACCAAGAACTCCTAGATCGGACAATGATCGCGATCGATGGTTCTCCGAACAAATCCAGTTTGGGCGCGAATGCAATTTTGGGAGTTTCCCTAGCAGCAGCTAAAGCTGGCGCTGAATCTCTAGATATTCCTCTATATCGCTATTTGGGTGGCCCTTTAGCGAATTTGCTCCCAGTGCCGTTGATGAACGTGATTAACGGTGGCGCACACGCCTCAAATAACGTGGATTTCCAAGAGTTTATGATCGTCCCAATTGGCGCACCTTCCTTCCGGGAAGCGTTGCGCTGGGGTGCAGAGGTATTTGCTACCCTCAGCCAAGTATTAGATGAAAAGGGTTTGCTCACTGGTGTGGGCGATGAAGGCGGTTTTGCCCCTAACCTAGAATCTAATCAAGTGGCTTTGGAATTGCTGGTTGCTGCCATTAAGAAAGCTGGTTATAAGCCAGGTGAAGAAGTAGCTTTGGCTTTGGATGTGGCGGCTAGCGAATTTTACAAGAATGGTCAGTATGTTTACGATGGTAAACCTCATGCTGCCACAGAGTTTATTGATTATTTAGGACAACTGGTTGACCAATATCCAATTGTGTCAATTGAAGATGGTTTACATGAGGAAGACTGGCAAAGTTGGCAATTGCTGACCCAGAAATTAGGTTCGCGGGTGCAATTGGTAGGGGATGACTTATTTGTGACCAACGTTACTCGTTTACAAAGAGGCATCCAGGAAAAAGCCGCTAATTCTATTTTGATTAAACTCAATCAAATTGGTTCTCTCACCGAAACCTTGGAAACGATTGATTTAGCAACTCGCAACAGCATCCGTTCAGTAATTAGCCATCGTTCTGGTGAAACCGAAGACACAACGATCGCTGATTTAGCTGTAGCAACCCGTGCCGGTCAAATTAAAACAGGTTCTCTCTGTCGCAGCGAACGGGTAGCAAAATACAATCGCTTACTGCGAATTGAAGATGAACTTGGCGATCGCGCCGTTTATGCTGGTACTGTCGGTTTAGGGCCGAAGTAGAGACTGGGGACTGGGGACTGGGGACTGGGGACTGGGGAAGATTCCCTATCTCTTGTCGATTCCCAATTCCCAATTCCCAATTCCCAATTAAGGATAAAACCCCAACTTGGGCAACCCCAAGGTTTCATCCCAGCCCATCATTAGGTTTAGACATTGGATAGCTTGACCCGCCTGTCCTTTAATTAGATTGTCAATTGCCGACATGACAATTACGCGACCTGTGCGCGGGTCAACTTCTACGCCGATGTAACAAAGATTGCTGCCATTAGCCCATTTAGTTTGGGGGTAAATGCCACTATTGCAGACTTTTACCCAAGGAGAGTTGCGGTAGAAGGCTGAGAAAATTGTGGTTAAGTCATCTCGCACTAGACCGGGATCGCTCATTGTTGCATATACTGTTGCCAAAATCCCGCGTACCATTGGCACAAGGTGCGGTGTAAATTGAATCATGAGTTCGTGACCGGCTAAGTCACTGCAAATTTGCTCGATTTCTGGGGTGTGGCGGTGACGGCCGATATTGAAAGCTGCTATAGAATTATCTGCTTCAGATAGTAATAAATTGGTTTGAGGTTGCCGTCCACCGCTAGATGTGCCAGCCTTGGCATCGATAATAGCTGTTTCTGGTAAGATTAAGCCTTGCTTTAAGAGTGGCGAAAGTGCAAGGAGACTAGCTGTGGGATAGGAACCGGGACAGCCAATGAGTTGAGCTTCGGCAATGCGATCGCGATAAAGTTCTGGTAATCCATAAACTGCTGTCGCTGCAATGGTGCGATCGCTTCTCTCAATCCCATACCAATTTGTATAAGTTGTCAAATTACGGAACCGATAATCTGCACTCAAATCTAGTACTTTACATCCTTTTTCCAAAAGTTTGGGCGCGATTTGGCAAGCCAGACCATTTGGTAAAGACAGGAAAACTACTTCACAGCGATGAGCAATTATTTCTGGTTCTACCGCTTCTATTGGTAGATTAGCTGCATGAGCCAGATGTGGGTACAAATCCCCGAAGGATTTCCCAATACTACTCTCACCGCCTAAATAAACCAGTTCGACTTCTGGATGATCCATCAGTAGCCGTACTAACTGTACTCCGCCATAGCCCGACGCGCCAACAATCCCAACGGGTACGCGTCTTAATTTGCCCATGATCTGAAATCCTTATCCCATGAATAGTTAATTCGTTCTCAGCTATCAACAATATCAGCGACTAGACTCACAGCGTACAAAACTCCTGTTACCCCTCGAATTTTTTCGGACGCTAAGAAAGAGAACGCAGGGAAATTATAAAATATTCTATTTGTCTCCCTCATCCTTTGCTGTCGCTGCATTTTAAAATCCCTACTTGGAATGGCAGAAATTTTTGCCCCGTTATCAAATCATTGCTAGTCTACTTCTCTGCCTTATAAAGGAGCTACAATCTAAAAGAAGAAATTGTAAAAAAAATTTACGTTGGTAGCTGGAAATCTATCTGTGTCACAGCCTAATACTACCCAAGCTTTTAAATTTGATTCGATTGATGCCGCTTTAGCAGACCTAAAAGCTGGTCGTGTAATTGTAGTGGTAGATGATGAAAATAGAGAAAATGAAGGCGACTTAATTTGTGCTGCCCAATTTGCCACACCCGACACGATTAATTTCATGGCGGTGGAAGCTAGAGGGCTGATTTGTTTGGCAATGACAGGCGATCGCTTAGACGAGCTAGACTTACCTTTGATGGTAAGCAACATTACAGATACTAACCAAACTGCCTTCACTGTTAGCATTGATGCCGGCCCAGAATTGGGTGTCAGCACTGGGATTTCAGCCGAAGACCGCGCCCGCACTATCCAGGTTACTCTCAATCCAGCTACAAAACCTACCGATTTACGTCGTCCCGGTCATATTTTCCCAATTCGGGCGAAAGCTGGAGGCGTACTCAAACGCGCAGGGCATACGGAAGCAGCTGTAGACTTATCTCGACTAGCAGGGCTATATCCAGCCGGGGTAATTTGTGAAATTCAAAATCCCGATGGTTCAATGGCGCGGTTGCAGCAGTTAGTTGAATATGCCAAACGTCACAATTTAAAAATAATTAGTATTGCGGATTTAATCAGCTATCGCCTACAGCACGATCGCCTCGTGTATCGTGAGGTAGTTACCAAACTGCCTAGTGAATTCGGTCAGTTTGAAATTTACGCCTACCGCCACACCCTGGATAACACGGAACACGTTGCAATTGTCAAGGGCGATCCAGCTAACTTCAAAGATGAGGCAGTAATGGTGCGGATGCACTCAGAATGCTTAACTGGTGATGCTTTGGGTTCTTTGCGCTGCGACTGTCGGATGCAGTTACAAGCCGCACTGAAAATGATTGAGGCGGCGGGTCAAGGTGTAGTTGTATACCTGCGTCAAGAAGGAAGAGGAATCGGCTTGATTAACAAGCTGAAAGCCTATTCATTGCAGGATATGGGACTGGATACAGTAGAAGCAAACGAGCGTTTGGGATTTCCTGCTGACTTGCGAGACTACGGAATGGGCGCACAAATGCTGATGGATTTGGGCATCAAAAAGATTCGTTTGATTACCAATAATCCCCGTAAAATTGCTGGAGTAAAGGGTTATGGATTGGAAGTAGTCGATCGCGTGCCATTGTTAATTGAGGCAAACGAATACAATTCTTATTACCTGGCGACAAAAGCCAAAAAGCTGGGTCACATGCTGTTACAGACTTATCTGGTGACAGTCGCAATCCATTGGCAAGATGACCCGGAAGCTGTGACGGAACGTTATGAACGCTTAGAGAAACTGCGACATTTAGCGAGAAGTAACGATCTATTGTTGCAGGAAGAAGCGCGTCCGTTAGCGATCGCTATATTTGACGAGCCATCTTTAACAGTCCACTTGGGTTTCGATCAGGCAAAAGTTGCTAGTGCTGATTGGTATCAACAAAGTGGTCATCCATACATACACGCTATCTTCCAAATTTTGGATAACCTCGCAACCTTGCCATATATCCAAAAACTAGAATTTCTGATTTCCTCTGGTTCCGATCCCTTGAGTAATTTACAGGTGCAACTAGATCGTCAGACATTCCCGGATGGTACACTGCCTTCATCAATTAGCGATCGCCTGGAAAAGCAGCAAATCTATAGCTTTAGCAAATAGCTTAGTTCAAGAAATTTTGTCGGGTGTGTTATCGCGTAGCGTAACGCACCTTACGAATAAATTATTTATTTACTCTATAAATAGGTCTAACCTGACGAAAAGTATTAAGTAAGCTCAGAAATTTATTCCCATCAAAATTTATTGGGTCAACTTTTTTACCAGAACGGTCTACGAGATGGTGGGTAGTGATGCGATCGTCTGGGACTTGACTTTGAGCAATTAACCAAGCTAGAGAATGATATTGAGCCTCCGTATAGCCGCTATGAGTTTGTTGGCTGCTTGCATCATAACTATCTGGTGGTGTTTCCAAAGAAACATGATAAGCAAAATTATTCACAGACGCGGGTAAAGTCGGATTAGTCTGCACAGTTTCCACTCCCTGAGAACCATCAAATACTGAGTTAGCTGCACCAAAAGCCCGCTTGTCTGGCGGTACTAGATAAACCACTGTGCCGTCTAACTTGACTAAGGCGTGGTAACTTGCTTGCACACCTTCATCGGTATGGGCTACTTGAAAGAAATTAATGGCGCTGGAAGCAGAGTAACCAGTTTCATGGAGGACGATAATTGGTTGATTGCTGAGACGAATGCCATTAACATCTTGGGTGTAACGTTCTCCATAGTTACTAGGGTCAACGGAAGCAACTTGATAACTAGGTCTGTAGCGTGCAAAAGCTTGAGTGGTTATATACCTTGCTACAGGCTTGTTAACCTTGACTGGGGACTTGATAACATTTTGAAATTTCTTCTCTGGCTCTTTCGCTGATTGAAATTGCGCCTGGGGATATTTACTGAAAGCTGTAACCTGTGGATTGGATGCACGGGATATTGTCGGATTGTTGTGTAATTTTGTTGCTCGTCCAATTAGCAGCACTACAATTAGAGTGGCGAACATCAGCCAGATTAGTAGTACCCTAGTCACCCAGTCTGTAAACTTCATTTTTCTAATACCCGTAAAACCGTAGATATTAATTTATAGCTAAACTGGCGTGTCAGTTGTAGAGGCGCACTTCTGTAAACCCCTACCGCTTATGGTATCCAAATAATAATCGCTATAATACTTTAATTCTAGTCAAATATACCTTGATAATCCCTGCAATAGTGCTGTTAAAAGCCATTTAATTTCAATGCTGTGGGTAGTGGATTCGTGGGTGTGAAAGTCTTCATCGTGTAGCGCTCTTAATGATGTTTTACCCACATTCTCTTCACCAACTACTAGCAGTTTAGAAAGATATTATCCTTTAGCTTCTGACTTGGCTCGAAGATAGGTCAAAATTGCCTCCGTTCCCTGCTGAACAATTTCAGGCGGTGGCGAGCTTAATTGTGGATTGTTATCGAGGAATAGCTCAGTCAAGTTTGAGAGTTGGCTGATTTCTGGCGGCAGACTGCTGAGTTGATTGTTAGAGAGGTCTAGCTCAGTCAAGTTTGAGAGTTGGCTGATTTCTGGCGGCAGGCTGCTGAGTTGATTGTTAGAGAGGTCTAGCTCAGTCAAGTTTGAGAGTTGGCTGATTTCTGGCGGCAGATTGCTGAGTTGATTGTTATGGAGGTCTAGCTTAGTCAAGTTTGAGAGTTGGCTGAATTCTGGCGGCAGGCTACTGAGTTGATTGTTAGAGAGGGATAGCAGCGTCAGTTTGGAGACTTGGCAGATTTCTGGCGGCAGATTGCTGAGTGGATTGTTAGAGAGGTCTAGCTCAGTCAAGTTTGAGAGTTGGCTGATTTCTGGTGGCAGGCTGCTGAGTTGATTGTTATAGAGGTCTAGCAGCGTCAGTTTAGAGAGTTGGCTGATTTCTAGCGGCAGGCTGCTGAGTTGATTGTTAGAAAGGGATAGCAGCGTCAGTTTAGAGAGTTGGCTGATTTCTGGCGGTAGCTTGCTGAGTTGATTGTTATCAAGGAATAGCTCAGTCAAGTTGGAGATTTGGCAGATTTCTGGCGGCAGGCTGCTGAGTTGATTGTTATCGAGGAATAGCTCAGTTAAGTTGGAGAGTTGGCTGATTTCTGGCGGTAGGTTACTAAGTTGATTGTTATGGAGGTCTAGCCATGACAAGTTTGAGAGTTGGCTGATTTCTGGCGGCAGGCTGCTGAGTTGATTGTTATCGAGGTCTAGCTCCGTTGCCTTTTCCCTGGCAGCTTTTTCAAGAATTTGCAACAGTTCTTCGTTTGTCATCAGCAAACCTCACCAACTTTGTAGCGATATTTACTCAAGTAGTATATCGTAACTAAGCATTACAGATTGGATTTGTGTGTTCATGTCCATAAAAACGGCTGTAATGTTTAAATTAGTAGGGTGCCGCAGCTACGCCCGTCGTAGACATCGCTACCCTTGCAATAACATTCACTTATTCATGAGTATCAAAGACTCGCTCACGAGTATAAAAGACTCGCTCACGAGTATAAAAGACTCGTCCGCGAGTATAAAAGACTCGTCCACGAGTACAAAAGACTCGTCCGCGAGTATAAAAGACTCGTCCGCGAGTATAAAAGACTCGTCCACGAGTATAAAAGACTCGTCCGCGAGTATCAAAGACTCGTCCGCGAGTATAAAAGACTCATTAATGGAGTTCAAAGGGTGCGCTACGCTTTCGCGCTAACACACCCGAAAACTGCGATCGCTTTATAATTGCAATGTCTACGATGGGCTACGCCCCACCAACACTAGAGGCGATCGTCTCTTGTGAAATGAGATTATTAAACACTCTTGCCTAAGTATCGAGAAAATTTTAGTTTACTACTCTAAATGCTTAACAGGCATTGATACCAGGTTTCCCAAGCAATCAGCAACTTCTTTCCGATGACAGCGATTCGGGTTCCTTTCAGCACACAAGAGTAAAACATTACCCGTTTGAGCAATTTGTGCAATTTCATGTAGAGCTATATCTGCTTCTTCTTGATTTACTGGAATCCAATTTTCTTTACCAGATGTGTTACCTAAAGCAGTTTTAGAAATATACTCAATATTATTTAATTCACAGAATATTTTAATTTTGTCGCCGTACCATTTCCGGCTCCAAGCACGAGGAACCATCCTCACATCTACAACACATCCCACATCAAACTTTTGCAGGTATTCCAAGAATGCATCGTAGTCTTTGCGATTGCCATATCCAAAAGTAAGTATACATCTTGTTTTAGCAATATCTTTAATCTTCATTTTTAATTCCTGGAAGAATCAAGTTTAAATATTACATTTTTATTAATGGTGGGTAAAATATCCCAATAATCATAAAGCTATTTTTGTGACTTTTTAGGTTACTCATGATACTGAACTGGTTTATCGTCATCATCTAACAAAACTCCTGCTGTACAGACTGTTTCTTTATATTTGGTGCTAATTGAAGGGTATGTTTTAGTTGCAATCAAAATTTTCCTTCTCTCCATAGAACAACCTCTATATCAACTAGCTCACTATCCAGTGATATTATAGACACATAAGTAATTCCAGTACGGCATCAAAATTTTTTGATTACATACTGCCGAAACTCCCAAAATTTTGGAAAATAATAAAGTAAGTCGAGTATCACAAGACTCACTTGATTTCCTCATTTATTCTAGGAAAATATGACTCATTCTTTCCTTGAACGCCTGCGTAGTCCAGATAGCCCAGTCCTCGTCTTCGACGGGGCGATGGGAACGAACTTACAAACCCAAAACCTGACTGCTGAAGACTTCGGCGGCCCGCAGTATGAAGGTTGTAATGAATATTTAGTCCACACGAAACCGGAAGCTGTCGCTAAGGTTCACCGCGACTTCCTCGCTGCTGGTGCTGATGTCATTGAAACCGATACCTTTGGTAGTACCTCCCTTGTATTAGCAGAATATGACTTGGCAGACCAAGCCTATTACCTCAGCAAGACAGCCGCAGAATTAGCCAAGCGTGTCGCTGCGGAATTTTCCACGCCAGAAAAACCCCGGTTTGTGGCAGGTTCCATCGGCCCCACAACTAAACTCCCCACCTTGGGACATATTGACTTTGACACCATGAAGGCTACTTTTGCTGAACAAGCAGAGGCGCTGTGGGATGGTGGTGTCGATTTATTTTTGGTGGAAACTTGCCAAGATGTGCTGCAAATTAAGGCGGCGCTGAATGGAATTGAAGAAGTGTTTGCCAAAAAAGGCGATCGCAGACCGTTGATGGTTTCTGT
Organism: Nostoc sp.; assembly: GCF_036919895.1. Classification (GTDB taxonomy): domain Bacteria; phylum Cyanobacteriota; class Cyanobacteriia; order Cyanobacteriales; family Nostocaceae; genus Nostoc. The sequence goes on from NZ_JBALBW010000124.1 coordinate 9,579, forward strand.
GACAATGGAAAGCATGGGCACAATGTTGGTAGGTTCAGAAATCAGTGCTGTGCTGACAATTTTAGCCCCTTACCCAATTGACATTCTTGGTTTAAACTGCGCCACTGGCCCAGACTTGATGAAACCACATATCAAGTATCTGTCAGAACATTCACCTTTTATCGTTTCCTGTATTCCTAACGCGGGTTTACCTGAAAACGTCGGCGGTCAAGCGCACTACCGCCTGACACCGTTGGAATTACGGATGTCGCTAATGCATTTTGTTGAAGATTTGGGTGTCCAAGTGATCGGGGGTTGCTGTGGGACGCGTCCAGAACACATTCAACAATTGGCAGAACTTGCAAAAGACTTGAAGCCAAAAGTTAGACATCCAAGTTTAGAACCAGCAGCAGCATCAATTTACACCACTCAGCCCTACGATCAAGATAATTCCTTCTTGATTGTTGGTGAACGTCTCAACGCCAGTGGTTCCAAGAAGTGCCGCGATTTACTCAATGCCGAAGATTGGGATGGACTCGTTTCAATGGCGAGGGCGCAAGTCAAAGAAGGCGCACACATCCTCGATGTCAACGTCGATTATGTGGGACGCAACGGCGAACGGGATATGCACGAACTAGTTTCGCGCATTGTTAATAATGTCACACTGCCTTTAATGCTTGACTCCACCGAATGGGAAAAGATGGAGGCGGGTTTAAAGGTTGCCGGTGGTAAGTGTTTGCTGAACTCCACCAACTACGAAGACGGGGAACCGCGCTTTTTAAAGGTGCTGGAGTTAGCGAAGAAATACGGTGCTGGTGTAATCATTGGTACTATCGATGAAGATGGGATGGCGCGGACAGCAGACAAAAAGTTTGCGATCGCACAACGCGCTTACCGCCAAGCTGTAGAATACGGCATACCACCCACAGAAATATTCTTTGATACCCTAGCGTTACCCATTTCCACCGGGATTGAAGAAGACCGAGAAAACGGTAAGGCGACAATTGAATCCATCGGGCGGATTCGTGAAGGATTGCCTGGAAGTCATGTGATTTTGGGTGTTTCTAATATTTCCTTTGGTTTAAATCCAGCCTCGCGGATGGTACTAAACTCAGTGTTTTTACACGAGGCGACGACGGCGGGAATGGATGCAGCCATTGTTAGCGCTAACAAGATTTTACCGCTCTCGAAGATTGACGCACGCCATCAAGAAATTTGTCGGCAGTTGATTTATGACGATCGCAAATTTGAGGGTAATGTTTGCGTATACGATCCTTTAGGAGAGCTTACCACAGTGTTTGCTGGGGTAACAACTAAGCGCGATCGCTCTTTAGATGAAAGTCTCCCCATCCCAGAACGTCTAAAACGCCACATCATCGACGGCGAACGCATTGGCTTAGAAGAACATCTCAAAAAAGCCTTAGAAGAACATCCCCCCTTAGAAATTATCAACACTTTCTTGCTAGATGGGATGAAAGTTGTAGGGGAATTATTCGGTTCTGGACAAATGCAGCTACCCTTCGTTTTGCAATCAGCAGAAACCATGAAAGCGGCGGTGGCATTTCTAGAACCGTTCATGGAAGTGTCAGAATCAGGCAACAATGCCAAGGGAAGCTTTATTATTGCCACTGTGAAAGGAGATGTCCACGATATTGGTAAAAACTTGGTAGATATCATCTTGTCTAACAACGGCTACAAGGTGATTAACCTGGGAATTAAACAGCCAGTGGAAAATATCATCAACGCTTACGAACAGTACAAACCTGATTGTATTGCCATGAGTGGTTTGCTGGTGAAATCCACCGCTTTCATGAAAGAGAATTTGGAAATATTCAACGAAAAAGGAATTACCGTCCCCGTGATTTTAGGTGGTGCGGCGCTGACTCCCAAGTTTGTCTATGAAGATTGCCAAAAAACCTATAAAGGTAAAGTTGTTTATGGCAAAGATGCCTTTTCTGACTTGCATTTCATGGATAAATTAATGCCAGCAAAGGCAACTAATAACTGGGAAGATTTGCAGGGATTTTTGAACGAAGTCGAAACGGCTGAAGTTTCGACAAATGGTCATAAAGAACCAAAAGCTACAACTGCTGAAAAAATATCTGCTGAACCAAAAGAAGTAGATACGAGACGTTCTGATGCGGTAGCGATAGATATTGAACGCCCGACACCGCCTTTCTGGGGAACGCAGTTATTGCAGCCTAGTGATATTCCCATCGAGGAGATATTCTGGCACTTGGATTTACAAGCTTTAGTTGCTGGACAGTGGCAATTCCGCAAACCAAAGGAACAATCTAAGGAAGAATATCAGGCTTTCTTAGCTGAGAAAGTCTACCCTGTTTTAGAAACTTGGAAAAACCGGATTCTTGAGGAAAATCTTTTACATCCCCAAGTGATTTATGGATATTTTCCTTGTCAATCTGAGGGGAATTCTCTACATATATATGACTCAGAGAATCAATCACAACAGGTTGCAACTTTCGAGTTTCCCAGACAAAAGTCGTTAAGGCGGCTGTGCATAGCAGATTTCTTTGCACCGAAGGAGTCGGGAATTATTGATGTCTTCCCAATGCAAGCGGTGACTGTAGGGGAAATTGCCACAGAGTTCGCTCAAAAGTTGTTTACTGCCAATCAATACACCGATTACCTGTATTTCCACGGCATGGCGGTGCAGGTTGCAGAGGCGATAGCCGAGTGGACACACGCCAGAATTCGCCGAGAGTTAGGCTTTACTGTTGGAGAACCCGACAATATTCGGGATATATTAGCACAACGCTATCGTGGCTCACGGTATAGTTTTGGTTATCCCGCTTGTCCAAATATCCAAGACCAATACAAGCAACTGGAGTTATTGCAGACTGATAGAATTAACTTGTATATGGATGAAAGCGAACAACTTTATCCAGAACAATCTACCACTGCGATTATTGCTTACCACCCAGTAGCAAAATACTTTAGCGCCTAACCCATATCCCCTCTCCTTAATAAGGAGAGGGATGCCAGAAGGGCGGGGTGAGGTTTCGACAGTATTGTATCGGAGTGAAAACCCCTGTATCTGATTATTTTGTACCCAACTGATATCTTTCATTTAACAGTTGGGTATTATAAGTTTACTCTGTTAACAACATCTTCATAAATTTGCCTTTATATAAAATACATTTCCGCAAATTCACTGTGAAGTTATGTCTTACTGTTTATCAGACTTAAATTAAATAATTTTCCAAAATTCAGTATTTACCGGATAAGATGAACAATTCATAAATGATATAACTTGAATAAATTGTCTTTTGTTGTAACTACTTTCTTTGAAAGTTAGTCCAACAAAACCAGTGGTTAAATCAATATAACTTCAAATTATGCCTGTAAAAATACTTTGTAGGCATAGTTTGAAACGTCTGAAAAAATAGTAAATCCGCTATAAATAACTTGACAAGGAAACAGCTATGTCTCGAAAACTTCAGCTAGTCAAGGCAATTCAAAAAAACTTCAAACAAATTAGTAAGCAGTTTTTATCTACAATTAACAAACAAATTATTTGGCTACTACGAGCTATTTTTGGCAATCGAAGAAGACGAAGCTCGGAGAATGCTGGCTTTGTGTTGCCAACAGTGGCAATGGTAGTTTTGGTAGTTGTATTGTTAACAACTGCAATTTTGTTTCGGTCTTTTGAACGTTCTAAAAATGCTAGTAACGTCCGCGTGAATGAAGCGACAATGCAAGCCGCTACTCCTGCCTTAGAAAGGGCTAAAGCCAAAATAACTGCACTGTTTGCTGACCCGACCTTACCACGTTCTGTCCCATCAAATGTAACGCTATATAATACTTTAACCAATAAGCTTCCTGTTTATACATTTGGTGATGAGACTGCCATAACCCTGGCTTATGATCTTGATAAAGATGCGACAATTAAAGCGGATAATACTATCGCTTTAGAAAATAAAGAAAATATTCAAACAGCCTGGAAATTTCCTGCTGATACAGATAATAACGGTAAATTTGATAGCTTTATTCTCTACGGTATCTACTTCCGCACTCCACCCCAAACTGGTACTCTCAGAAAGAGAAGCCCACTAGATGCTAGAACCCCTCCTATGCTACCAGCTAAGGCAGGTGGAGCTTGTGATGTCGCTGGTGATACTAGTGCCAGCTTAGTAGGTAGTTCGGGTTGGTATAAGCTACCAAGTGGCGAATTGAAAAAAAGCTTTTTCGTATATGCAGTAACGGTTCCCATTAGTGATATTTCTCAAGCTACTTCTCTTGATACAACCAAATATGAGAAGTATCGAGGTAATAAAGGCTTCTCAGCTTTAGAAATGCAACAAGATCGTAGTCAAGTTTCTATTACTAATAATGCTGTTGTCTATGAAGATGACTTAGATATTACACCTGGGCCTAGATTCCGTCTCAATGGACGCGTTTTTACGAACAGTAACTTATTTACTGCCAAAACTGATCAAGATATAACCCTATTTCAGGTTAGTAGTAGGTATTCTTGTTACTACGAACGAGAAAATGGCAGGATAGTTGTTGGCGGTAATATTGCAACTAGTAACCCAATTAGTCCAAGTGATACAGGTGGAACATACGTAGATTTATTTGTAGAAAATGGTGCGCCGACTACAAATAAAACTTTAGCATCTACTAATAAAACTACCTCAACCTCAACTAAATCGAATGACATTGCCTATAACACTCAGGCTTATGCTCAACGAATAGACTTGTTAGTTAACGCACAATTACTTAATGCTACTAGTACCGATCCTCAAGACATCAGAAATAATATCAGCAATCGGCTTCTGAGCGATCCAAGCTTAGATGCGACTACAGTACGTAAGGAAGAATTAGGAAATTGGTTCCGTAAACGTACTAGGCGTGTACCATTTAAAGAAGTTTTTTATGGTACTTCTGGGATTGAAAAATCTGCTGGTGTGGACTATACCACAGCAGATGCAGCAACATTTATGAAGGGTTCTGTTGATACGCTACGTCCGATGGATGCCTGGATTTATCCACTAGATACTAATACAAAATTAACACTAAATACAGCACAACTACCTGCTAGAGATCCAGACATTGTAGATAATACTCCCGTAATAGAAACAGAGTTAGGCGATCGCATCGCTGTAGGTAACAACCTGCCTGAACTGATATGGGACGACACACAAGGAAAGTTTGTCGGAGATGATTATCCCCAACCTATCACTCCTGCTGTGAAGTGGACAAGTAGCACTACCAAAGATCGGACTCGTACCACTCGCGTCAAACAGTTATCAGATTTAGGGGTAACAGGACGTGATGGTTTTTGGGAGATTTCAGCCGCTTCACCCCGAACTAATATCCTTGATGTGGTCGGTGGGCTGAGAGTGATTACAGGTGCGGGAGTATATAGACCAACAGATTCTGGACTACCTACTCGTCCAGCAACAGTCCCTGACGATCCAAGCACGCCAGCATCGGTAGTCAAGGAAAATGGTGGCATAGTAGTCTGGCCTGATGCTCTGCCTATGCTTGTACCCGATCCGACCGATCCTCTGGATGCAAGTAAACAAAAACGTGGTGATTTGGTAATGCGTGCCACGGCAGTGTATCACTACAATTTTGATTCCTACGATCCTCAGGCAGCTACACCAGACGATTATCAAACACCCATGGCCTGTGTAAGTAGCTACTACGATCCCACAAACAGAGATACAGCAAGAAATGCAGGTACACTACCGGATGTCAGCGGTGAAGTAGTTGGTGCTAGACCGACTGGAGCCAAATCAAATAATGGGGTTGTTTACGCTGCTGCCGCTACTACATCTTCTGGCATAACTAGAGGACAGACAGTAGATAGCAATGGTTTTTTTACACTTGCGGCTAGCGCTGATGATGTGACTAACACTAGTGTAACTTTGTTAGATCGCTTGAAATATCAAGCCAACTTAGTATTTCCCAATGGCCGCCTTGTGAATCCTCTACTACGGCAAGCACTGGCCAAGGCAACTACCAGTAAACTCACTCTCTCTGAACAATCAGCAATTGACTCTACTATCTGTGCAATAAACATTGCTGATGGCACTCTAGCTCAGAGTACTACCTACATTCCTCATGGTGCAATCGTAGAAAGGGCATTTCTTGATGCCCGACAAATTAAAGCTATAGATAAAGGTGGTACATTAACTGGAAACTACAATCTGGAAGTCGAACAGCGTCAGCCTCTAGAAATTCGTACCACTACTATAGATTTAAGTAAGCTTCGCACACAAGCAATCGGTATCGCATCGGATAAAGAATATTTATTGCCCAATAGCGGCATTATCTATGCTTCTCGTGATGATGCTCAAAAAGATCGTAGTAACTCAACTAGTGAAAATGTCAGCGCTAGTGACTACAGGCTCGATCCAGAACGGCGACCCAACGCCATTATGTTGATTAATGGCAGTGACTTGAGTCGCGAGAATAATTACAGACCAGAAGAAAAAGGCTTGATTTTAGCAACTGAGCTACCGGTGTATGTTAAAGGCAATTTTAATCTGCACACTAAACAAGAATTCAAAGGTACGGATCTTTTGGCTGCTCCCATTGCTCCCAGTGATCCCAGCTACGATACTAAATTTTACACTCGTGCTGCGGCAAATCGCGATCCTGACTTTGCTTGTCGGCCTAGTGACCCTAGACTACCCAATTGCACAACAGGCGAAACCTGGCGACCAGCATCAGTGATTGCTGATGCTGTCACCTTACTTTCTGGTAGCTTCCGCGAAGGTTTCCGTAATGAGGGTGATTACGATTTGCGAAATAACCAAGGAAGCGATCCTAACGTCGTACTCAGCCTACTAAAGGTAGGTTTCTGGAATAACAACTTTGTCACTTCATCTAAATTCTTAATTGACTCTGGTAGTGATACCTACTATCAAGGTACTCCCACTTCTACCGACAATAACAGTTCTTACTTGAACAACTTCGTCACACCCATTCAACGCCGAGGAACTTTCCCAGAGTATGTAATGGAGATGTGCTTTATTATACCAGTCTCTAAGTGTGGAGTGTTGGATTGGTATATTGGTTACGATGGCGATAACGACAATACAATCACTGCTGCTGAGAGAGGGATACAATCCTCTAGTCTTCCGGCAAATGCCGCAGTTGGACAATTAGTAGCTGGTACTACCGCCCAACCGGCAAAGGCTGGTTTTGAAAGATTTGCCCGCCGGGTTGCCTACAAACGAAATAATTTGGGTCAGACAGTTGATCCTTTGGGTAATTTTATGGCTTGGAATAGCGATACTCCTGTTGTACTGGGCATAACAAGTGCAGCACAGGTAGGCCTATATAATAAGAGTAGCGACGGCCTACCTCGATCAGCAAATAATGCCCTATGGTTTGCAACTACAACAGATACTGATTACACTAAAGCGCCAGGGTCGGGACTCAACGTTATCACATACAACGCCACTAATCGTCTATTCTTCAGATACCACAAACCACCAGCACAGAGTTTAAGGGATTTTCCTGGAACTACAACCGGATTGATTCTTACAGCCAGAGATGCGACATACCAGCCGTTATTAGAACCTGTATTGCAATTACAGGTAACAACCGCAGCACCTCCAACTGGTAATAGTGATTACCCCAGTTTAGCAGGAGCATCTTCATCTAGTCTTGTTAAAAATACTAGATGGTTGTCTCAGGCAAGTGCAACAAATTTTAATCTAGTAGTTGCGGGTGGTGATACTCCTGCTCGTGTGAATTCAATTGCCACGGCTTCAACTCCAACGACCTACGAAATCAATGGGGGTTTGCATAACTTTGTCCGCTTTTTAGAAAACTGGGGTGGGATTGATGCCAATATCAACGGTTCATTCATCCAATTTAAACGCAGTATCTATGCGACTGCACCATTCCAAGTTTTTGTTAGAACACTGCCAACAACTGCTCCAGCAACCACTTCTGACCCGAATTATACTGACGCTACTAGCCTTGCTAAGAATAACAGTATCTTTTTCAGAGCTCTTAATTCTGACAGACCTGGGTACACATCAGATAGTACTACTATAAGTGCTACTGGTTCTGGTGAAGCGCCTTATTATATCCCTCCTAACCGTAACTGGGGTTTTGATGTAGCGTTACTGGCGCAAAACCCCGACTTGTTTGCCCAACGCTTTGTAACTCCAGCAGCAGATCCTCCGAATGAATACTTCAGAGAAGTAGGCCGGGATGATCTTTGGGTGAAAACTCTGTTGTGTGCTGTCCAAACTCAAGCAGCAGATGGGTTTGATACTGCGGACGCTACTTACTTTGGCAGTGGTTTCAAATTTGCTCTACCTGGAACTGAACGTCCTAGTAATAGTAACAACTGCCAACTCCAGCCATCCTAAAGTGTCTGAATGAGAGTTTTACAGCACTTTTTGGTTAATAGATCGCGTTAATAGACCTCTTTCCTAATGGGGAAGAGGGGAAAATTCCAAGCCTCTCCTATTTTAGAGGAGAGGTTTAAAGAGAGGTTACGAGTGTATTACACCCGCCCGATCGCAAATTACTTTAAAACATAGCCTTATTAAGAAATTGAGTATGAACCCACGCCAACTACAAGAATTATCTACCCAGTCTAACGAGTCAGGTTTTACGATTATTGAGTCGCTGGTGGCGATCCTCGTGGTTGCCGTTTTGCTGGTAGCGATCGCACCTGTCTTAGTTATGTCAACAGCAACTCGTGTGCAAGCTAAACGGGTGGAATTGGCAACAGGAGCGGCTAAAGCCTTTATTGATGCTATCAAGTCTAAAATCGTCTCAGACCCGACAATCACAGTTACATTAACTGCCGATCCAACTAGAAAGGTATCAACTTCCACTAGTGACTATTTAATGAGCAGTACATTAGCTCCCACAACTGCAACCAAAAATACTTTGTATTGCTTTAACAAAAATGGCAGCCTTGCTAATCCCGGCTGTACTAGCGATCTATTTTACATTCAGGCTATTCGCGCTGCTGTGACAGGTAGCGATCCTGATAGCGGTCAAGGCTATCGTTTGGGAATTCGGGTGTATCGTTCAGATGCTGACTTTGATTACCTAACCGCCGCTAGCGGTGGAAAAAAAGCAGCAACATTTACTGGAGGACTAGGCGATCGCAAAGCACCACTAGTAGAAATGACAACTGAAATTGTCAGGGGTCAACCCTCCTATAACGCTTTGTGCGGAAGGCTTGGTGGTTGTCAATAACCATAATTAATCCAGCAAACATAAATGATTTTACGACTCAGTATTCGTCACTAAGGAGAACCTGTAGCAAAATGAATATATTGAGGTGGCTGTTAAGTACTCAGCTAAAACCCTCTCATAAGCAAAACAAAAATAGTGGTTTTACCCTGATTGAATTATTGGTGGCTATGCTCATCGCATTTTTAGTAATTACGCCGTTACTAAGTTTTATGATCAGTGTTTTAAACACTGATGGTCAGGAACAAGCCAAAGCAACCTCTGAGCAAGAAATTAAAGCTGCACTAGATTATATTACTCGCGATCTACAACAAGCAATATATATATATGATGTTACTGGAATTGCTTGTCTAAGTGGTACTGTTGATACTAGTACCAATAACACTTGCCCAAATGCAAGTACAACTGGGAATCAACTACCTAACGGAACAGATAAAGTTCCTGTGCTTGTCTTTTGGAAACGAGAATTAATTAATCAAGCAATTACAATTACAGGCACTCAAAAAGATGATACTTTTGTTTACTCATTAGTTGCCTACTATTTAATTCAAGACAGTAGTCCTAACTGGTCTAAAGCTGCACGCATCGCTAGATGGGAAATTAAAGATGGCGTTCCAAATACTGCTGCTACAGTGACTTGCTCTGGATTTGCTGCAACCGAAAAATATCTTCCATGTCCAGATAAAGGTTTTAAACCATTTGACTTATCACAAAAGGGCATAACATTACAAGCAAAAATGAATAGCTGGGCAGGAGGGGGGAGTTACACTCAAGATCCCTTAGTTTTAGTTGATTTTATAGATCAAACAACAATAGCACAGGGAGCGCCAGCCTCTGCTACATGCTCTACTAACTTTAGTCAAGTTCCAACAACCATTGTTAGATCGGGATTCTATGCTTGTGTAAATTCAGTTAGCTTAAATAATAGAAGTGCTGCTGAAGTTTATTTAAGGAGTAACGCACAAGCTCGTTTAATACAAAATGATGAAACTAAAGTACGTTACGCGCAGAGCAAATCTAGTTATTTTCCGAGTGCAAACATTAAAGTTCAAGGAAGCAGCTTCATCTTTACCAAATAGCTTCTATCTTTGACAAATATTAATAAAAGCAGGATAGTATGCCGAATATTCTTAGTTTAAAACTATTAGATTCTTTCCAGTTACACAGCCGAAAACCAAAGCTAAAGCAGCAATATTTAGCAAATAGACCCTCAATCAATGGCTACAATCAACAAGATGCTGGATTTACTCTTATAGAGTTAATAGTAGTACTACTGTTAGTAGGAATTTTAGCAGCGATCGCAGCCCCTGGTTGGGCTGCCTTTGTAAATCGGCAACGGATAAATAAGTTTAACGACGCCGTTTTCGCCGCACTGCAAGAAGCACAACGCGAAGCTAAAAACAAAAAACTTAGCTACAGTGTCAGTTTTCGGAAAAATAGCACAACCCAAGAGGTTGCTATTTATCGTACCGATATTGGAATCAGCACATGGAAACCTTTAGGAACGGATGTAGGCGTTAGCTCTGATAAATTTTTGCTGGGTGCAAATCTCAGTGGCGAAAACACTGCCAATACTGTTGATCCTCTTGTATCCTACACTTTAAGTGCATCAACAAAAATTACCTTTGACTATATGGGAACTTTACCCAATGCAAGCTTTGGAACACCTATAGCCCCTTCGACAGAACCACCTGGGTTAAAAATAGTAGTAGCTGTACCAAGCTCTGCAAATCCTACATTGCCTAGTAGCGTAAAGCGATGTGTCATTGTGAAAACTCTCTTAGGCTCAATGGTGACAGCAAAAGATAATAATTGCAGTTAAGTAATTTAAATACCAATTTTTATTTAAAAATACGTAATATTACTGAACATAAAACTGCACGTTGATAGCAAAATTGAAACATCATGTGCAGTTTTCATGTTTGATAGAGTTATTTAAGAGCCATTGATAAATTAGCCATTGCCTGAACATAATAAAAAGCATCATCATCAAAATATACTTTTCGGAAAATGACTGAGAACCTTGACTTTACTGTAGCTATCCCAACTTACAACGGTGAAAGTCGTTTGCCGGAATTACTAGAGCGACTACAAAAGCAACTTCACACAGAAAACTTATCTTGGGAAATTATAGTTGTAGACAATAACAGCACTGACAATACAGCTAAAGTTGTTCAAACCTATCAAAAAGATTGGCAATGTCCTTACCCTTTAAAGTATTGCTTTGAACCAAAACAAGGCGCAGCTTATGCTCGAAAAAGGGCAGTTGCAGAAGCTAAGGGTAGATTCATAGGTTTTCTAGATGATGACAACTACCCAGTATCAAATTGGGTATCCGCAGCTTATACTTTTGGTGAAAAGCATCCCAAAGCGGGAGCTTATGGCAGCCAAATTCATCCTGACTGGGAAGTAGAACCACCAGAAAACTTTCAGCGAATCGCTCCATTCTTGGCAATTACAGAGCGAGGTAATTTACCATTATTATATGAAGCGTCCAAAAAATTACTACCTCCTTCTGCCGGCCTTGTTGTCCGTAAACAAGCATGGCTAGAAAGTGTCCCAGATAAATCTATTCTAACTGGGAGAGTTAAAGGCAATATGCTTACCAGTGAAGACTTAGAAATGTTGTCTTACATCCAAAAAGCAGGATGGGAAATTTGGTATAACCCAGAAATGGAAATTTCTCATAAAATTCCAATTTCTCGGTTACAAAAAGATTATTTAATTCCCTTCTTTAGAGGTATTGGACTTAGCCGTTATGTAACTAGAATGGTTAGTATAAAACAGATATATAGACCAATTGCTCTGTTATCTTACATGATAAATGACCTGCGTAAAATTGCTGTGCATTTACTCAGATATCGAACTAAGCTCAAACATGATTTGGTACTTGCTTGTGAAATGGAGCTTTTCCTAAGTAGTTTGATTAGCCCTTTTTATCTTTGGAAAAATGGATACTTTAAAAAATAAATTATCAAAAAACAGCTATTATGACCAAATTAGCGGTTGAAAGTTTAGATATTAGCGTAGCTATCCCTGCATATAACGGAGCAACCCGTTTACCTAAAGTTTTGGATAAGCTATTAACCCAGATAGGAATAGAAAAACTTAACTGGGAAATTATTATTGTGGATAATAATAGTTCGGATAACACATCTGAAATAATCCAGAATTACCAAAAAATATATAATGGAAAATGTCATTTAAGATACTTTTTAGAAACCGAACAAGGAGCCGCTTTTGCACGACTGCGGGCAGTCCGTGAAGCAAGAGGTGAGCTAATAGCGTTTTTAGATGATGATAACTTACCTGCTCCTGATTGGTTAGCTCAAGCATATAGTTTTGGATTAGAGCATCCTCAAGCAGGTGCTTGGGGTGGACAGATTCATGGAGATTTTGAAGTAAAGCCACCAGAAAATTTTGAACGAATTCAAGCTTTTTTAGCTATCAGAGAACATGGCTCAAATCCACATTTATTTGATGCGGAGAATTTAAGACTTCCTCCTGGAGCGGCGCTTGTTGTCAGAAAACAAGTATGGTGTGAGAATGTACCACAACGCCCGACTTTAAGCGGAAAATTACCTGGTATTTTGGTGCAGGGAGATGACTATGAACCATTGCTTTATATACATTATGCAGGCTGGCAAATTTGGTATAACCCTACCATGCATACTTATCATCAAATACCACATTGGCGACTGGAAAGAGATTATCTACTAACTTTGGCACGTGGCTGTGGATTGTGTATTTTTCAGCTGCGTTTGATAAATACGAAAAATTGGCAAAAACCAATAGTTTTTGTGAAAACTATTTTAGGGAATTTACGTCGAGTATTACAACACCTTATTCGATATAGAGGGCAATTTAAAACTAATCTAATTGCTCTTTTTGAGATTGAGTTTTACTTTGCTAGTATGATGAGTCCTATTTACTACTTAAAATGTAATTTAGGCAGAGGACTAAAAAATTAAAGTAGCCTGTTACTAATGATGGATTTTACTCCAAATTTACCCAAAATATCTGTAATCATACCCACTTATAATAGTGAAAAAACTATTAGCTACACAATTCAATCAGTTCTACATCAAACTTTTACTAACCTAGAACTAATTGTAATTAATGATGGTTCCCAAGATTCAACTTTAGAAGTTATCACACAAATCTCAGACTCACGAATACAAGTCTTTTCCTATCCCAACGCTGGCGGAAATGTTAGCCGTAACAGAGGTCTACACCGTGCAGTTGGAGAATTTGTTAGTTTCTTGGATGCAGACGATCTGTGGACACGCGACAAACTTCAGTCTCAATTAAAGGCTCTGCAAGAAAACGTTACAGCAAAAGTAGCTTACAGTTGGACTGATTATATTGATAAAAATGGTGAATTTATACTTTCAGGCAAACGTGTCAATGTTAAGGGAAATGTTTATGAAAATTTGCTGCTAAATAATTTTCTAGAGAATGGTTCCAATCCCTTGATTTGTAGAAAGTCTTTAATTACATTAGGTGGCTTTGACGAATCTTTAAGTGCCGCTCAGGATTGGGATATGTGGCTAAGATTAGCCTCTAACTTTGATTTTATCTGTGTACCATCTGTACAAATATTATATCGTATAAGTGGTAATTCAGTTTCTTCAAATCTTATCAGACAGGAAAAATCATGCTTGCAAGTGCTTAAGAGAGCCTATCAAGAAAAACCCTCTACACTTAAGAATAGTTGGAATATAAGCCTAGCCAACTTATACAAATACCTGACCTGCAAAGCTTTACAGAAGCCATTTAATCGACAAAGAGGTTTAGCATCTGCTAGATTTTTGTGGAATTATTTTATTAACGATCCTTCAAGACTTAGAAATATAAATTTCACCTCCAAACTGTTATTGAAAATCATCATAATTCTTATAGTACCCACCTTACTCTACAGCTTTACTAAGCAACGCGAAGTAAAAAGCCAAGAAACTCAAATATTGATCAATAGTTAGATTACTGAAAAAAGACTAGAAGAAAAAATGAATACACGGGTGCATTTACCGTTTATAGTTAATGTAAAAAATGTTTTTAATAAGCACTCCAATAGTGGTTTTACTCTACCAGAAATGTTAGTGGTTGTTTTATTAATTGGTATATTATCCACGCTAGGAATACCCAACTGGCTAGCTTTTGTGGAGACTCGCCGCCTCAACACTGCACAAAACCAAGTTTACCTTGCTATGCGCCAAGCCCAAAGCCAAGCCACCAAACAAAAATTGACTTGGCAAGCTAGCTTTCGCATACAAAACGGTATCATTCAATGGTCAGTTCATCAAGCAGAAGCAGGACAATTTATTAGTGATGCTGTTAAAAACAATGGTAATCTATGGAACAACCTTGAACCAAATACTCGCATCGATGAAGAGGATAACAGTAAAGGAAAAAAGGAGACAACTTTACAAAAACATGCTTCACAGCAAATGTGGCGAGTTTTATTTAACTACCACGGTTGTCCCATCTCTGAAGTTGGAAATCAGTGTACAATCGGCGGATTAGGACAGATAACATTCTATAGCTTGAATGGTGGTAAAGCTAGACGTTGTGTTTATGTTTCTACAATTTTGGGGGCTATGCGAACTGGCAAAGATCATTCTAGAGCCAACGAAAACGACAAGTATTGCTATTAAGATATTTTTAGTTGAATCAAACAAGGTATTTTGTGCTGAACTTATCAGTAAAACCAAAACATCACCTGATTATTTTTACTCGCTATCCAGAACCAGGTAAGACAAAAACTCGATTGATACCTGTTTTAGGAAATCTTGGTGCTGCCAATCTTCAACGGGAAATGACTGAACATACAATATTTCAAGTTCAAGAATTGCAAAAGAAAATTGCCATATCTATGGAAGTGAGGTTCACAGGTGGCAATTTGCAACTTATGCAAGACTGGCTAGGATTGGATTTGGTTTATCAGTCTCAAGGTGAAGGGGATCTAGGTTCGCGGATGGCGCGATCGCTTTTAGATGCTTTTGAATCTGGTGCAGACAAAGTAATTATCATCGGTACAGATTGTCCTGGAGTGAATGTCCAGATTCTAATAAGAGCCTTTGAGGAGTTACACACCTTTGACCTCGTACTGGGCCCTGCGCTCGATGGTGGATATTATTTAATTGGTTTGTGCCAACCCATACCGGAGTTATTCGCTAACATCGAGTGGGGAACTGCTCAAGTATTCCAGAAAACCTTGGAAATTGCCCAGCAGATTAATTTATCACACGTTAACTTGTCGCCTTTAGCTGATATTGATCGACCGGAGGATTTGCCCATTTGGGAACAAGTCCTTATGGGAGAAATGTAACTCAAATATTGTACTTAGCTCTAGCGATTACAAATCGTACCTATACAAACTAAGACACTTGCGTGGACTAATGGAAAATTAAGATTTTGAAACCCGCGTAGGCAGGTTTTCTCTGTGTAGCCGAGACTTCCAAGCGATCGCTGCAAGATGTTACATATTCAATGAGTCGTATTCTACATCTCTACATTAGGTTAGTATCTTAAAATACCAGGAATTTCCTGAAGACACTGTACATCACAAATGTTACTGTGGCCTAGTTGAAAACCAAGAGGCAGATAGCCTTTGCCAGTATTGAATCTGCTTTGTGTTTCTACACAACAGTCACGGTCATAGGCACAATATTCAAGTAACTTGAAATATGAAAATCACTCATATTCACCGCCAGTTTGAAAAATTATGGTTAACCGTTTTACTTCCGTGAGTACTGCCCTCACAGTTAAGGTAGTTGGAATAATCTGCATATTGTCCTTTTTTGTGGACTTTTTGATTCTATTGTTACCCTTTCAACCAACCGATCGGGTATGGCAAATCAACTTAGCAACAGCGCTAGTCGATCGGGGAATTGTTCCTCTGGTAGGACTAGGGCTGCTATTTGCTGCCTATTGGATAGAAAGCGCTGATGCAGGAAGCGATCGCCCCCAAGGGATCGATTTAAGATTTACCGCCGCGATCCTCTCAAGTATTTTAGGGTTGATGTTCTTGCTGATTTTTCCCCTGCACCTCAATAACGTCAATCAAGCTAAAACTCAAACACTTAACCGCATTACCCAAGAAGCAGATCAGGCAGAAACCCAACTGAACACTCGGTTATCGCAATTGAAAGCACAACTGAATACCGATCAAGGAAAAGCTCAATTAGAGCAACTGCGAAACCAAACCAAAACTCAGTTTAGTGAAATCCTCAAGGACGATCAAAAATATAAGCAAGCACTGGAAAGCGCTCAAATTCCCGCAAATATCAAAGAGTTACTGAAGAAGGCTAAAACAGATCCCCAAGCGCTTGACAAAGCTATCGAACAACAAACAGATCCCGAAGTGCTGCGAACTCAACAACTGAGCCAGGTTCGCCAGCGCAGAGACGAAACACTGCAACAAGCTAAAGATACTGCTTGGAAGTCTGGGCTACGGATTGGGATTAGCAGTTTGCTGTTATCTATTGGTTACATTATCATCGGCTGGACAGGCTTAAGAGGTAGGGGTGCTGTACAAGGTGGTAAAGCCAGAGCTACCGCCCGCTAATTCACTATTAGCATGGCAGTAGGACGGATCCAAAAATTCTTGACGGCTTATACTGCCATGCTCCTAGCAGCTAATAAAAATAAAAATGCAGTTATCACTGAGTAAAATCGCTATAAAACTTGGGTAATGTTTTCAATTTACATACTGACATATAACGAAGAACTAGATATTGCTGCTTGTATTGAATCGGCTATGCTATCGGATGACATCATTGTTGTGGATTCATGCAGTAGCGATCGCACTGTGGAAATCGCCAGTCGCTATCCCATCCGCGTCGTCCAACACGCTTTTGAAAGCCATGGCCGCCAGCGCACCTGGATGTTAGAGTCTATCCCCCCGAAGCACGAATGGGTTTATATTCTCGAAGCTGATGAGCGGATGACACCAGAACTATTCGCGGAATGCGAAAAGGCAAGTCAGCATCCAGACTATATTGGTTACTACGTGGCTGAACGTGTCATGTTCATGAATCGTTGGATTCGCTACAGCACACAGTATCCCCGTTACCAAATGCGCCTCTTCCGCCACGGTAAAGTGTGGTTTACAGACTACGGTCATACTGAACGGGAAGTTTGTGAGGGTGCAACTAGCTTTTTAAAGGAAACATACCCCCATTACACTTGTAGCAAAGGTTTGAGCCGTTGGATTGACAAACATAACCGTTATTCTACAGATGAAGCTCAAGAAACCCTGTATCAGCTAGAACAGGGAAACGTCAACTGGCAAGATTTATTCTTTGGCAAATCGGAAGTCGAAAAACGCCGCGCTCTCAAAGATTTATCTTTGCGTTTACCTGCTAGACCGTTGCTACGCTTTTTATATATGTATTTTATCTTAGGCGGCTGTTTAGATGGACACGCTGGACTTGCTTGGTGTACATTGCAAGCATTCTACGAATACCTGATTTTGCTCAAAGTCTGGGAAATGAAGTATCTACCACAACCTAATTTAGGCACAACAGCAATTCTTGCACAAGAAAGTACACAGCAATTACAGAGTGCGGATTCGGAAACTACGCAGATTGACGTAGCATGAAGCGACTGGAATTAGAAGGTTTCTCAGTGAAATCGACAAGCAGGGATCGGGTGGGTAGGCGATCGCAAAATCGGACTTTTTCCGAAATAGGGTAGTACAGCTAGCTGTACTACCCTAACGTGCTTTACATTTAAACAAAACCACCATAATAAATTAATATTTTTAACAGACCATTTTCATAAAAGTCACTCCCGATCAAAAGTGAGTGACTGACCCAATAAAATAACTCCTCAGTTTACCTGGTGGTACTTTCACAATCATGAGCAGCTTTTGATTGAGCGCGATAGATTAGTAATACCTCATGACTTGCAACAATCATTTACAAGTCTTACAAGGAAAAGTAACATCCTCTGAGAATAACCGGCCGCCATCGGATTGGTTGATATCTATGTGTATGCTTGTAGGAAAATAGCTGATTTTCAGCAACAAGTACGTGTTTTTGCCGTAGCAGCCAGGCTGCTAGTATTTCGGATAGTTACTTGAAGCAACTTCTGCTGCAAGTAAGACCTTTGTTATTTGACAAATGTGCTGGTATGGATACCAATAACAAAAGTTCCTCTAGCTTAAAACAGGAGAATCAGGGCTTGGTAGTCGATCGCCTAAAACAGGACTTAAAAAACGACCTGATTGCTGGTTTGTTGGTAGTAATTCCCCTAGCAACTACTATCTGGCTGACAATTACCATTGCTAGTTGGGTAATCAACTTCCTCACCCAAATTCCCAAACAACTTAATCCCTTTGATGGGTTAAATCCAATTCTAGTAAATTTACTGAATTTATTAGTAGGATTAGCTGTGCCACTACTGTGTATTTTATTGATGGGCTTGATGGCTCGCAATATTGCTGGACGGTGGTTGTTAGATTTTGGCGAGCGATTATTACAGGCAATTCCTTTAGCGGGACAGGTGTACAAAACTCTAAAGCAGCTTTTAGAAACAATACTAAAAGATTCTAATGGCAAATTTCGTCGGGTAATTTTGGTAGAGTATCCCCGCCGAGGAATTTGGGCGATCGCTTTTGTCACTGGTGCAATCAGCAGTGATATCCAAGCCCAGATGTCCCGCCCCGTCCTCAGTGTTTTTATCCCCACCACCCCAAACCCAACTACTGGATGGTACGCAGTGGTTCCTGAAGATGAGGTAGTGAACCTCTCCATGTCCATTGAAGACGCTTTTAAAATAGTTGTATCAGGTGGCATTGTCGCCCCCAACACGCCTTTGATTTTCCCCAAAGAGTCTAATTTGGAGGTGAAACACGACGAAATCAAGCGGCAGGTTATTTCCGTTGAAGAAACTTAAATTCAATCTGGCAAAGTCATAAGCAAATGCGTAATGTTGTTGTTGGACTGTGCCAAAATTGATAGACTTGTAAGTTTGCCCAGACTAGTTAATCAGTTCTCGCACAATCACCCCTCACTTTTATGCAACCTCGTAAACCCCAGCAAATTGCTCGTGAATTGGCGCTTTTAAGCCTTAGCCAATTGCCAGTCAACCCAAAAAAATTAGATACATTAACAGACGATCAACTAGTATCCAAGTTGGTGCTAGGAGCAGTACGCACCCTGACTTCAGAAGTACAAGATACTCTCGATAATGCCGCAGGGGAATTGCAACGCAGTAACGATCGCATCTTAAGTAGCCAAACTCGGGCCTCCGATCTCAATTCTGCTAGAGCAATGCTTCAAGAAGCGATCGCTTGCACCCAGACAGCAATCAATCAATTGGGTACAGCAGTTGATTTCCCCGAATTGATTCAACTGGCTAATCAGGATAAGGGAGTCCGTAATTATGCTAAAGAGCTTGTGATTACCGTCAACGAAAATCGACATATTATAGATGAACTCATTTCTAATGCTTTAGTAGATTGGCAAGTAACTCGCCTCGCCCAGATTGACCGCGATATCCTGCAAATCGCTGTGGCAGAAATGAAGTTCTTAGGAGTTCCAGATAGTATCGCCATCAACGAAGCTGTGGAGCTAGCCAAACGCTACAGTGGAGACGACGGTCATCGATTTATTAACGGTGTTTTGCGCCGAGTCACTGAGCAGAAAAAAACAGCATAGTACCTTACCTGAATTCGTAATTCTTAATGAAGCTCTCTACGAGACGCTAAAAGCGAACGCAGTATCGCTACCGCTACGCTAAGGTAATTCGTAATTCCTATATCGCTATGGAGAAAAGTCTGTAGCCGCTTCGGCGGCTTTCTTGGCGCGGAACTTCTCTCCTGGCTCTAGCCTCTTTCTTTGGGAGAAGGGGAGACGCTGCGCGAACCAAAGGAAGCTGATTTTGTTTAAAGTGGCGGTGAAAGGTGAGGATAACCGGGAAGCTTTCACCCCAAGAAAAAGTGCAAAGTTAAATTAAACTCATAACTTATAACTTATAACTCATATAACTAATACTACTGCAATGGTTTTTAATTGGTTCCGTCGTCAACATAACGATTCCTCTGAGACTCCTTCTGATAAAAAACAGGAAGAAATTCCCGTACAAGAAACCCAACCAGAGCCAGCTGAAACCTCAACTGCTGAAACGACACCAGATTTGTTGGCTTTTGCTAAAGCTGCTTACAAAAATATTCAGCAAAAACAACAGGCTGAGGTAGTCGAAACCCCACCTGATTTAGCAAATGCCTCAGCCGAACCTGAAACGGTAATTGCGGAAATCACTGAATCAGAAGCAACAGAGGAATCTGTTAGTACAACCCTAGAAACATCACAGCCAGAAGTAATCCAAGCAGCTACTCAAGAAGAAAGTAGAGAAGATTCCTCTGTAAATGCAATTGCTGAAGAAACAGATGTTGAAAGCCCAGAAATAACAGCAAATGAAGTTGGACAAACCCTTACACCAGAAACAACGCAGCCAACAGCACCAGCTAATTTATCCTTCTTAGAACGGGCGGCGGCAGAACGGCAAGCAAAACTGGATCAACTAATAGCCACCGCCATTGAAGTTCCAGAACCGGAGATAGTACAGCCAGTCGCTGCAACCTCAGAAATAGGAGAGGAAATTCCCGGACTGGTATTTGATGATGGATTTGTCTGGTCGGCAAAAGTTTTAGCCGCTCAAGGTAGAAATCCAGAAGACGTTTCTATTGAAGAAATTACCTGGCTGAAAAAGCTCCGGCAAGGGTTAGACAAAACTCGCCGGAGTATTCTCAACCAACTGAAGGCGATTGTTGGTCAAGGGCCCCTTAACCAAGCTGCTGTAACGGAAATTGAGGCATTACTCCTGCAAGCTGATGTCGGTGTAGAGGCGACAGATTTTATTATCAATGCCCTACAAACAAAACTTCGAGAAGAAGTTACAGCGCCAGAAGAAGCGATCGCTTATCTGAAAAAAATTCTCCGGGATATGCTGGATGCACCAAGCATTGCATCCCACAAAACTAGCTTTACCCCAGAAAAAGAAACCTTGAACATTTGGTTAATCACTGGGGTGAATGGTGCCGGTAAAACCACCACCATCGGCAAAATTGCCCACTTGGGACAAAAATCTGGTTATAAATGCTTGATTGGCGCAGCAGACACCTTCCGCGCCGCCGCTGTGGAACAGGTGAAGGTTTGGGGTAGTAGAAGTGGTGTCGAAGTAATTGCCAATCCTGGGAAAAATACAGATCCGGCAGCAGTTGTGTTTGATGCGATCGCAGCTGCCCAATCGCGACAAACAGAATTACTTCTGGTAGATACAGCTGGACGACTGCAAAACAAGAAAAATTTAATGGATGAACTCGGTAAAATTCGGCGAATTATCGACAAAAAAGCCCCAAATGCCAAAGTAGAATCCCTATTGGTTTTAGATGCAACTTTAGGTCAAAATGGACTCCGGCAAGCCGAAGTTTTCTCCCAAGCGGCCCAACTGAGTGGCGTTGTCTTAACCAAGCTAGATGGCACTGCTAAAGGCGGCGTTGCCCTCGCCGTTGTGCAACAGCTAGGTTTGCCCATTCGCTTTATTGGTGCTGGCGAAGGAATTGAAGACCTGCGCCCCTTTTCGAGCTATGAATTTGTCGAAGCTCTCTTGAGTGGCTAATTGAAAAATTTGGAGTTAAAAATTTTTCTTGACAAAATCATGAATTTAGAGATAACCGATCTGGTATTATCACTTGAACTAAATAGAAATAGTTCAAGTCGTAAAATCACAAGTTTGTCACAATAAATGGGTGAGTTTTGCTAAAATCTCAAGCTAATGCCCTTTTTTCACCCCCTGAAGGGCTTTTGGATGTAACAACACAGAAATTTCGTTACTACATACAAAAGCCCATAAACTTACATTTTGTAGCCGTTTAAAGGGCGCGAGATGCTAGCTCCCACAAACACAACTATTGTGGGATGGACAGCAGTCTGAGCGGTGAAAAGTGCGTTGGGGAGCCAGCGCGGGTGAGTCCAGCACTGCGGGATGGTTTCCTTCCGCAGTTAACTTATATTGGCTATGGCGATTTCAAGACTTATTTACATATTCTCAGCTTTTGGAATTAATATAAGTCTGTTATTTACCAAACCAAGCTCGATTTGAGCGCTTATAGAGGTTTTCACTGAAAAGACTTCTAGTTTTTTAGTTGCTTATACCCAAACAGTTACTCTGAAAGCGTTATAAATTATTCTTTGAATAAAGTATTCTTATAACTTTAGAGATATGCTTTGGGGATTAAGTTATGAAAAGATGAGAATTTTTCTGACCTATTACTGCAACTAGTAATTTTTACGGGTTGAGTTTTAATTAAAAATACATGAATTGAAATGACTAATATTCCATCAAAAATCCAATAAGCAGATAAAATACCGATAAAAGTTGCCTGTTACGTCTTTATACTCTTGCTAAAGTGGCAAGTCTTGTCTAAATATGGTTTAGCAATGCCAAAGCCAAAAAGTTTATAAATAATCTAAAATCTGCCAATATCCAATATAAAGTGCAATAATACCTGTGCCTGTGTCTCAACTGCCCTCTCAACCCACTGACAACAATAGTGCTGCGACAGATGTCACACCAGTCGTAGCACTCAAAGAACTCGTGGCAAGGTTGCACCGGGAACAGAACAAAATTCAAGATTTGCTCAGTTCTTTAGGATTTGCCCTGAGAAGTTTCAATAATTTGAATCAGTTTTTGGAACTGATCCCACTAATGGCAACAAGAGTGACAGATGCAGACGGCAGCGCCTTGTTTCTCTACAAACCTAATGGTCAAGTCAGGTTAGAACAGTTACATTGGCAAGATAGTGGCCAGCGTAAGAATATCCGCAAAGCGCTAGAAATAGCTAGCAGTCAAATCACGCTTTTGCCAAATACTGCCCCTATAGCCAATGCGACGGGGATTTTAGATGACCAAATGCATCGTTATTTGGGGCCAGATGTACAAATCTTTGGTACGGCGATTCTGGTGAAGCATACAGAGAGGGGATGGCTCTATGTATTGAGCCGCGATCCAGAATATAGTTGGACAGAAACTAGACAAAAGTTAGTTAGATTAGTTGCAGACCAAACAGCAGTAGCGATCGAAAACGATGAACTAGCTGTAGAACTAAGAAAAAAAGAACGCCTAGACCAAGAACTAGAAATTGGCGCAGAAATTCAACGGCGACTTTTACCACGTCAATGCCCCACAATCCCTGGTGCAGTGCTAGCGGCACGTTGTAAACCGGCAAATCGCGTCGGCGGAGACTACTATGACTTTATTGCTACCAATCAGAATAAGATTCGGCTCAAGACTAAACGCGATATAGAAACTAGTCGCTGGGGTTTGGTGATTGGAGATGTCATGGGCAAAGGTGTCCCTGCTGGGTTGATTATGACGATGATGCGGGGAATGCTACGGGGAGAAGTGCTACATGGGAATTCCCCAGCAAAAATTCTGCAAAACTTAAATAGAGTTATGTATGCGGATTTGGAAAATTCCCACCGCTTTGTAACACTATTTTACTCAGAATATAATCCCCATAGTCGAATTTTGTCTTATAGCAATGCGGCACACAATCCTCCCTTGTGGTGGCACGCAGCCACGAAAACTGTTAGCCGTTTAGATACTCTAGGAATGTTAATCGGTTTGGATGCTAGCAGCCAATATGAAGATGCTCAGGTACAGTTAGAACCTGGGGATACAATTATTTACTATACAGATGGTTTGACCGATGCGGCTGCTGCTGGTGGCGATCGCTTCGATGAAGATAACTTTGTCGCTGGCTTCAATACGGCTTGCAAGTACTGCAATGGTCCAGAGGAGATTGTGGATTACCTGTTTGACCAAGTTCAGCAATTCATTGGTGATGATAAGCAAAACACTGATGATATGACACTAGTTGTTCTGCAAATTTTATAGATTGTGCTTAAATTCCAACCGAAGAGTGGTTCGGTAACTGGGAATTCACCGCACTAAATTTAATTTTTAATTTATTTTTTCTGGAAATTTCCGTAGCGATCGCCCAAATAGTCGCACATTAACCTTCCTTCAGGATTCATTTGTATTTAGCCTTTCGGATAATACATAAAAAATGATCCTTAGAATACATTTCCGTTCAAACAAAAACTATATATTTTGCACATCTAGCACAGTAGGAAACGTCAAGGGGGAGAGTAGGTAAAAGGTAAAATGTACAAGGTAAAAAGTAAAAAGTAAATTTACTTCTTCATTTTTGCTTTCTTTATATCCTTGTCACGCAAGCATTTAGCCTGCTCCCTTTTGACGTTTTAATTTTTCTTTTCTCCGGCGTAGTAAGTTCACAACAGCTACGACGGAGTTTTGCTTTCTTTATTTATCAAGTCTAAACTTAGTTGTTTTAAACTTCCTTTGTATTTGATTTAACAACTTTCATTTAATGATTTGTCAAGATATTTCTGAAAAGATTTTAGTTGAAAAATTCAGAATTAAAATTGCTATTCTTGCGCCCCAGCTTTTTGCAGACTCTTTACTATATTTTTATAACCATTAAATTCTGCAATCATCAAAGCAGTATAACCACCTCGATTTTTCAAATTCACATCTGCCCCAGCTTGAAGTAATAACTGTACAATTTCGCTATAACCTGATGAGGCAGCCCACATCAATGATGTTGCCTTCGCTGAATCTTGAAAATTCACATCTGCCCCCTTTGCCAGCAGCAAATGTACGATCTCTGTGTACTTCCGTTCGATTGCTTTAATCAAAGCGGTTTTGCCATCATCCCCAGCAGTGTTGACATCAGCGCCATAGTCTAACAACACTTTCACTGTTTGGGTCTGTCCTTGTGATGCAGCTAACGTCAAAGGTGCTTCGCCAAGATTTTTACCATTAATATCTCCCCCAGAACGCAGGAGTGCCTCGACAATTTTGCTATGTCCCTGCAATGCTGCTACCAGCAGTGGCGTATCACCCAGGCGGTTGCTAATTTGGACATCTGCACCCCTATTAAGTAATACTTGCACGACATCAATGTAGCCTTCCACAACGGCGAGATGTAGCGCAGTTTCACCATCTTGGTCTTGGAGATTAATTTCAGCCCCTCGATCTAGTAAAGCTGCTGCGATCGCACTATGTCCACTTGCGGCTGCTGCCGATAATGCAGTTCCACTATCAGCGTTTTTCATATTCACATCAGCCCCTACTGCTAGCAGTGCTTTCACAACCTCCAGATGCCCCAAGTCTACCGCTAATGTTAAGAGTGTCTCACCTTCTCGATCTGGGATATTGACATCAACACCAGTTTGGAGAATTGCTTGTAAAACTTCTATATTTCCCTGCTTAATGGCAAGTTTCAAGGCAGTATCATCATCTTTATCGGCAATATTCACCTTTGCACCAGCAACCAATAAGACTTGCACTACATCGATATGACTTTTGAGGACTGCTGCCATTAAAGCTGTGCTGCCATCTTCATTAGTGGCATTGACATCAGCCCCTTTTGATAGTAAAAGCTGCAAAATGTCAAGTTGTTTGGCACTAGCCGCCAACATCAAAGCCGTCAAACCATAGAGTTTTCTGGGCAAGTTGATATTTGCACCAGCATCCAAGAGCGATCGCACAATTTCGGTGTAGCCTAAATTGGCAGCAAACATTAACGCCGTCGTGCCTTGGCGATCGCACGCGTCCACCCTCGCACCAGTAGCTAGTAGCGCACACAGCCCTTTGATATCGCCACTTTTAGCAGCTTTTAGCAGCAAAGTATCGTTGTTTTCAGTCATGAATGAGATCCCCCACAGGGGTTTTGTTCGTCTACCCTCAAAACTCAGTCTGAGATTGTTTATCCACTTTGGCAAGAGGGCAAAGGAAAATAGCAAAGATGAGAAAGCAAAATCTTCCTTATTATCTTTTAATTTGTGCAACTTTAAGCACAGAGAATAGAGTTATGCTAATTTTTATGAAGATTTAATAATTAGGTGAGAACACTATGAGTCTAGAACTTTCTGCGTCGGTGAAATATTGGCTAAACTTCTTCCATCCGGTGCTGATGTGGGCACTATTAGCACTCTCAATTTATGCTGCCTACTTGGGGCTGCAAGTACAGCGTACCAGAAATGCTCAAGGGGAAGAAAAGAAAGAACTGATTAAAGGTAGATATAACCTCAGACACTACCAAATCGGGTCTATACTCTTAGGTCTGATGGTAGCAGGTGCGATCGGAGGGATGGGTGTCACTTACATTAATAATCAAAAGTTATTTGTAGGGCCTCACCTGCTGGCAGGACTGGGCATGGCAGGTATAATTGCATTTTCTGCTGCTTTGTCGCCTTATATGCAGAAAGGGGCAAATTGGGCGCGTGCAACTCATATTTTGCTAAATTTCACGCTTTTGGGACTTTTTGCTTGGCAGGCTGTTACTGGAGTGCAAATTGTCCAAAGACTTCTTACTAAAGCGTAGTCCTTTGTCATTTGTCCTCTCTTACAAAGTTCTGTTAGCGTAGCTCCTCCGTTCGCGCAGCGTCTCCGACAGGAGAAGGAGGCTCGGAGGAGATATCTGCTCAGACTTTGCGCTTTGTCATTAGTGTATGAGCAATGACAAAGGACTGTTGACTCAGCGCTTTTGTTTAGAATTAGTAGGAAGGGGTATTTCCAAAGATTTCTGAAAATCTTGCTGAACTTTGCGAGTTAAGCGGCGAGAGACTTGGCGGACGATTTGGTTAAGTAAGCGATCGCCTGTAGATTGAATTATAGATTTGGGTAATCGCTGAATAAACCGGGGAAAGTGCAAATCAACTACTAAATCTAATTCCCATTCAACTCTTGTAACCTCGCCCCTACTGTAAGCATCGTTTTCTATTAACTGTAGAGATGCCTTATAATCTACGTCATAACCAGGCGGTTGGTAATCAGGAATGGGTATTGTACGGATGCGGTAAATACCCTCGTCTGGGGGCAACAATTCCAAACCAATTTTCGGTTCTACTTCATAACCGAAAGCACCAAAACAACCAATTACTAAAGCGTAGCCATTTTCCCCAAGTAATTGCACCTTCATCGGTTCAGCGCAACGAGAAAACCATGAGGCGTGAGCATTCAGATACTCAGCAACCTTCTCTGCTGGGGCAGGCATTTCCATAAAATCTTGATAACGACCGTAAAATTTTGTGATCGTTGCTACATTTGCGTCTGTTAATGTTTCCTTGGCTTCTTCTTGAGAAGATTCTACAGGTAAAACTGCTTCTGTTATTTCCCAGGATTTATATTCGCCGTTTGTTGAAAGCATAAATGCATTACTGTATATTTTGGCGCTCGTCTATATTAATAATTCCCCACCTACTTGGGTCATTTCACACTAATATTCAATTTTGACCAAAACCTCATTAATCTGCAATCACCTCCATAGAATTACTAAAATAAAGAACTGAACAAGCACACAATAGTTTCCCAGGATAACATTTCTCATGAAAGCATTTGTAGCAGGGGCAACGGGTGAAACAGGTCGCCGGATTGTGCAAGAGTTGATAGCGCGGAATATTCCTGTCCGGGCTTTAGTGCGGGATATTGACAAAGCTAGGGGTATTCTGTCTCCTGAAGCCGAATTAGTTGTAGGCGATGTATTACAACCTGAAAGTTTAAATGCTGCATTGGGAGACAGCACAGTTTTGTTGGTTGCAACTGGTGCAAAACCTAGTTTTGACCCCACTGGCCCTTATAAAGTAGATTTTGAAGGGACTAAAAATTTGGTAGAAGCGGCTATTGTAAAGGGGATTGAGCATCTTGTCTTAGTTTCTTCTTTGTGTACTTCGCAGTTATTCCATCCACTGAACTTGTTTTGGCTGATTTTGGTGTGGAAAAAGCAAGCTGAAGAATATATCCAGAAAAGTGGTCTTACCTATACGATTGTGCGACCTGGTGGGTTGAAGAATGAAGATAACCTTGACGCGATCGTGATGCAGAGCGCTGATACACTGTTTGACGGTAGTATACCCAGGCAAAAAGTTGCCCAAGTTGCTGTTGAGGCGCTGTTTGAAGCGGATGCACGCAATAAAATTGTCGAAATTGTTGCCAAACCTGAAGCAGCCTCAAAAAGCTTTAAGGAGCTATTTCAACAGTGCTGATATCCTAAAGGGTTTTATTCGTCAAAACGATCGCACTTTGTCGAGTAGCTTGCTTGATCTAAATTAAACGCCCTTGATTTCAGTTTCTGAAGCGATCGCTTGTCTGTGAACGAGAGAGCGATCGCACATTAACCACCAAATTCGTTTTATTCGGGGAAATACTCACTATTGAAAATATCTTCAGAAGTAAAAGGGCATTGTTCTGGAAAAATCTCAGGCATTAAACCCGTTTTTTGAATTCCTTGCCTTCTGGCTTTAATATAAACGGCATCTAAACAGTTAAGAGAATAATTATAAAGTGTTTTGGAACGAAAAGAAAATTCTAGCTCATCACGGAAATTAGTTATTTCTATTTGCCAGCCTCGTTGACAATTTTCTTTTTCAGTTTCCCAATAACGATAAAGTAAAAGATGAATTAATAATTGTTTTAAGTAACTTTCTACTTTTCGTCTTTGTTCATTTCCCAAAGCTTCAATTTCTTCTGATAAATGTTCCCAATCAATATTTTCAATATCTTTATTTTCTAATTGTTTAAGTGTTGTTTCTACCCATAAATAATAATCTTCTTCATAAAGGGTAGGTTCAACAGATTTTAATATTTCTGTTGTCATAGCTAATTGCTCAGAAAATTAACTATCTAATTATAACATAGGTAGGCGTAGCTCTTTCTCCTTCATCAACAAAAAGCGATCGCCTTAAGTTTTAACCCGATTGTCAATAACAAATAATATGATTTTTAGGATGATGATTTTATTGGATGAGTTTTTTGCCAGAAGTGAAAAAATAGTTATGTAATCGTCAAAGTTCTAAATAACAGAATAAATATCTCGGTTATTTCAGGGTAACTATAATTATAAGTTATAAGTTATATTTTCGATATATCTCTTTTTCAAGTTCTAACTTTTCTTCATCTATTCGTATTACCATATCATCATCTTCTCCATATTTATCTGGTATATATTGATATAAACCCAACTCACAACATTCTGCAATTACAGATATCATACTCGTAAGATTTTTATAGACTCTTATCGAATCATCAAGGCAACCAACATCCCAAAGATAAACTGGAGATGGATTTAGATCGCCAATTACATATAGCATTCTTTTGCCCTCATAGTCACCTATAGGAAACCATTTTTGATTCCAATATTCATCACTAGTAGCTTCTCGGATAGTTGTGTAAATATAAACTGAATCCTGTAAAGAACAGAATGGTATAGGAATGCCACTATACAACTGTTCAGGAAAAAAAAATTCCCTCAAAGGCAAATTATAGTCGTAAGCACAACCATTTCGCCATTGATAAAGCTCGTATATTTCCTCAGATAGATTGAAGGGCAATTTCTTGATTATTTCGTCAATCTTTTGTCGAGTTAAACCTGGATTATAGCCATTCAAATAATCAGGATTTAGAGATACTAACCAATCGAAAATATATTCAAGTTCATCTGTAAGTTCAGACATATAACCCACCTAATTTAATCGTTATAGAATCGTTAATTTACTAAACAACATTTGATATATCTATTTTTGAAATTCAACTTTTTCTTCATCTATCCGTATTATAATTGCATCTTCTGCTCCATACTCATAGGGCATGAGTTAATATAGTTCTGATTTACAGCACTCAGAAATAACGGATACCATGTAACTAACAATCAGGTATGAACTTTACTGCAATAAGTTCGTCGATGATTTTTGTTAGCAAAAAGAGCAAATTTGAAGGAGTCGGACTCTGAAAGGCTTTGAATTCAAAGGTGTTGAAAAACTTATTGGGCCAATAGCTGCGCTTCTTGGCTTTGTGTATTTGTTGCAATGGTATATTGGAGACTTGCGATCGCCTTCCGATCCCATCTTTGCAGTTAAACAGCCGCCTTTGGTGATGAAACAGGGCGACCCCTATATCCGCGCCTTAATGCGAACCATCTCGGCGAGTGAAGCCAGTGGGAACCGTCCCTATTCGCTATTGTATGGTGGACAGCAAGTTAACGACCTGAGCCGACATCCTGAAATATGCGTCACAATTGTCACAGGCCCAAATACAGGTAATTGTTCTACTGCTGCTGGGAGATATCAAATTATCAACATTACTTGGTATCGTTTAGCCCCGCGTTATCACCCAAAGCCAATGCAGATGATGTTTTGGACTGCTTATAGTTTTGAAGCAGAGTATCAAGATATAGTAGTTTACCGTTGGTTAAGTGATTCTAAAGTTTGGGGAACCGATCTTTCTCAACTGTTGCGTCAGGGAAAGTTAAATGATGTTTTGCGGCGACTCTCTCCGACTTGGACAAGTCTAGGATATGGTCTAGAAACTAATTCTGTTAGTAGCTCTTTGCCTAAAGTTTATCAGAAAATGTTGAAAGAGGAATTAACCGCAGCGAATCAACCAATAGCGCCGAAATTGACACCATCACCAACTCCTTCTAATAAGTCGGTAAAGAAGAAGTGAGTTTATCTTAATTTTTAGCTTACTCAATAAAAAAACCTCTGATATTTTCTACAAATGCTAAGGTATTTTCAAAGTGAATATTATGTCCAGCATTTTTAATTATTTTTAGCTGTGCAAATTCACATATTTGAGTCATTTCTGTATTAATAGATATAAATTTTTCATCATATTCCCCAGCTAGTAATAGTATATTAATTTTATTTTCTTGTAGCTTTCCCCACAAAGAAGGTTGGCATCCAGTCCCCATGAAGCGTAATGATTTATCTAATTCCTGCGGATTGTTTTGCAACCGACTTTCTATCATGCGATCGTATTGTGGATGATTTTTTATATAACCAAAAATTGGTTGATTGTACCAATTTGACAAAAAAGCAGCAAAATCAGTTTGAATAATACTTCTGCTTAATTTTTTAGCTATTTGAGCATCACGTCTAACTCGTTCTAATCGTTCTGCTTCTGTTGCTAAACCTGGGGAAGCTGATTCTAATGCAACTTTAATAAAATGTTCCGGGAAATATAAAGTTAAGTATAAAGCTAATCTTCCGCCCATCGAATAACCAATTAAGTGGCATTTATCTATTTTTAATTCATCTAATAAATTGACCACTGCTTTAGCGGTGGGTTCCATTTTATAGTATTCATCACTTCCTAAAACTTCGGTTTTACCATGTCCTGGTAAGTCAAGGATAAGATAAGAAAAATCTTCTGCTAAAAATTTTATAGCTTCATCAAATTCATTAATATTTCCCATGAAGCCATGTAAAAAAACAATTAGAGGTTTATTAGGATTTGCATTTAAACAATAGTTTAATTTATACTTTTTAAAATTCATTTTTGGAAAATATGTATAAAATCCAAATGCAAAAATATCCGCATCCTAATAAACTTTAGAGGGTATATTTACCCCCTGACAACTGCTTTGCAACTCCCAGACTCTCAGTTATGACTATGAAATACTTGTGTTAATTTTTGCATAAAGAACCCTTGCCTGAGTCAATACACCAAATATTGCATCTCTACAAAATGTATTGTGATACCGGTTAATTTTTTATTTTTCTCATTTCTAAGGTAAAAATCGATCTAAAGCAGCTTTTAACTGTTTAATTTCAACATCAATATTACCCTCTTGTGCGGCTCGACCAATACACTCAGTTAAATGTTCATCCAAAACAATTCGTGCTACCTTATCCAATGCACCCCGAACTGCGGCAATTTGTAATAAAACATCAGGACAAGGACTATTTTGCTGCACCATTGCCTTAATGCCACGAACATGTCCTTCTATACGCGATAATCGATTAACAATTCGTCGTAAAGACTCTTCGCTATGGACGTGAGGATGAGCCACCTCTCCAGTCCCATGAGTCCGATCTATATGGTCGTGGTCTGTGTCATCATGCTGGGAATGTTCTGCTTGCTGGGATGTTGGCAAGGATTCCTTGCCTAATCGGTTTGATCCATTCATGGGTTATCAAAAGCACTCGTATTAGTAAGATCCTAGCCTAGAGGGTAATGGTTAATCGTTAATTAGTTTACGCCCATACTTGTCAACTGATGGAGTGATATAGGTTGGGGTAGTTCATCTACTGACGATTGACTTTTTCTTGGGGAATAATTTCTGTTACTACCCTACCGCTAGAACTGCCACCTTTGACAACAATATTTTCTGTTTGCAGATTCCCAACGGCTGTTTCACCCGTAAAATTTAACGGTGGGTCAACTTGTCGATACGACACATTTCCTTGAGCTTCAACTAACTTATTATCTAAATACCAAGTTAATGTATTAGACCTCAAAGACTGGCGACGCTGACCAATGGCATTGACGTTACCTGTTAAATAAACCGTTTTTTGCGGTATTTTCATTTCACCTTTATTGGCGGTTACAGTCAGGTTTTCGACACGCTGAAACATCTTCACAGGGGAGTTTGTAATAACAGTTTCTGCGTTCATGTTCCAGGTCATAGAGTTACTAGCTATTTGCACAGGTGGGTCTAGCAAATCTAATTGAGCATTCTGTTGAATAGTGGCAATTTTTGTTTTTAAGTTGACTTCGGCAGAATTACCCTTACCGCGATCGCTAATCTTACCATTTTTGTAACGGTCAATTTGTAAAGGGCGATCGCCAATCAGTTTTTGTTCTTTAATATTCCAGATTAAATGCTCGGTTCTTACTTGTAATTGAGGATCAGTGGAATTTGCTACTACTTTTCCAGAAAATTCCATCCGCTGTTCGCGGGTTTTAACTCGTGCTTCTTGCGCTACAGCTTGTAGTTGTTTGTGAGTACCATGAATCTGGTTGCGGACAATCAGCAAATCTTCTTTGGGTCGCCATTCTAATTCATTACCTTGCAATACAACACCATTATTAGGGTCTGTGGCAAATATCTTACCTTTAAGAAACAACTGCTTCCCATCTTGTTCAATATCTGCAACGTCTGCCTTGATTTGGTAAACTACTTTACCATCTTGATATAGTTCACCATAAGGACTTTCAGCTTGACCAATTTGTTTTTCTTTGGTGTATTTTGCGGTTTTAGCCCTGACTTTCCAAATCGGTCTTCCCACTTCATCTGCTTGTTCTAGGGTGACATCAAAGAAAGTCAAATTGCTATCTTGGTTTGATGAAGCCGCAGGATTTTCTTGAGAAGCTGGAGGGGCTTTCCCCCCACAACTTACTAAACCAAATATCAATAAAAAAATCAAAGGTAAAAAAAGGAAGGAGGGAGTGGGGAAGTAATTTTGAATTTTTCTCTCCCCCTGTCTCCCTCTTTTATGAAATTGATACGTCATTATTCTTGGATTTCTAGGTGTCCATCACTAGTTCTTGGGTCTTCCAAAAAACCGATACCAGATAACGGTCGGTATGGATAGCTTTGGCGAGGGGTTTTTTGAATGTCTTCTTTGATGGCTTCTAAATCGATGTAGCGATCGCTTACATTAATTAAGCTGTCACTGGTCATCGAACGCAAACTTACCACTTCTACCCGCACGCCACGATAGCTGACTGAATTGACCGCATAAGCCAAATCCCCATCACCGCTAACTAAAACTGCGGTATCATAAGAATCTACTAGTGCCATCATGTCTACAGCTATTTCTACATCCAGGTTAGCTTTTTTAGAGCCATCTGGTAGCTGGACTAAATCCTTAGCAATGACCCGATAGCCATTGCGACGCATCCACAGCAGAAATCCCTGTTGCTTCTCGTTTGTCCGGTCTACACCAGTGTAGAAAAAAGACCGCAGGAGTCTAGAACCTCCTGTTAATCGACACAACAGCTTCGTGTAATCGATTTCAATCCCTAGTTGCAATGCAGCGTAAAATAGATTTGAGCCATCAATAAATATGGCCACCCTGCCCCGATTCTCCAAAACTTGTTCTGGCGTAAATATTGAATCGGTTTCAAAATTATTCAACATCATTGTGATCCCTCGATTTTTATCCCTGTTATTTTTGATACAAATTACGAACTTTTAGATGCTAGTCACAGCTGCTTATGATAATGTTCCGGGGTTAATATAAATTAAGCCCCGATAAATTTTTTGAGAGAATAAGAAATTGAACAAAATCAGAGTTTGATAAGGACTAATCGTTTTTTAGGGGTTCTATTCGCTTAAAAACTGGTTGGAATGCACCCAACTGTTGTTTACTAGATAGTATCCCCCATGTCGCATGGGTGGCAAAAGGAGCGGTAACTGAACTTTGTTTTTGCTTGTTAAAGTTTATTTCAAAGCCCAGTTGCTGATAAATATCGCTACTGATGTTCGGAATAATTGGGGATAGCAGATAAGCTGCTAGTCTAACTGATTCTAGAACTGCGTAGAGAACTTTTTCCACGGACTGCTGTTGTCCCTGTTTATATAATGTCCAAGGAGCTTGTTCATCAATAAACTTATTACTGGCTTGGGCCAGTGAAAGGATAGCCACGCAGGCTTGACTGAAAGCTAGTTCCTTGTATGCTTGTTTCACCTGTTCCCCTAGACGCAAACCAATTGTTTTCAAAGGATTTTCGTCAGGAATTCCTTCATTGCCGATTGATGGGAAATTATTGTCAACGCAGTATTTCTTCACCATGCTCAAGGTGCGATTGAGCAAATTACCTAAATCATTTGCCAAATCTGCATTCAGAACATTAATGAACCTTACTTCATTAAAATCTCCATCCTTGCCAAATTCGATTTCCTTAAGGAAGTAATAACGAACGGCATCACTACCATAGCGCTGAACTAACGCAACAGGATCAAGGGTGTTACCCAGACTTTTGCCCATCTTTTGACCATCTTTAGTCAAAAAGCCATGTCCAAATACTTTTTCTGGCAAGGGTAAGCCAGCCGACAACAACATTGCCGGCCAATAAACTGCATGAAAGCGTAAAATATCTTTACCAATTAGGTGCAGGTTTATTGGCCACCAAGTTTCTAAAGCATTGGCTAAAGTCGGTTCTGCATCTGGTGCGAGTAATGCCGTGACATAACCTAGCAGCGCGTCAAACCAGACATAAAGAGTGTGTTTGGGATCGACTGGTACAGGAAAACCCCAATCTAGATTCACCCGTGAAATAGAAAAGTCTTGCAGCCCTTGATTGACAAAACTGAGGACTTCATTTCGCCGACTTTCTGGTTGAATAAAATCTGGTTTAGATTGATAAAATTCTGTCAGCTTAGTTTGATATTTGGATAAGCGAAAAAAATAGTTTTGCTCGTCTCGCCACTCGACTTCTTTGTTAATATGAATCGGGCAACGATGTCCTTCTAGCAGATCGCGTTCTTCTTTAAATTCTTCACAGGATACGCAATACCAGCCTTGTTGTTGTCCTTGGTAGATATCACCAGATTTCCAAACTCGCTCAAAGAATTCTTTGACGATCGCTTCATGACGAGGCGCAGTAGTTCGACTAAAGCGATCGTATTGAATATCTAGTAACTGCCACAAACTCACAAAGCTAGGGACAATTTCATCGCAAAACTCTTGTGGCGCTTTGCCTAAACTTTCTGCCGATCGCTGAATTTTTTGCCCGTGTTCATCTGTACCTGTAATTAGTAATACCTTATGCCCTAGCAATCTATGAAATCTCGCCACTACATCTGCTGCGATCGTTGTATAAGCACTGCCTATATGGGGGACATCGTTTACATAATATAGCGGTGTTGTCAGTGCAAATGTTTTTTCTGTTTTATTCACTAGATTCATACAAAATAAAAATCAACTTATTAAAACGTTTTACATCTTACTTTTATCGGCAAAGCCAAGCGATTATACAATAATATTTCCATTTTTTCCACGAACACCTTAATAGTAGCAAATTTCTTATGTCAAGAATTGTTTTGTAAAATGAATCAATTAAGTAAGCGAATCTCTGACTAAAAGATGGAAATTAACTAATCATAATTTTTTTGAATACTTTCTATTAGAAAATATTGTGATTGAGAATACATAATGCACAATGTAGAAAATTTAGCTGGTTTTATGGATTCAGATATTTCTATCTTAAGACGGTCATGGCAGTAGTAAAGAAATGTAAAAATTAAGTTAAGATGAACCCCCATATTTACTGGAAAATATATTGATTAGGTATGAGTCGAAATAGCCCCCTAGAGATTTCTCGCGCTTTGGTGGCGGCACTCTCAACCCAAATGTTTCGCTATTATGAGGATCGTATTCCCCAGGATGCTAGCGTTTTGGTAGTCAGCAATCACCGCAGCTTCATGGATGCACCGATTTTAATGGCAGCGTTATCGAGTCCGATTCGCTTTGCTTGCCATCACTACATGGGACAAGTGCCAGTAATGCGGGAGATTGTCACCGGTCAATTGGGGTGTTTTCCTTTGGAGGAAACTCAAAACCGCCAACAAAACTTTTTTTCGCAGTCGCAGTCGCTATTGCAGTCTAAGCAGATGGTGGGAGTCTTTCCAGAAGGGACTGAACCAATGGTAAAATTTACTCAACCAAACCAAGTAGGTGAGTTTCAACGCGGATTTGCTCATTTAGCATTGCGGGCTGATGTGCAAGATTTAGCTATTTTGCCGATCGCGATCGCATCCTTAGAAGAGGTAAACACCAATGGTTTTCCCTTAAGGTTTTTGAGCTTATTTGACCCTTCAGAACCTTTATTTAATCAAGCTGGCTGGCATCCTCTGGTAATTTATCGTCGGGTTGCGGTGTTAATCGGTCGCCCTTATTGGATTACACCCCAATATCAAAAAAAATATCACGGGAAACAAGCCAGAACTGTTGTGGCTGAACTGACAGAACACTGTCATGGTGAAATTAGCAATTTACTGCGTCAGGGTTGCTATTAGAGCCATTCGATTCGCTCCTTTGGTGCGCTGGAAACGCAACACCGGATTTTGGATTGTCGGAACAATCAACAGTCCAAAAGTTTTATACCATTGACTAATGACCAATGACAAATGACCAATGACCAATGACTATCTCTGAAGTTGAGCTAAACCCCTGTTTCCTGACTCCTGAACGAGTACAACCAGAGTATCCACTATTGGTATATTTGCCAGGAATGGATGGAACAGGTCAATTATTGCGATCGCAAACTGCTGGATTAGAAGCTGGTTTTGATGTCCGTTGTTTGGCGATTCCACGGAAAGACCTTAACACTTGGGATGTGCTAACTAAGAGTGTATTGGACTTGATTGACGCTGAATTAGAAAAAAGCCCTCAAAGACCAGTTTACCTGTGTGGTGAGTCCTTTGGTGGTTGCTTGGCAATGAAAGTAGCTATTCAAGCGCCGCATTTATTTAAGCGAACCATCTTAATTAACCCAGCTTCGTCTTTTCATCTTCGTCCTTGGTTGAGTTGGGCATCCCAGCTAACTTACTTAGTGCCATCAGGATTGTATGATATTGGCGCACTGGGGTTGTTGCCGTTTCTGGCATCTTTGCCCCGGATTTCTCGGAGCGATCGCCATGAATTGCTGAAAACTATGCGTTCTGTACCAGTAGAAACAGTTCTTTGGCGGTTGTCTTTACTGCGAGAGTTTGAAGTTGATGAAGAACAGTTAAGTCGCTTAACTCAACCGGTTTTGTTGATTGCCGGTGGTAGCGATCGCCTTTTGCCTTCTGTAAGTGAAGTCAAGCGGATAGCAAACATCTTACCAAATAACAAGATTGTGGTGCTACCCAATTGCGGACACGCTTGCTTGCTAGAGAAAGATATTAATCTCTATGAAATTCTTGAAGATAACGACTTTTTAGAAAAAAATAATGCTGATACAAGTACAGGGCTAGAGGTGAGAAGATAGAGTAAGAGGCGATGGCATTCCCAGAAGTGCAAATCGCCCAAAGTACTCCTATCTCCTAAACTCTGCCAATTTTAGATTTTGGGTTAACCTATCCCACCCCTACGAAAACATCGTGGTTCTCTTAAATTGCCGTGCCAAAATCGAAGTAAGTTATTGATACAAATGACCAATCCTATGGCGATATCTTAGCGGGTTTCAAATTTCTGGCTTTGTAGAACATTTCCAAGCTGTTGCGATCGCCAACAAAACGCCAGTGCCAAGGCTCATAACTCACACCTTGAACATTATCTTTAGGAAATGACATTTCAAAGCTGAAACGCGCTGCATTTGCTTGTAGCCATTGATAAGCCTTGGTCTTGTCAAAATTGGTTTGGAGATTAGTTGCTGGTACTCTTCCATCTCCAACGTCCACAGCATAACCTGTGTGATGTTCGCTATGACCAGGAGGAGCGCTGAGGGCGGCTCGTTCTGCTGGCGTTTGATTTCGCTGGGCACTGACACCAAAAAATAACTGTTCCTGGTCTTTAACTGAGCGAAAGCCAGAAATTGGCACTAAAGTTACACCAGCACTCCGCGCTGCTGCTACCATCTCCTCAAACTTTTGGGCAGCAGCTTTTCGCATTCTAATGCCCCTATTTGCGGAGATGGTTACTAATTCTGACTGAGGCGCTTCTGGGTATGGAAAATGCCCTAATACAGTATCGTTAGAATTATTAGATGGTGCTGGAGTTGGAGGAGCAGAAGTAGCTGGTAAAGGTTGAGAATCGGCAGTTTTTTTGGGTGCGGTGACGAAAAACAAAAAACCGCTAATTAAAGCCAGCAGGATAAATACCGCCACTCCCCCAATCATCAAAATTTGGGGTTGCAACCACATTTTCGGTGGTGCAATAGGGGCATCGCGTACAGCCACTGGAATATCATCACCAAGGTCATTCGATGAGTTTTGCGGTTTTCCAGAAAACCCTGCCTTATTCAAGGGTAAACTCCTGTTTTTGTGGGATAGCCATAACAGATTTTGCACTGGACAAAAGTAGACGTAACAGGTAGCATTTTACATCTGTGGTTCTTAGGCGCAATCTTGACAAACCTTTTAGAACTATACGTCAAGCTGGGAGGATTAGTCCTGGTAGGTTTTATTCTGGGACGCAAACTACCTGTAACAGTTCCTACTCGTTTGGGACAGTTCCTTTTTTGGGTGGGAGTACCCATAAGCATAGTATCGTTTTTGCGTCAATCTAGCTTGTCGGGGCAGATTTGGATTGCACCTGCGATCGCTTACCTAGCCATTTTACTAGGAGCATTTTTAGCTTGGTTAGCCATTAAAGGACAAGCTTATTTTAGAAAAACTGTCCCCCAACCACAAACTCAGGCTAGCTTGATATTAGCAGCAATGTTGGGTAATACGGGTTATCTTGGCTTTCCTATTACCTTAGCAATGGTAGGCAAAGAATACTTTGCTTGGGCGTTATTTTACGATTTACTCGGTTCATTCCCCGGAACTTATGCGTTGGGTGTATTAGTGGCAGCGCGTTTTGGCGGCGGTGTCCAGAATCATTGGCAGATTGCCAAGTCTATCTTAATTAATCCTGCGCTGTGGGGTTTTGGATTTGGCTTACTGTTTCGACAAGTGACCAAAAGAGTGGGATTCAAGCCCCGCCATGAGAGCGAAGCGGAGGGCGGCTTTGATTCTTAATATACTGCTTCAAGACTTCAATCGGCGCTC